>JADJKB010000021.1:0-352175 GCA_016706225.1 Myxococcales bacterium
GGGCATTTGAACTGCCAAAACCCACCAAGCCGGAGTACGCGCTCGACGGCGGCTTCCCGGGTCGAGATCACCTCCCGACCCCGACCCCCGGCGCCGATTAGGCTCGCCGGGCGCCGATTGGTCGCTCGCCAGGTCTCTGCCGAGAACAAATCACGCCCTCGCCAAGCGCGCGCGACACACACCTCCGCCCCCAGCGGAGTCGCCGGTCGCCTCACCCCCCGAACCCCATCCCCAATTGCTCCAGGCCCGGACGGGGACTCTCGCCGTGGGCGGCGCTCTCGAGGCCGTCCTCGTGCTCCGCAATCAGCCGCGTGATTGGCGCGCGGCTCGTGGCGACCTCCGCCCACCTCATCGGGCCGAACACGCGGGCACGTCTCGACATCGGCCGCGAACACGTGCGCCAGCAACCACGCCCACCGCTTCCGCCCGACCGGCGGCATCGTCCTTCTCGCCGAGCAGCTCGAGGCTGATCGCCTCGCGAGCGGAGGTGGCTTACTGACAGGCCGCATCCACGGGCGGCGAGCGCGACCGGGGCCGGCGCGCGATGGTGGCTCGAGCACCCGGAATACCGGAGCATGTGAAGCGTGGAGGCGGCACGGCCGCCGCCAACCGCGCAATCAGGTCCGTAGGGGTTCGAGCACGGCGCGCGGGTGCCGTCCGCCACTCCTTGAAGATGAGCTCGAGCCTGCCGTCCTGCCGGCGCTCAGGCGGTCCTGCGCGATCGGAGGGCGCGTGATGTATTTGGCGAGCCCGCTCCACTCGTCGCCCGTCCCCGGCCGTCGATGACCTGCGCCGCATGCAAGTTGATGCCGCGCCTCCGCGATGGGCGCATCCGTCGCGTCCGCGGCACGCGAGCGCTCGGGCAACTCCCGCCGGCACGACCAACCGCAGGCGGCTTGCCTGCGCTCACCGCTCACGCCAATGCCTGAGGCTGCCGCCGCGTAACACGCAGCCAGCCCCGGCTCGTCAAAGCAGAGCTCCGGCAGCTCCTGCTCACCGGGCTCGGGGTCAAGGAGGCTCCGCCCGTGCGCTGAGGATGCTCTCGATGCGGCCGCGGTGCGCTGCGACCTGCCGCGTCCGCGTGCGTGGGCGCGTCGAGCTCCGGAACTCGAGCGGCGCGCGGGTCGCCGTCCGCGTGCACGTAGACGCCATCGAGCACCAGGGCGTGGAAGTGACGTTGAGCCGGAGCGCTGTCCCGTCCTCTGCACAGCGACCACGGATCCAGGTGGCAGCTTGCCACACTCGCCAGCCGAGAGCTCGCGCTTCGCGCGCCAGCGCAGCCAGGCGGTCCACCTCCGCCATGAACGCGCTCACCACCTCGGAGCAGAGCTTGCGGTCGTGCCCGAAAGCAGCAAGCGCAGACCCCAGGGCAAAGCGAGATCCAATGACGGATGGGCACGCGCGGCAGCACCGCCTGCTCAAGTGCGCCGCGGTGTCGGCCATCCGGCGGCCCAAACAGGATGGACAGAACCCGCGCTTCTTGCAACTGAGCGCGACGAACCGAGTACCCGCAGTCACGACACGCAAGGTGCAGGCAGCCGTGCGTGCGGACATACTACGGTTCCTTTTTCTTACCGTTGCGCATTCCGGTCAAAGAGGTCGGTTTGGGGCGCGTGATCTGCGGAAGAAACGTCGATTCGCCAGCACTCGCGGTTGCGCACGACAGTGCGGACCGCCCGAGCTTGCCCTGCTTGACCAGATGGGCAACGAGCGACTTTGCCAGGCCAGGCGGCGTGCCGCCTTCAGCCCGACCCAGTTCTCCGGCGCGGAGCCGCTGGTCAGGCGACGTCGAACGTCTTCGGTGAGCACGATCCGCCAGGCCGTTTCGGTGGCTTGCTGCCCCGACAGCGTGCCGTCGCGGAGCCAGCGATGGATGGTGTGCATTGAGACGCCGAGCTCGCGCGCGGCCCGATCGGCGGTGAAAGGGCCTTCGCGCTCATCGCGCGGTTTGGGGAGTTGGACACTTCGGGATCTGGTGACTGCCACGAAGCGACAGGACGCTCGACTTCGTGAAGGCGCGTCCCAGGCCGCTCTTGTGCCCTTGCCGGTTGAGGATGCCGGCGATCTGCACGTCGTCGAACTCCGTCGCCAGTTTGCGCACCAGCTCGATGATCTCCTCAGAGGTGGCGTGTGCACGAGGACCCTTTGAGCGGTAACGGACGAGGTCACGATCCGTAACCGCACCTCCCTTCCACACGATGCGCAGCAGGTGACGTTTCTCGTCGCTCTTGACCTGCACTTCCTCGATCAGCGCACGTAGCAGGCGCTTGCGATCGCGCACGGTCGTGCTCGGTGCGCTCCATACCTCATGCAGGTCTTTTCCGAGCTCCTGGGCGCGGGCAAGCTCTTCGTCGCTCAGCGGACGCTGGGTCCTGCGCGTCCGCGCCGCTTGCGCGCGCAGCGCTCCGAGCCTCGACCAGGCGCTCGTTCCAGCGCCGCTCGAGCTCGCGGGCCACGGTGCGGTTTTCGGGCTCTACTGCCAGGTACTGCCGCTCCGCACGCTGAGCCTCGTACTCGGCCTTTTCGATCTGCAAGTGCCAGGAGCGCTCTGTCGCCTCGATTTCGAGCCGCAGCGTTTCGCCCGCCAGCGCCGCCGCTTCAATCCCGGCAGCGGCCGACACGTCGAGGAACGCCTCGACCACCAGCGCTTCGATGCGCTTGCCGCCAATGAGCTGGCAGTCCTGCCCTGCGACGGCGGCGAGCGGACGCGAGCAACGATACTGCAGCGTCCGAACGGCGCGCTCACCGCCGTGGTTGACGTACATGCGCCGGCCCCAGTGCCCACCACGCATCAGGCCCTGCAAAACCGCTCGACATCCACGCGCGGCTCCTTGGTGAGCTTCGTCGGCGGGGACTGGAATCACGCTGTTGGCGCGCAGGCTCTCCTGGTTTTGAGGAACGTTTCGAAAGAGATGTATGCCGGATGATGGTCCTTGATCAAGACGGGCCAGTCGACCATCCCCGCCGCCCTCGCCGCAGCGACAGCTTCTGCGTCTGCGGATCGAGCTCGCGCAGGGTTTCGCTGCGTCCGAAGACGAAGGCGCCGCCATAGATCGGGTGGCGCAGCATGTTGTGGATCATCCGGTAGCCGACCGGAACCCAGACGATCGGATGCGACCTCGGCAACATGCGACGCACAGGAAACGGCAGGCCTTGCTCGCGCCACCACAGGTACACCTGACGGCCGGCACCAGCTCCCTCGAACTTGTGGAACACGCGGTGCACGGCGGCCTGAACTGCCTCGTCGCTCGACATCTCGAGCTGCCCGAGCTCGTCGAGGTCGTAGCCCGCCGGCGGATCGTGAACGCTTCTCCGCGGCGGGCCTTACTCCAGCGCGCCTCGACCATCCGGTGCACGGCGCTGTCACGCTCGAGCTCACTCACCTGCCCGCGGATGCCGAGCACCATGCGGTCGGCGGACGACGACGGGTCGTACACGCCGTGCTCGTCGGCGATCAGCGTACCCGTCCAGCGACACAGGTACACGAGGTGATGCCAGTCGGAATCGTTGCGCGACAGGCGCGACACCTCGAGGCTCATCACGATGCCGACCTCGCCGCGGGCAACGGCGGCCACCAGCCCGCCGAAGCCGGCGCGTGCTCCGGGCAGCGCGCCGCCTTGCCCTGATCCTCGTCGATGACGAGGACGCGCCCGCGGCTCCACCCAGCGCGAACGCCTCGTCGGCGAACGCGTACTGCCGGCGCTGGCTTTCGAGGTTGCCGCGCACCTGCTTGAGCGACGACTGCCGCACGTAGACGAAGGCCAGGCGCGCCTGATGCTCGACTCGTACCTTCAGACGATCCCCATTCGATCCACTCGGTCCAGTCTCATCGATCTCCTCCTCGCTTCTTTCACTCTTGCTCGTCCGACGGGCAGCAGCGGCGATCAGCCGCGACCACACGGCGACGGCTTCGCGTCGGCATTGTTCCGGCAGTCGCTTCCACAACGTCGCGAGCCCGTCACCTCGCAGGTCGAGCGTTGTCTGTTTCGGCATGCGATTCAGGGTGAGTGCAATACTGAGTCTGTACGTGCTTACCCGTGCTCCAGCTGCCCGCAGCGCAGGTAGGCCTCGAACTCTTTCACCACGAAGCGCGGCAGGCCGCCGTGCTCGTCCGCGCGCTCGAGGAACGCCGGCCAGTGCTCCGCCACTGTCTGGTAGAGCAGCGTGCTCTCCGGTCGATGCCGGACGCGCGAGGGCTCGGGACGGGTGTGTGCGGGGTGGCCCCACGACGGCGCTATGGCCAGCGGCGTGCCCCCCCGGAAGGCCGATGTTTCCTCGCAAAAATGCGCGGACTCGGGGTGGCGAACCTGCGGCCGCCGGCGGCGATCGCCACCCGTCACGACCCGCCGCGCCCGAGCTCCCTCCGCGATCACCCAAGCCCGCGCCAACAAGTCCGGCGCTCAGGCCCTTCCGCTTCGCTGCGGCCAGGCACCGCCGCGGCACGCTCGTCGATTTCGTACAGCTCTCCGATCCAGCCGAGCGCGAGGTGCGCCTCGGGATGATCAGGCGCAGCCTCCTCGAACCGTCGGAAGGGCTCTGGGCGCAGAGCTCTCGGCCCTCGAGAAGAAGATGCACGACGAGACGAGCACCATTCCCGAGATTGCGCGGCTCACTACGATCCCGGCAGTCGGCGAGCGGGTGGCGACGATGATCCACGCATGGGTGGGCGACGTGCGACGCTTCCGGAGCGCGCGGGAGCTCGCTTCCTACGCGGGCCTGGTCCCATCGGTGTGGCAGAGCGACAAGGCTCACAGGACCGGCGGAATCACGAAGGAAGGCTCGGCGCAAGTTGCGTGCGGACCCAAGCGCGCATCGACTCGGTGTCCATCGCGCCGCGCAGGACCATCGGCGCCGTGACTCCCTCTTCGCGAAGTGCAGCGATTACCGAGTACGTCTCCCACCGTCCGGCAGGCACGTCATCGACGACGCGCTCGCCGCGTGGGCCCCAGGCGTGGCTGCGCGTCAGTGCGAGATTCACGCCGCTCTCGTCGATGAAGACCAGCCTGCCGGCGGGCCATCTGCGCATGCGGCGCTGAAAACGCTCCCGCGCTTCGACTACATCGGGGCGGTTTCTCTCCGACGCGTAGAGGGACTTTTTTTTAGCGTCAGGTCCATGCGTCGGAGCTGCCTCCACATCGTGGTCTCGCTGACACCCACACCCGTCGCGTCCGCCAGCAGTTCGCACAGAACGGCGAGGGTCGCGTCCGGGTGCTGCGCAACCAGCTTTCGAAGCCTTCGCTCGTTCTTGCCCTGCACGAGGCGCTCCTTCCCCGGCGCCTTGCCGGCCGCGACAACCCCGGTGCGGTCTACCTTCAGTCGGAGCTTGCGCACCGAGCTGGCGCTGATCTTGAACCGCTTCCCAACCTTCAGCGACGAGGGCTCTTCGACAAGAGCCCCCAAGATCCGCTCGCGCAAATCCAAAGACGTCAGTTTCATGCAACATCGTCTATCAGGTGTTCCCGATCATGGAAAGCCGCTGTAACGTCTCGGGGACATGCCTGACAGCGCTGGCCCTGCGGCAAAGATGCGCGGCGCGTGGGGCGCCGCTGGGGTCGCGATGCTCCTCGGCATTGGGTTCACGGCTAGACCCGCACACGCGCAAGACTCATCTTCCGAGCGCCACGCCGGTGTGATCGTCGGCGTTGGTCTGGGCGTGGAACGTAGTGATGTCGTTCGAACTGGCGCCGCGAGAGATACCGGCCGACACTGGGGTCTCGTCGGAATTGGACGGATCCTTTCGGAAGACCCTCGCCAGTCGTCGAGCTTCAACGCCCGGTGGTCGTTCGGATTGGGCGCGGACGACAGTGACGGGGCAGCGGGCGAGCTGATGATGAGTGGGACCTACGGTCTCTTCGTCGCGATCGATCGTCGCTGGCCGGTCCATGGGTTTCATGCTCGAGTTGGGCTCGATGGCTCGCTCAGCGCTGATCCGAGGCGGCGGAACCATGATCTTTCACTGCCCGTCGGCGAATTCGGGTACGGGCTCTACTCACGTACGGTGGTGAGCGAAGTCGGCGGCATCGGCGCGCTGGAAGTCGTCGGCTTCGATTCCCTCGCGTTCGACGGCCGGGCTCGTTTCGAGGACAAGCGATCGTTGTCGCCTGTCTTCGGGGGTCGGGCGGCCATGTTCACGGAGGCACTCGGGTTCGAAATGCGCTTCCTGCGAATCGCAGCGAGGCGCGGGCGTGCAATTCATCAGTTCGACACTCTGCTATGCGGAGGCAACGGGGGCTTCGGCTGTATCAGATTCCAGTCGACGAACACGGGAGGCTTCGAGAGTCGTCACGGAGGGTTCGCCGTGCTGGTCGTGGGTGGCATCGGCGTTGCTCGCGCATCCGATTGGCCTGCGCGTAGACGCTGAAGCGAAAGAGCGGCATCCGGGCACGCTGTCCCCTGCGGCCGGCATCAATAGTCGCGTTCGACCGGCTTGATCCTGAAGTCGTCCGGGATCTCGTCCGGGCGAGCGTCGTAGCAGGCCGTGGTCGATGGCTCCACGGCCTTGTTCATTTGCTGCCAGGCGCCGCACTCTTCAGATGTCGCAGCGCACATGACAAAGCGGTATCCGCGCTCACCCTGGGAATGCAGTGTCTCCTGGAAACAGTACGCGACTGATCGGGTGAAACACTGTCCCTGGCAACCTGCTTGCGACTTGATGCATTGTCGTGCGTATCCGTTGCTTGCCTGGCGGCAGTAGAAGTTCGTTGAAGGCGGGGCCTGAGCTGAGCCGAATGGGGCGGGCGGCCGTTCCATGGTGGACTCCCGGTGGCGTTCCTCGGAGGCGCCTGGCCGTGCACCCGACTCGCACCCGGCCGCGACCATTGTGCAAGTCGCCACGACGACCAGTTCGACGGGCTTCAGGCTGCGCAATGTCTTGCTCCTGTTCCATCTGCCGGCGCACCGGCGCTGCTCACTGGTCCCCGGGGTGCGCCACGTGTGGTGCGCTCGTCAAATCCGGAGCGTGGTCCCATCGGCTAGCACCGACAGCTCGGACTTGCCGTGCCGTCACAACACTGCACGCGACCGCCAGAGCAACCGCAGACACCGTCGTGGTGCGAGCAGCAACCTCGACCCTCGGGTGCCGGTTCCCGCTCAGCAGCGCTCACTGGCGCGAAGCCGATCCAGATTGCCGATGCCGCCAGTGTCGCCGTCAGAGCGCATAGGGCATTTGAACTGCCAAAACCCACCAAGCCGAGAGTACGCGCTCGACGGCTTCGGGTCGAGATCACCTCCCGCACCCCGACCCCCGCCGCCGATTGGGCTCGCCGGGTCCTCTGCCGAGCTCGATCACCCTCGCCAAGCCCACGCGACACACACCTCCGCCCCCAGCGAAGCCTTCGGTCGCCTCACCTCTCCCCGAACCCCATCCCCAATTGCTCGGGCACGCGGACGGGGACTCTCGCCGTGGGCGGCGCTCTCGATCCGAGGCCGTCCTCGTGCTCCGCAATCAGCCGCGTGATGGCCGCGCGACTCGTGGCGACCTCCGCCCACCTCATCGGGCCGGAGCAACTCGGGCACGTCTCGACATCGGCCGCGAACACGACCCTTGGAAGTCCCCGACGGGGGACGTGCGCTAACAACCACGCCCACCGCCTCCGCCCAACCGGCGCATCGTCCTTCTCGCCGAGCAGCTCGAGCTGATCGCCTCGAGCCGGAGGTGGCTTGTGACAGGCCGCATCCACGGGCGGATTGGGCACGACGAGGGCCCGGCGCGATGAGTGGCTCGAGAGCACCCCGAAATACCGGGCATGTGAAAGCGTGGAGGCGGCACGGCCGCCACCAACCGCGCAATCAGGTCGTGGGGCTCGAGCACCAGCGCGCGGGTGCCGTCCCGCCACACCTTCTTGAAGATGAGCTCGAGCCTGCCGTCCTGCCGGCGCTCGAGGCGGTCCTGCGCGATCGGTGGGCGCGTGATGTACTTGACGAGCCGCTCCACTCGTCGCCGATCTCGGCCGTCGATGACCTGCGCCGCATGCAAGTTGATGCCGCGCACCTCCGCGATGGGCGCATCCGTCGCGTCCGCGGCACGCGAGCGCTCGGGCAACTCCGCCGGCACGACCAACCGCAAGAGCGGCTTGCCTGCGCGATCACCGCTCACGCCAATGCCCTGAGCTGCCGCCGCGTAACACGCAGCCAGCCCCGGCTCGTCAAAGCACAGCTCCGGCAGCTCCTGCTCACCGAGCTCGGGGTCGAGGCTCCGCCCGTGCGCTTTGAGGATGCTCTCGATGCGGGCCGCAGTGCGCGCTGCGACCTGCGCCACGTCCGCGTGCGTGGGCGCGTCGAGCTCCCGGAACTCGAGCGGCGCGCGCGGGTCGCCGTCCGCGTGCACGTACACGCCATCGAGCAGTTCACCGTCGAGCTTACGCTTCACAGTCTTGGGTTTCGTTCACGGGGAGCGCCCCAGACGGAGAGAACATGAACGACGCCCTTCGCCTCGTCCACCCGGAAGTAGATGTGGTTCAACGTGCGGGGCATCAAGATCCGTCGAAGGTCAGGACGTTTCGAAGTCGGCCATCGGACGCCGGCTGCGGTCGTGCTCCGGATGTGCTCGAAGAGTTCCTCCAGCTCGTCCGTGAAGAGACTTGGTGCCGCTGGCCGGTTCTTGACCCACCACTCTTCGAGCCGGTCGGCCTGTCCTTGAGCCCGCTTACCGACTCGCAGCTTCACGTTTGGCTCGTAGCTGGGCGATGAACTCGAAGCCGTCCATGTGGTCGCCTCGCTCGAAGTCTTCGACCCCGTCCTCGATGGCCTGGAGCAACCGAGCCTTCTCCTCTGGGGCGAACTCTTCGTCGTCCATGACGACCAGCTCGACCTCTCTGCCTTCCGGCAGATCAGTCGGTTCGTCGAGAACGAGACGGCCGTTCTTCACGTGGGCCTTCAGGGCGTGCATCGGGTTCAAGATTACTCCTTCCTGGTCGAGTCGTCGAAGATCACGGACATCACAGCCTCGTTCGGCTTCTTCAGCGTTGGGGTTGCTTCATCGGGATCGCTCGGAGGGATTCGTCACGCTGGCCGTACCGGCTACCTCGCCTATCCGGAGCGTGAAGCGCGTCGTCACCGTCACGCCGCTCGCCGGTGGTCGTGATGCAGTCCGTTCAGGACGGGGCGCGCAATCACCGCGCCGCCCCCCGCGGCCGCGGTCGAGCACCCAGCGGGGACGAGCTGACCGATCCCTTGATGGTTTCGGCCCCGGTCGAAGTAACCCGCGTACTCGACGAGAGTCTGGAACAGGTGATGCTCGCCGAGCACGATGACGTGGTCGAGGCACTCGCGGCGCACACTACCCAAGAAGCGTTCACAGAAAGAATTGGCTTTTGGGGCCCGCACAGGTGTCTTTAACACCCTCGTTCCGACGCCGCGAGCGACGCGGTCGAATTCACCTCCGTACTTGTCGTCGCACTCCTTCGAGTATCGCGAAGCGCGTCGATCTCGAATGATGAAGCGAGGCCCGACGCCAAACGCCGTGGCGTTGCGGAGCTGCTGCGCAACCCAGCTCGAGCTCGGGTTGCTCGTCACCCCCACGCTCACGATCTTGCGCGACCCAAGCTCGATGATGAAGAACGCGAAGAGCGGCCGGAACCATATGTCGTAGGTCTGGATGAAGTCGCACGCCCAGACTTGGTGCATGTGATTGCGTTGGAAGGTCGCCCAAGTTTGGCCCGACGGCGGGCGCGGTCGCGCCGACCGCATGTACTTCTGCACGGTGCGCTTGGCGACGCGGATGCCGAGCTTCAAAAGCTCGGCTCGGATGCGCTCCGCGCCCCAGAGCCGGTTGTCCCGCGCGATTCTCTGGATGAGCTCCACGGTTTCCGCTGCGACCCGCGGTGCAGCGGCCCTGGGGTGGCGTGACTTCCAGCGCCAGAAGAGTCGAACCCCGTGACGATGCCTGCGAAGCACGGTCTGTGGCTGGATCAGAAGAATGGCGCTCTGCCAATGGCGAGCGAGACTTGCCAGGAGGACCATGAGCCCGCGCTCGTGCGCCTTGAAGCTTGGGCGCGCGACCGATCACCCCGTCGGGTGCCACGAAGCGCGTCGCGCGGCGACGATAAGTTGCTGGCGCAGAAGGGTGTTCTCCCCCTCCGGGGACTTCCCGGGGTCGTCCGCGATGAGCTCCTCGCGCGACCGGAACGCGTCCTCGACGAGTCCGACGAAAAGAGACGTTGGCCGCGTCGTCGCCCGAACGGCGGAGTGCACCCTTCGCACCACGCCGGCGACGACGCCTCCAGCCCATCGAGCAAACACGGCCAGCACACGAGGGATTGTCGTGATACCGGCGCGCTGTTCAAGTCTTGTTCGCCTCCGATTTCCGGGCGATCATTCGGCGGATACTCGAAGTAGCCAACACAGGTGGAGCCACGAGCTGATGGCGCAGCGCGACGATCTCGAGCGCGACGGCTTGGCGAGATCGCAGGAACGACAGGATGGAGTGGAGCAGCGCAGTCAAGACGGCACGCATGGGCTTCCGAGTCTCATCCCTTGGCACGAAACTTCAAGGATCACGTGGCAGACCGGGTTTTCACCAGGGACAGCGCTCAGCGACCTGAGAGCACGCGTTCGTACGCGCCGCGCACGGCTTCCGTCACGTCGCGGTAGCGCGCGAGCAGCTCGTCGACACCCGAGCCGAGCGGACTGTCGTAGAGTCCCATGCGCCGTGCGAGTTGGGCGAGCCCGGGCGAACGCGCGTCGAGCACCGTGGCACTCGTGCCATGGAGCACGTGGATCCGCTGCTCGATGCGGCGCAGGAACGAATAGGCTTCGCGCAGAGTCTCGTACTCGGGGCGCGGCAAATAACCGAGATTTGCCAGCGCATCGAGCCCCTCACCCGTATCCGGCGTGCGAACACGCGGATCCTTGCCATGTCGCATCTGCAGCCACTGGGTCGCGAACTCGATGTCAAGGAGGCCACCCCGGCCGGTCTTGAGATCGTAGTGACCGGGTTTCTCCCGGCCGAGCTCGACCTCCATGCGCGTCCGCAGCCGCTGCATGTCTTCGATGGGCGGCGCACCCGCCTCGTATGCCGCCCGCACCGCAACCTCCACCGTCGCCGCGACCAGCGCCGGATCTCCAGCGGCGCCGCGAGCGCGGATCAGCGCCTGACGCTCCCACGCCGCACCCGAGGACTGCACCGCCGGGCCCCCGTCGTCTCTCGACACTTGCACGCCGTGATAACGCGCGAACGATGCCAGCGAGGTGACCAACATCCCATGCGTGCCGCTCGGGCGCAGCCGGGTATCCAGCTCGTAACCCGGTCCCGCCGGATGGGGCTCGCTGATCAGACGGATGATGCGCTGAGCCACCCGCACGAAGTACTCGCCGGGGTCCTTGCCGTCGGGAGCGTGCGCCGGGTCGTACACGAACAGGACGTCGAGATCGGAGCCGTAGCCGATCTCGCGCCCGCCGAGCTTGCCCACCGCGATCACGGCGAGGCCGCGGGGCTCGTCCCCGAGCTCGAAGCGGAGCGCGCGGTCGATGACGTCGTCCGCCAGGTTGGAGAGCAGGCGGGTTGCGTCCCGCGTCGTGAGCACGCCAGCCAGGTCGGCCACTGCGACCTCCACCATCACCTGGCGCTTGGCCCGTCGCAGCGCCCGCACGAAGCTGTCGCGGCGCTCGAAATCTTCCGCGTTCACCCCCGCTGCGATGGCGGCAAGCTCGGCGCTCACCGCCGCCTCGGGACGCGGCTCACTGTCTCGCCCGAAGAGCACGATGTCGGCCAGCTCCGGCCGGCTCACCACGGCATCCGCGACGAAGACGCTGGCGCCGATGACCCAGAGCAGACGCGCGAGTGCGCGGGGATTTTCGGCGAGCACCTTGACGTAGGCACCGGGGTTCGTGAAGCGGCCGAGCAGCGAGCGCAGGGTGCGCGCGGCTTGCTCGGGATCCGGCGACTCCGCGATCCCATCCAGCAAGGGGTCGGCGAGCTCGGGGTGACGTTCGCGCGTGAGCACGCCGAGCAACCCGTCAGGGCGCCGGGCGAGGGCCCGTAGGTGCTCCGCCGTATCACCCGGGCCGAAGCTCTGTTCGACGAGCTCGTTCAGCGACGGGTCCCCGAGATCCAACTTCTTGAGTAGAGCGTGGTGGCGCGAGAGCGGCGGCGGTCCCCCGGGCGAGAGGGAACGAAAGAGCTTGCTCACTCGCGCACGGGCCAGGTCGAGCTCCTCGCTGAGCGCGGCGGCGCGTTTGTGGTCGAGCGAGCGCGCGAGCACCTCCATGTCCTCGGCTTGTTCCGGAAGGTTGTGCGTCTGCACTCCGGTCATCCACTGCACGCGATGTTCGACCCGACGGAGCAGGCGATACGCACCGGCGACACTCCGCATCTCGCGGTCGCTCACCAGACCCCGGGCGCGCAGGCGATTGAGCGCGGGCAGTGTACCCGTGACCCGCAGGCTGGGCTCCTGACCGCCCCAGATCAGCTGCAGACTCTGGACGAAGAACTCCGCCTCGCGGATGCCGCCCGGTCCGAGCTTCACGTCCCGCGCCGGGTCCGTCGAGAGCTCCGCGCGCGATTGTTCCACCAGCGCCGAGAGCGCACCAGCAATGCTGGGATCCACCTTGCGCCGGTACACGAAGGGGCCGATCAGCTCCCGCTCGACGAGCGCTCCGAGCGCAGCGTCGCCGGCCACCGGTCGGGCACGCAGGAGCGCAGCACGCTCCCACAATCGCCCCCACGTTTCGTAATAACGCTCCGTCGCCGCCACGCTGTTGACGATCGGCCCCTGAGAGCCCTCGGGGCGCAGCCTCAGATCGACGCGCCACACCAGACCGTCCGCCGTGGGCGTTTCGATCGTCGCCACGGCGCGCCGCACCACCCGCGTCCAGAAGTCGTGCAGCGAGAGCTCCCCCGCACTGCCCTCGTCGCTGTCGTAAACGAAGATGAGATCGACATCGGAGCCAGCGTTGAGCTCCCGACCTCCCAGCTTCCCCATGCCGAGGCAGAGCAGCGCGGCCGGCGCCCCGGTGTCGAGTCGCGGCTCACCAAAACGCGTGGCGACGTGAGCCCGCGCCTCCGCCAGCGCGACCTCCAGCGCCGCTTCCGCCAGGTCACTCAGCTCCGCCGCAGTGACATCGATGCTCGCGCCACCCATGTCGGGCGGCAGCAGCTCCCTCAGCGCAATGCGTGACTTCTCGCTCCAGACCGCGCGGCGGAGGCGGGACTTTACCTGGTCGGCATTCGAAAGGTCACCGACCGCCCCGAGGATGCGACTCAGGAGATCGGCACGCTGCCGCCGCCCTCGCCAGCCCGCCCGCGCAATTTCGTCCAGCGCCTCGACCTGCCAGGTGAGCGCCGGGCGCAGCGGGGGAAATGCGGTGGAGAGCAGCACCGCGACCGCGCGCTTTCTTCCGAGCTCGTGCTCGCGGCTCCGGGCGCGAGCTTCGTCGATGCTTCGGGCTCGGACGAGCAGGCTCTCGGACGACTCCATCGGCGCCGCCGAATTAGCACGAATCGCCCGAGGCTTGGCGGGTGACCGGTGTTTGTGACCTGTTGCGCCCGGACTTGCCGTGAGTGATCCGATCGTGGGAAGACTGGGGCGGCGAGCCGAGCATGCGATTTCTGTGCGTCTCCGACATTCATGGTCACGCGAAAGCGCTCGCGGCAGTGCTCGAGTACGCGAGCGGCCTGGGATTCGATCAGGTGCTGGCCTGTGGGGATCTGCTCTTCCCCGGTCCGGATCCGCTCGGTGTGTGGAAGCTGCTCATCGAACACAAGGCGGTGTGTGTCCAGGGCATTGGTGACAAGGCCCTGGCGCGGGTGGATCCGGACAAGCTGCTTGGCACGACCGAGACGGAGCGGCGACGCATTCAGCGCTTGCGGGAGGTGCACCAGGAGCTGGGTGAGCTGATCATCGCGCGCGTAGCGAAGCTCGCGCCCACGGCCCGCATCCCGGTGGAGAACGCGGACGAGATCCTGTTGATCCATGGCTCACCGGTGGACCTGACGGAGTCGTTTTCACCCGAGATGAGCGACGACGAGATGAACGCGCTGGTCGGCGACGACATGGCCGACATCATCGTGTGTGGTGGCAGCCACATTCACTTCGAGCGGCGCCTGCCCGACGTCCACATCGTTGGTGTCGGCAGCGTGGGCGAACACCCCGGCGGTGTCGCCAGCGCCGCACTGCTCGAGACCAGCTCGATCGGCCACGACGTCCGCCTCCTGACCGTCGATCTCCCAACCTGAGCCAAACCCACGTTCGCTCTGCCGGCTTCCCGTGAGATCTCTGGCATGGCTGCCCGTCCGCGGTCTCAATCCGTACACGGACGACCCACGAGCAGAAGCTCACTCTTGCCCGCCGGACGCTGATCGATGAACACCGCCGCAAACCCGGGGCGGACCAGCGGGTGAGCGCGGAAGCCGCCGCTGAATTTCCCCTCTTCGCCCGAGTGCGGCAGGCTCTCGAACTTCTCCGCCGCCCAACCAGCGCGTGGCTCTCGGTGGAGCAAGGTCGCGCGTCCGTCGAAGCTCCACACCTGGTAGTAGCGTCGGATCTCGCGGTCCGTGGGCGAGTGCATCATGCCGTGGCCTACGGTTTGCTCGACCCAGAGCGCAGCGTCGGGCAAGGGTGCAACCTTCCGCTCCTGAAAGCTACTGGACGGGAGTGTCTCGGGCGCACCCAGTCGAAGGGCAGCCGTCACCGGCGCGAAGCGTGAGCGCCCCTTCTGGGGCTCGTACAGCAGGCCCGGGCGGCCGCCGAGCTCGATGTGTTCGACCTTCGGACACTCGGCGTCGAGTGAGATCCGCCGCTTCGATACCTTCCACGAGGCAAGATCGATCCCCCAGAGGTCGATCCCTGCTTTGGTCGAGAGCGCGACGATCCAGCGATCACCTTGGACCCAGTCTGACCAACCGCAGGCGTCGTCGAACCTTCCGAGCTTCTGATAGCCGCCGTCGCTCAAGCCGATGAGCTCGACGGGCACCGCGAGCCCCTCGGCGCTCGCCGCTGCCACACAGCGCTTGTGGCGGCAGGCTCCGCTCCAGGCGGTCATCGGCACGACCGGGCTCGTGCGCTGACCGTCGGGCACTGAATGGAGCGCGGTCTCGCCATGGTACCGCGGCGGCTGCTGGTCGTAGTCGACCATGTATCGACCGAGCAGCGCGCGTTCGCCGTCGGATACGAACGCCTTCAAGGTCCCCGCGTGTGCGAGGCCCGGCGCCGGTTGAAGCCCACCGACACTCGGTGCGTCCGGGTTCGATAGATCGACGCTGACCCAGCTCGGGCTCTTGCCATCCACGAAAAAACGCAGTCGCGAGCTCCCTTCGCGGGCCATCTGGGAAGCCCCAGGCGGAAGCCGAGTCTCGACCAGCTCACCGCTCGCCCCGAGCTGGACGAGGCTCACTGCATCGTTTGCCAAGCGCGCCAGGTAGAAGCTGCGCGAGGCGAGCTCGACCACGTGACTCAAGTTGCCGAGCGGGGTGTTCGTCGCCTTCGGGCCGGCAACCGCGCAGACTCGAAGCAGGTTCTTGCCCGCTCCGTTCGCGCTGCCCGCTTCCGCCGCGACGGGCTCAGCCCCGTCCACCCCGACGGCTCGCGGACGGCGGGCGTCGGGACCGCAGCTCGTGCCGATCACCAAAGCCAGGCCAAGGGCGCTCAGTCTCGCGCGCTGCACCGCACGCCGACCCTGAGCAAGAGGTTGCCGAGGTTCACGGCGCGTCCTTCTGGCTGAGCTTGGTGCCGGATGGCGGCAGCGCCGCGAGCGCCTCGGCCGAGCAGCGGTAGACCCGCCCCAGACCGTTGAACCCCGTACATTTGTTGTTGGGCGGTTCATTCTCCAGGATCACGACCAGATTGCCGCCGCGTTTTGCGCTGAGACGCCGCATGCGCACCACCACGTCGTCGTTGGACACGGCCGGTTGCCGTTCGTCCGTGACGAACCAGTCCCGCCCCACGCTGATCTCCTCGACGAAGTCACACGCCGGCTCCAGCTTGCCCTCGACGTAGCGCACCCCGGCCGCCTCGGGTGTCAGCGATTGCCGGGTCGAAATGCACGCGCAGAGCCCGACGAGCGGGAGCGCCGCTGCCCAGATCCTTCGCTTCGGTCCCACGAGCGGAACCTCCGCTCGCCGCGCGGCGCCGTCAATGCTTGCGCCGTCAAGCCGGGCCGCGCTCTGATTGGGGGGTTGACCACCTACGTGCTGTTCCTGGCGCTCGGAGGCCTGGGCCTCTACCTGGGCGCCGAGTGGTTGGTGAAGGGGGCCTCCGGGCTCGCTCGCACGATGGGCGTCAGCCCACTCGCCGTTGGCCTCACCGTCGTGGCCTACGGCACGTCGATGCCCGAGCTCGCGGTCAGCACCGTCGCCGCCGTGAACGGCAGGGGCGCGCTCGCCATCGCCAACATCGTCGGCTCGAACATCGCCAACATCGGACTCATCCTGGGGTTGACGGCGATCATCTCGCCGCCAAAAGTTCAGACCGGACTGATGCGGCGGGAGCTGCCTCTGATGATGTTGAGCACCGCCGCGTTGCCGCTGTTGCTGTGGAATGGCGGGATCGGGCGCATCGAAGGCGCACTGCTGCTCTCCGGAGCCCTGATGTTCACCTGGGTGACGCTGCGCCGAGTGACACCGAAGGACGCTCCACTGCACAGCGAAGCCGAACCCGAGCCGCGCGAGGGCAAGCTGGTGCTTGCGCTCTACGCGGCCCTGGGGCTGGGCGTGCTGCTCGGCGCCGGCAAGCTGTTCGTCGACGGCGCGGTCGGGCTGGCCCTGCGCTTCGGGATGAGTGAGCGGGTCGTGGGGCTCACCGTCGTTGCGGTGGGAACGAGCCTGCCGGAGCTCTCGGCGTCGTTGGTCGCGGCGCTGCGCGGGAAATCGGAGCTCGCGGTCGGCAACGTGCTCGGCTCCAACATCTTCAACGTGCTCCTGATCCTGGGCATCGCTGCGCTGGTGCGACCCGTCGCTGCTCCGCTCGCGAACATGAGGCTCGACTTCTTGGTGCTCGGCGTGCTCACGGTCGTGTGCGCGGTGAGCATGAGGACGGCCCGCCGCATCCAACGCGCCGAAGGCGCGCTGATGGTGAGCATCTATGCAGCGTTTCTGCTGGCGCTGGCGTTACGGCGTTGAGCGACGCTGTTCCTGCCGTGGCGGACCCGATCAGAGCAGGCAGGTCCCGTTCTTGTAGGAGCAACAGAAATAACCGCCCTGTTTGACGCAGGTGAACGAGGCTGGACACGACCCACAGTTGACCGTGCCGCCACAACCGTCGGGCGCATTGCCGCAGTCACCGTAGGACGGGCACACGTCGTCGTAGGTCTTCTTCACGCAACACCCGCTCTGGTAACAGATCGAGCCAGTCGCACAGTTGCAGTCGGGGCAGGTCGAGCAGTTCTCACCGTTGTCGCAAACGCCGTTCGGACACGGGGGCGGCAGGCAGGTCCCGTTCGCCTGACACGTCTCTCCCGACTTGCAGCTGCCACAGCTGCCGCCGCAAGCGTCCGAACCGCACTGTTTTCCAGTGCACTGTTTGGTACAGCAGGCCGCGTTGTAACAGACCTTCCCGGTCCCGCAGGCACAGTCGGCGCAGGTCGAACAGTCTTCGCTCGACTCGCAGGTCCCGTTGGGACACGAGACCGACGGCGTGCAGGTGCCGCTCGCAGAGCAGTTTTCTCCAGCCGGACAGGAGCCGCAGCTGCCGCCGCAGCCGTCGCTGCCGCATTGTTTGCCGTTGCAAGCTTGGGTGCAGCAGCTCCCCGCCCCCGTGCACACCTGACCCGAAGTGCAGGCGCAGTCCGCCGAGCAGTTGTTGCAGTTCTCCCCGGACTGGCAGCTCTTGTTGCCACAGACGACGTCGAGCGTGCAGGTTCCAGCGGCGCAGGTTTGTCCAGTCGCACACGAGCCGCAGGTGCCGTTGCATCCGTCCGAGCCGCAGGTCTTGCCCGCGCAGCTGGGTTTGCAGCACTGACCGTTGACACACGACACACCCGCCCCACAGGCGCAGTCCGCACAGTTCTCACAGGTCTCGGCTTTGTCAGCATCACATACCGCGTTGCCACACGTCGCCGATGTGACGCACGAGCCTGCCTGACAGATCTGGCCGCCGGGACACGTGCCGCAGCTCCCGCCGCAGCCGTCCGCTCCGCACTTGCCGGTCGGGCAGCTGGGTGTGCAGCACTGCCCACCCACACACACGCCCGACGCGGCACAGCCGCAGTCGGCGGGGCAGGTCTCGCAGCTCTCGCTCACGTCGCAGGTTCCGTCCCCGCAGCCCGCCTGTTTCAGGCACGAGCCCTCGGTGCACACGCTGCCCGCCGTGCAGGCCCCGCAGTCGAGTGCGAGCCCGCAGCCGTTGTTGGTCACTCCGCAGGCGACCCCGAGCTCGGTGCAGTTCTTGGAGGGACAGCCCGTTCCGCACTGGTTCACGCCAGCGCCGCCGCAGTTCTGACCGGTGGGGCAGTCACCGCAGGCGAGGACCTTGCCGCATCCGTCGTCGATCGCTCCACACTGGGCGAGGGCAGCGGCGCAGGTGCGCGGCACACACGCATCCGCGCCCGACCCGGCGTCGGTAGCGCCCTTGAGGTCTTCGAGGCTGGACGAGAGCGAGCAAGCCGGGACCAAGAGCGCAGCAAGGACGACGCAGCCCACCACCGCGAGAACGGCGCGACAAGCTCGCGCGGCACGGAGGGTGAACATGCCCGCCAACATACCACCAGAACAACCGCGGTCCCAGGCGGCGCTCGCAGCCCAGCGTGCCGCAAGGATCCGCGGCAGCTTCATGCCCCGTCAGCGTCTGCTCGGGTGCCTGCGTGGACGTGACCACCGACCCGAACAACTGCGGCTCCTGTGACGCCGCGTGGCTGCCCGCGCAGATCTGCGTCAAGGGCTACTGCATCTGTTCGTGTCCCGCCGGGATGACCCAGTGCGGACAGGCGGCTTGCTCGTGCGTGAACACCGAGACCGATCCAAACCACTGCGGCCTGTGTGGAAAAGCCTGTCCCAAGCTCGTGCGCCGCTGCCGGTCACAACCCGGGCGGCGTCCGCCGGCTCGCGCTGCGTACGGCCTCGGCCAGCTCCCGCGAGCCCCGCAGGCAGGCGAAACAATCGCCGCGACCGTCAGGCCCGCAGCCCGTGCGCCGGGCGAGTCGACGCAGGCCCCCAAGCGCCCGCCGGTCAGCGTCCGAAATGGCGCGGTGAACGAGCAGCGCGGCGCCTTCGCAGTCACGGATGCGTTCCAATTCGACGGCGACGGAGAGCGCCGGAGAGCTCGCGGCGCGCGTGCTCGGGGAGAGCAGCAGCTGTGCGGCGACGATCGAGAGCACGCTGCCTTTGGCTGCGCTCTGCCGAACGCTGAAGATCAAGTCCGTGGCCCGGCTCGCCCCGGACGCCGCGAGTGCGCCCAGCACTTCGGGCCCAGTGTCCGCGCGCCGCGCCAGCGCGAGGAGCTGCCGGCGGTCCGCCTGTGAGATCCCATCGACACCCGCGTCGATCAAGGCCCGCGCGGAGCGCAGCTCTCGTACTCGCTGCCCCTCCGTCAGCGCCAGCACCTCCGTGACGCTGCGGGCATCCGCCGGCATCATCAGCAATCGCTCGAGCGACGCGCCGTCACCCTCGATCGCGAGCGGCACTAGCTCCGTTTCGTGCTCCGAGTCCTCCACCCGAGCCACCGGTGATTCAACCGGCGCAGCGGGCTCCGGAATCGCCTCGCCCGACCCTGCAGCGAGCGCGGAGATCAACACGAACAGGGCCGCGATCGAGCTGCTGATCCAGACCCACCGAGGTAGAGGCGGCTCGAGGGGAATGACGGGCGGGTCGTACGTGTCGGTCCAGGCAACCGGCGCAATGGATGACGGTCCGACCTCGACCGGAGTTTCGTGGGTGTGTGAGCGGTGCATGGGGCTCCTTGGCTTCGGACAACGTGGGGCAGCGGCTCAGCGCTCGAGCGCGAGATCGAGCACGTCGACGGTTGGAATGAGCTCGTCGTGAACTGGCCGACCCTCGCGAGGCCGCTCGACGCGCCAGCTGGCCACGCCGCGTTCTGCAAGTGGCAGCTCCGGCGCGACGCGCGCTTGAACCAACCAAACAGCGAGGGCCGCCGCCAGCGCAAACACACCGAGCCCGAGCGTCAAGCCGAGCCCATGTCCGCGCGCGCGCGGCCGAGCGTCGACCCGCGGCACGCTCGGGCTCGCGGCGCTCGTGTAGAGAGCCCAGAGTTCCCGCAGCTGGCCGAGCACGCGGGCAACCTGCACTGGATCACCGAACCCGAGCGCGAACGCCTCGACCGCAAATGCGTCCGCGACCTCCAGCGCCGAGGCCGGGCGCCGAGTGGGCTCGCGCTCCAGACAGCGCATGATGATCGAGCCGAGCTCCTCCGGCAGATCGCCGGCAACGGCGCCGATGTCCGGGATCTCTGCGTAGACGATCGCAAGCATGGCCTCGCCCAGCGAACGCGAGCGGAACAGCGGGCGGTCCGCAAAACACTCCCAGGCCGTCGCGCCGAGCCCCCAGAGATCTGCCAGGAAGCTCACCCGCTCCGGCGCGACGAACTGCTCCGGGGCCATGTACCCGACGGTCCCCTTGACTCCGCCGGGGCGTGTGCGGCTGGAACGCGTGCGCGCCCGTGCGATCCCGAAGTCGACCAGCTTCGCCCGACCGTCGAAGCCGACCAGCACGTTCTCAGGCTTCACGTCGCGATGAATGACCAGGAGACTCTGCCCGTCGCGGTCGCAGGCTGCGTGGGCTGCCGACAATCCCAGCGCAACTTGCGCCAGCACCGCGGCGTGAAACCCGCTCGGCAGACGCATGCCGACCCGGCGCGCGCGCTTCAGGATGCGCGCGTAGGACCAGCCTTCGACCAGCTCCAGGCGCAGGTACGGCGTCCCGAACCAGCGCCCCGTGTGCAGAACTCGCGCGACGTTCTCGTGGGTGATCCGCCCGATGATGCGCGATTCGTCGAGCAACATGTGGACGACCGCGAGGTGCGTCGCAACCTGGGGCAGGAGCATCTTGAGCGCAACGCGGTCGCCCCTGATCAAGCCCCGCGCGCTGTAGACGGCCGCCATCCCGCCCTTGCCGATCAACTCCTCGACCACGTAGCCATCCACGATTGAACCGGGAGCAGGCAACGTCGGGGGACTCTGGACAGCGGAGCTCGCGAGCTGGGTCATGCAGTGCGGAAGAGCACGGAGCGTGCCGGGAGCCGCGCTTCGACTGAGCGCACAATCGTGCCGCTCGGCTGGAAGTCAGAGGCCTTTGTCCCGGCGTCAAGGCCCATGCGCTGGGGCAACCCGCGACTCCCCGGTCCACTCGGTCAGACCACCCTGGTCTGTTTCATCCAACCAGCCGGCGCTCAGGGCATGCAGCAGACGGTGAGGGTCGGTCCCGCCGTCGCGCTACCTGTGGGCGTGGAGCCCGAGGGGGTACAAGGTCCGCTTGCGGCGTGGTTCGTGACCTCCAGATACCGCGTCTCCGAGCTCACCGCTCCGCTGACCTCGACCGCCGTGCACGACGCGTCGAGAGGGGTGCCCTTGCCGCCACCGGAGCCGCCGGCACCACACACACTCCCGTAGTAGTCGGTAACCTGCGCGCTACAGTCCAACGCGGGCGCGCCGCACCCACACGGGCTGCAAGCGCGCGAGTCGCTGAAGCCATTTCTCAGATTGAGCTTGGCGTTGAAGGGCACCGGGCACGACACGTTGCCCAGGGCGTAGACACAGATCCGCTCGAACGGTGCGGGGGCTTTGGCGATGCACTCGCCGGCGCTGCAGCCACCGGAGGTCTTGCCGCTCGAGCACAGCCGAGCCGGACTGTTCCATTTGGCCGGCGCGACCACGGGGCTGCCTTGGCTGCTCGCCTGGCATGCTCCGGACGACACGGGGTAGCCGTAGTCGACGGTGGCTCCAGTTGGATACGCGCAGCCGGTCGCGCAGTGCACGAAATTGCTGGAGTAACAGCCTCCGCTGGGCAGCTTCGTCCACTTGGGCTGGCCCGTGCACGACGCGTCGCCGAAGTAGTCGACCAGGAGACCACTGCAGGGCACGCCGCTCGCGGGAGCGCAAGAACAGCTGATTTGTCCGCAGTTCGCGGCTGGAGCGACCAGCACGTCCCCGCCCGTCACGCTCTCGACCGGGTACGCGCTCGGACAAGAGCCGAGGCTCGGCGCCTGACCGAACACGAACGGACCCTTGAAACCATTCGGCGCCGCGACACAAGCAAAGCCCGCGGACTGGCACTCCGGATCGGCGCAGTCGATCAGCGAGTCCGCGTCGTCATCGACGCCGTTCGTGCAGTTCTCCCCGCCAGCTACTCCACCCGTGCCGCCCGCGTTCGTGCCCCCACCGCCGGGGCCCGTCCCACCGCCGCCGGCGTTCGTGCCGCCGGCGTTGATGCCAGCCGCGCCGCCCGTCGTGCTGCCCCCGAGCCCGCCAGCTCCACCCGACGGGGTTGCACCCGAGCCGCCGCTTCCCCCCTTTCCCCCGGACGCCGCATCACTGTCCGGTTGATCGTCGTACGCGCCGTCGATGCCCAGGACCGCCGAGCAACCGAGGCCCAGCTGGGCGAATAGCAAACACGTGAACCCGAGACGCACGCGACGACGATACCACGGGCGGATGGCGGGACACCGGCTGCGCCGTTTGCGATGCGGCGGAGTGCCGCGGCCAACTCGTTGGTGTGGTGCAGCCGACTGGTGGTGTGGTGCGCCAGCCCACGGCGGCGGGTGAGCCCTGCCTCGGGGCTCGCTTCGATGCGACCTCGCGTCGGTTCGAGCACCCTCACGAGAGATCCCCGCTGCCGCTGGAAAAAGCCCCCGTGGCACGCGTTCTGCTCTCTCGGCGACCGAGAGGTGCACGCCATGTTCAACGCTCGAGCCACGCTGGTCCTGTTCTTGTTCGCCACGTCGGGTTGCGCCGTCGCCGAGCCGGGCACCGAAACCAACAGCGCCTGCGAACAGGCAAGCACCTGTTTTCAGTTCTGCGTGTGCGCAAGCGGTGAGGTCGAGCAGTGTGCTTCGGCCTGCGACGAGATGGGCCAGAAGTCGCCGGTCGGCGGGGGATGGGCAACCGGCGGTGGCGGCCCAGGCGGCAGCGGCGGCAGTGGCGGCGTGACCGGCGATCCACCAGCGTCATCCGGCGGCGCCGCGACCGGCGGCGCAGGCGGCAGCCCGGCAACCGGTGGCCAAGGCGGCGCCAGCAGCCCCGCGGGTCCGCTCGCCAGCGGGATCGACATCGCCGAGATCGCCGTCTATCAGAGCGTGAAGATCCCGATCGTCAAGGCGGGAAGCGCAGTCACGAACAAGAACGCGCCCGTGGTCGCGGGTCGACCGGGGCTGGTGCGGGTATTCGTGAGTCCCAAGCCCGCGTTCAGCCCGAGAGAGCTCCTGGTGCGGCTCACTCTCGCCGAGAAGAGCTGGGAAAAAAAGCAGGTCGTGAGCAACGCGTCGACGGACGAAGCCCTCACCAGCACGTTCAACTTCGAGCTCGACGGAGCCTCGATCTCGAAGACCACCGACTTCTCGGTGAGCATCGAGGAGACGGCGACAGGCCCCGCGGGCGACACGTCCGGGGCGCGTTATCCCAGTCAGGGAACCCAGCCACTCGGCGCGAAGGACGCCGGCGGGAAGCTCGACGTCGTCGTCGTTCCGATCGTGGTCGGCGGCCAGAGCCCCGATACCAGTCCCGCTCGCCTCGAGGCCTACCAGAAGCGGCTGTATCAACTATTTCCCGTGCCCGAGGTCAGCGTCACGCTGCACAGCCCGGTGACCTACTCCGGAAGCATCAGCGGGCAGAGCGGCAACCAGTGGAACGCGGCGCTCGACTTCCTGTACTCGAAGCGAGCGGCGGACGGAGCCAAGCCCGATCAGTACTACTATGGGGTGTTCGCGCCCGCGCCGAGCTTCGCCCAGTACTGCTCCGGCAGCTGCATCGCGGGGCTGAGCGCGCTGTCGCCGGCGGACGACGCGTTCAGCCGCGGTTCCATCGGCCTCGGTTTTTTTGGACAGAACGGCTCCTTCGACAGCCCCGACACCATGAGCCACGAGCTCGGCCACGCCCATGGTCTCCCGCACGCACCCTGCGGGGTCTCCGGCGCCGGGGCGTTCCCCTACGCCGGAGCCAAGATCGGCGCATGGGGTTGGGATCTCCTCACCTCGACGCTGCTGTCACCGACCTCCCGCGTCGACGTGATGAGCTACTGCGATCCGACCTGGATCAGCGACTTCAACTACGATCGGCTGTTCCAGCGCGTGGCCCACGTCCATGGCGTCCAGAGCCAGATGTACGTCGAGCCCGGGCGTGCACCAGGCCGTTTCGTCTCGGTCCTGGTCGACGACACGGGCGCGCTCAGCTGGGGCAGCACTCATGAGCTCTCGGATCCCGTGCTGGGCGACGCACTGGAGCTCGAGCTCGTCGACGAACACGGTGTGGCTCAGGGCAAGACACCCGCATATCGCTACGGCTTCAGCCACACCGCCGGCGAGCTGCTGCTCGTGCGCGAAGCCTCCGTCAGCTCCGCTCACTCCCTGCGCAGGCCGGGTCAGGCCACGCTCGCCGTGGCCGGGCGGCGCTGAGCGCCCGAAACCGGGCGCGTGGGCGCCGCGGTCGAGCGCGTCAGAACTCCGCCGACAGGCTGACCGAACGCCGAGAGCCGAGCTCGAGCGAGAGCCGTGGGAAAGCGCGGCTCTCGCTCTTCGCCGGCCGCTCCGGGCGCAAGAACAGATACGTCGCACCCACGAGCGCGCCAATGCCCACGCCGAACGAGATGGTGCTGATGGTCGCGAAGCGTTGTCCGCTGTCGACCGCGTCGCGTCCCTCGGCGTTGCACACTCGCCCGGGGCAGTTGTCATTGATGGTGGACTTCTTGCTCTGAGCCATCAGGCCCGTGACCGTACCGACGACCACACCCAGCGCGCCGACTCCGCCGAGCACGTAGGCCGCCGTCGGTGCACCCGCCCGAGGCGCTTCTTGCGCCGGCTGGGCGTTCGTCGCGACGGGCGGGGCCTCGGCGGACAGCGTGAACGCGACCGCCTCGGACTGGGCAGGTCCCAGTTGAACACTGCGCGCGACCCGCGCGTGCCCGGGTTGAGCGAGCACGACCTGGTGTGGTCCCGGATCGAGCTCGACGAGCTTGCCCACGACGAGAGTCACGTCCTGGTGATCGAGTGTGAGCCGAGTGCCAGCGACCCAGGTGCCGGACACGGTGATTCGCACGGAGGCGATGCTGCGTGCCGCCACCGCGCGCTTGCGGATGGCAACCGCCGCGCGCTCGGCGTGCTTGCTCGCCTCAGCGGGTGGTAGACGACCGATGGCGTCCAAGAACTTTCCGTAGTTGTCCGCGGCGGTCTTGGCTTTGCCCCAACCGAACTGACACTCCGCCAGTGTGAAGAGCACGCCGGGCAGCGGATCGATGACGTAACTCTGTTCGAGCAGCGGGCACCCTTGCTCGAACTTCCCAGCCAGAAACGCCTCTACTCCCCGCTCGAACAACACCTCAGCGCGCTCCGCCGCCCGCGCCTTCGATGCGCCGAGACAGAGTGACAGAGACAGCGCGGCGACCGGCAGCAGACGCATTCGGTCCCGACTCTAGCCACGGATGTGGTCGCGCGACCAGTGCTCCCCTATTCGCGCTTGTAGAGGCTCGGGCTCTTGACCGTTGGCTGGGGTTTGACGTGTGGAACGAAGGGTTTGCCGACCCGCGGCTTTCGCTTTGCGACGGGCAGCGTGGCCGTCGGCGCTGCGCTCGCGGACAGAGCCGGCTCGGCGGACGCAGGCGCCGGCGGGGCTGCCACCTGGGCTCGAGCGGCAAACGCCCGCAGCTCTGGGGCGGCTTTCGACAATACGCTGACCGGGTCGTCGCTGCGCTGCCCGAAGAAGAGCGCGACCAGCAAACCAAGCGCGACCACCCCCGCGGCGATCAGCGCCGGACGCTGGCGGCGCGGCCGCGCCCAGCGCGTGTCCACCGAGAGCTGACTGTCCGTCTCCGCCGCTCGCACCTCGGCGTCCGGGCCTGGAAGCGGCACGGTATCCGTGCCGTCTTCCGAGGGTTTCCCCTTTGAAAATTTCGGGTCCATCGGGAACATGCGCGGGGTCTTCGAACCGTCGGCATGCAGGCTGGGCGACGAGGTCAAGCTGGCCCGGAGCGCACCGAGGGTGTCCGGATCGTCGTGGAGTGAGGCTTGCTCGAGCAGCTCACTGAGCACTGCGCTCCGCTCCTTCAGAACCTCGTGCGCGACGTCCTGCACGAACTCCGCGACGGCGCGCTGGCTCGCCATTTTCGCGAACTTCTCCAGGTCGTGCGCCATCTGCACGGCGGTCTCGTAGCGCTCGGCCCGGTCGCGGGACAGGCCCTTCACGACGATGCGGTCCAGCTCCGGGCTCACGCCTGCGCGATGGGTCGACGGCGGCAGAACCTCAGCCTCGAGCAGCCGATAGATCAGCTCCCCATCGTTGCTCCCCACGAACAGGCGCCGGCCGGCCAACGACTGCCAAAGCACCACCGACGCGCTGAACACGTCAGTCTGACGATCGGCCACGCCGCCACGGATCTGCTCCGGCGCCATGTAAGCGAGCTTGCCGCGCAGCTCACCCTCGCGGGTCGTGTGGAGCTGCGACACGGCCTTGGCCACCCCAAAGTCGATCAATCGCGCGACACCGTCCACCCCGACCAAGATATTTTGCGGTGACACGTCCCGGTGCACGATGCCTAGCGGGTGCCCGGTCTCGTCCTTGGCATCGTGGGCCGCGTGAAGTCCGTTCAACGTTCCGACGGCGATGCTGACGGCCACGTCGATGGGGATGCCATGGCCGGCATCCGCCAGTCGCTGCAGCTGCGACAGCGGCAGCCCGCGCACGTATTCCATCACGATGAACAGCTCGTCGTCGTCTTCGACCACGTCGAGCGTCTGCACGACGTTCGGATGGGTGACCCGCGCCGCCAGCCGTGCCTCGTCGATGAACAGCACCTTGAAGTCGTGCTGCCCCGCGAAGTGCGGGTGCATGCGCTTGACCGCCACGGTCCGGGCGAACCCCGCGCGCCCGCGCTGCCGCGCCAGGTACACGGTCGCCATACCCCCCGTGGCGAGGGCTTCGAGCAGTCGATAGCGTCCCGCCAAGATGATGGGCTCAGATTGTTCCGCGCGGCTCACGGGTCCGTGGAAGAATAGGCAGAGCCGCGACCGCTGGCCAGGCGAAGCCCTCTTCTGCCCGCGCTCGAGGCCTGGATCGCGAAACGACCGACGAAATGACCACCCTGGGTGTGGACGCGAGCCCCGTCGGCCCCGGGGACATCTTGGACCGGCACGTCATCGTCGAGGAGGTCGGCCGCGGCTCGACCGCGAGTGTGTTCCGTGCTCGCAACCTCGACAGCGGCCAGGATGTCGCGCTGAAGCTGCTGCGGCCAGATCTGGCGCTGGTCGAGTCCGCCGTCTCGATGTTCGCCGACGAAGCCAGGATCGCATCGCGCATCGTGCACCCCAACGTGGCCCGGGTGCTCTCGACCGGAGCCCATCAGGGCGCGCCCTTCATCGTGCAAGAGCTGGTCGAAGGGCTCTCCTACTCCGAGGCCCGGGCGCGCGCGGCAGATCGGGGGCTCCGCTTCGAGCTCGCAGCGCACCTGTCCGTCCTCGCGCAAGCAGCCGAGGGCTTGCACGCGGCCCATGAGACCCGTGGCGATGACGGCCAGTCGCTCAACATCGTGCACCGCGACGTCAAACCAGAGAACATCCTGCTGGGCCTCGACGGGCGAGTGAAGGTGGTCGACTTCGGCATCGCCGCGGCCCGAGATCGCAGCACCCGGACTGCCACGGGCGCGACCAAGGGCACCCTGGCCTACCTGGCGCCGGAGCAGATCTTGTCACCGCGCGACGTCGACCGGCGCGCCGATCTGTGGGCGCTCGGAGTCGTGGCTTGGGAGGCGTTGAGCGAGCGACGATTGTTCTTCGACAAGATGGAGGGCTTGACCATCTGGAACGTCGTGCACCAGGAGATCCCCGCGCTCGAAGTGGGCGGCAGGTTGCCCGAGCCGGTCGTCCGCGTCATCCAGCGGTGTTTGTCCCGCGATCGCGCCGCGCGACCCGCCTCCGCGGCGGCCGTTGCCGAGCTCTTCGAGGCCGGCGCCCAGACCGCCGGCCAGAGTGGCACCGCACTCGTCGCGCGCCTGCTCGCCGGGCTGTCCGCAACTGCCGGCTGACGCGGCGGCGAGCGCTCTCGAGATGGTCGGGTGCGCCAGTCCATGGTCGGCCGAGAAGGTCCATCCGGGCCGCGCGCACCGCCAGGAAACCCGCGCAATCGTCGGCCAACCCTGCCGGGCACGCCGGCTGCATTGCCCTCGCCTCGGAGGACTCACGCATGCTCAGACTGTCACTGTCCACGATCGCCGTTTTGCTCTTGGGCACCGCCGCGGGGTGCTCGACGAATCCAAGCGGCGATTTGCAGGCGCAGCCCGAGTACTGCAAGAGCTCGCTGCAGACTTGCTTCGAGTTTTGCCTGTGCGCGACCGGCGAAGCGGACCGCTGCTTCGACGCCTGCGACGACGGTGCGGGCGGTGGAAGCGCGGCCGGACCTGGCACGGGCGGTGCGGGCGCTGCTCCAAGCTCCGGTGGTTCAGGCAACGCCCCGAGTGGTGGCGGCACACCGGGCGCCGGCGGCGAAGGCAACACTCCAGGCGGCGGCGGAACGCCCGCCAGCGGCGGCACACCGGGCGCCGGCGGCGCTCCGACAGGACCGAGCTGCGTCGGTCATTGCGGCAGCTCCGAACCGGTTGCCGGGACCTGCTACTGCGACAGCGAATGTCAGAAGTACGGCGACTGCTGCCCCGATCTGGCCGCTGCCTGCAGCGGTGGTAGCGGCGGAGCAACCGGCAGTGGCGGGGCGACCGGCTCGGGGGGCGGCAGCGGGCAAAACACCTGCGGTTCGTGGCCCGCAGGAACGACCGGCGTGGCAAAGGACAACACCCTGCCGCAGAACCTCTCGTGGACCGGCTACCGAGAGAATTCCTCGACGCCCTCGTCGGTCAGCATTCAGGACTACCGCGACTGCGACGGCACCAAGGGCATCCACGCACTCCTGATCATCACCGGCCAGCCGGGCTGCGGCGCGTGCAAGAGCGAGGCGGCCATCCTCGAGGCCAAGATGGCGACCTGGGCTCCCATGGGCATCAAGGTGATCACGCTGATGATCGGCAGCGTCTCGACCGCAGGCACCTGGAAGAACCAGTACGGCCTGAACAAGAGCGCGGTCCTCGCGGACTCGATGCCCCCGTCGATGGCCTACTCGAACACGATTGGCACTCCCATGCAGCACATCGTCGACCCGCGCACGATGAAGGTGGTCTTCACCCAGATGGGTGCAGGCGGCAGTGTGTTCAGTCAGCTGGAACAGCTCGCCCAGGCGAACAAGAAGTAGCGTGGGTCAGCGGATCTCGTGGCGCTTGAGCAGCTCGATCAGGTAAGAACGATTCATCTGCCCAACCCGCGCTGCCTTGCGCACGTTGCCCTCGGCGCGCTCGAGCAACGCCTGCAAGTAGCGCTTCTCGAAGCGCTCCAGGAGCTCGCCGCGGGCGTCCCGATATGGGCGAGCAAGCACACTCTCGATGATGTCCTCGCCAGCCTCGGCTTGCCCGCCGGGGTCGGCGACCGAGTCGACGCTGGGTTGGCGTCCCATTGCCAGCGCGCTGGCCACCAGGTTCTTCAGCTCGCGCACGTTGCCAGGCCAGGCGTAGCTGGCGAGCTCCTGCATCACGGCCTCGTTGAACAGATCCGACGCCGCCTCCTCACCCCCGACCTCGCGGATGAAGTGCTCGATCAACAGTGGAACGTCCTCGGTCCGGCGCCGCAACGCGGGCACCTCCAGCACGACGACTCCCAGGCGATAGAACAGGTCGAGGCGAAAGCTGCCGGAGTTCACGTCGCGGCGGAGATCGCGGTTCGTCGCCGACACGATGCGGACGTCGACTGGGACCTCTTCGCTGCCGCCGAGGCGGG
This sequence comes from Myxococcales bacterium, assembly GCA_016706225.1. Lineage (NCBI taxonomy): Bacteria > Pseudomonadati > Myxococcota > Myxococcia > Myxococcales > Myxococcales bacterium. Next base: position 29,898 of record JADJKB010000021.1, read on the forward strand.
TGAATCGTCGGCGCTCGAGCGCACCGAGCAGCGACGCCTGAAGCGAAGGCGGCAGCTCGCCGAGCTCGTCCAGGAGCACCGTGCCTCCGTTGGCCCGCTCCAGCGCGCCGGCGCGCCGGCGGTCAGCCCCCGTGAACGCGCCTCGCTCGTGACCAAACAACTCTGCCGCAAAAACACTCGGTGGGATCGCAGCACAATCGACCACCACGAAGGGCGCCTTGGCGCGGGGCGACAGGTCGTGAATGGCCCGTGCGATGAGCTCCTTGCCGGTCCCGGACTCCCCGATCAGGAGCACACTGACGTCGCTCGCCGCCAGCTTTCGGATGTCCGCCATCAGGCGGCGCATCAGCGGCGATTTCCCGCGCAATCCGCCGAGCGTGTCCTCGTCGAACAGGCTCTGCATCACGACATCGCCGTCTTCTATGGCGAGCGTCACGTCGCCCAGCTTGAGGCTGGCAGGCACCGACAGCGAGACCGTGGCGTCGCGCACCAATACCGGGCCGATGCGCGTGCCGTTCGTCGATCCGAGATCGGTGACCCGCACTGCGGTCGCATCGCGCTCCAGCGTCAGATGGAAGCGACTGACCGTCGGGTGGGTGGCGATCAAGTCGTTGCCCTGGGCGCTACCGACGGAGACACTCTCACCCCCGAACACGCTGGAGGCAGCGCCTTCGACGCCCGAGAGGGTGAGACGCATCGACCGGACCGGCAGCCCGGCGATGGCCGCCCGAAGCGTCGAATCCTGCATTGATTCGACACTAGCAAAGCCCGGCTCCGGGCGTCGAATGGACTGCTCGACCGCACCCGGCGGTTGGGTGCGCCATACCAACGGTCGGCGCTCGGGGCGGTAAACTCCCGTGTTTCTCCTTGGCACGAGCGCTGCACTCGTCCCCGGCGTGATGCGGACTCCCCTGATTCGCTGGCTCGGCACGCTCGGCGGGCTCTGCCTCGCCCTCACCGCTTGCACCGGAGAGATCGGTCCACCGGAAGGAGACGGCACGAACAGCGCGCTGTGTGAGCAGGCGTCGAGCTGCTTCCAGCTCTGCCTGTGTGCGGACGGCGCGCCCCAGGCGTGCAAGGTCGCGTGCGGCGAAGGGGCTGGCGGCGGTGCTGGCGCCGGTGGGGGTGAGACGGGCGGCGCACCGAACGCGGGCGGCGTGGGCGGCGCGCCTTCCGGCGGCGGCACGAGCGCGGGCGGCGCGGGCAGCGCGGGCGGCGCGCCTTCCGGTGGAGGCACCAGCGCAGGCGGCGCTTCGAGCGGCGGAGCTCCGTCGGGCGGCGGCGGCGGCGCCGGCGTCGGTGGCGGCAGCGCGGGCGCAGGCGGTGGCGCCGGCTCCTGCGGAGACGACGGCACCGGCTGGAGCTCCAGCTTCCAAAATTTCGAATGCGAGGTGCTCGCGCTCGTGAATCAGAAGCGTGCGCAGGGCGCATCGTGCGGCGGTGTTCCCTACCCGCCCGCGGGACCGCTGACGAGGAACGCCCTGCTCACCCAATCCGCGCGGGGACACGCCAAGGACATGGGCGACAAGGGCTACTTCAGTCATCAGGGCCTGGACGGCAAGAGCCCGTTCGATCGCATGAAGGAGGCCGGCTACTCCGGCGGCACCATGGGCGAGAACATCGCCGCCGGCCAGCCGAGTCCTGCGTCGGTGGTCGAGGGCTGGATGCAGAGCACCGGGCACTGCCAGAACATCATGCAGGGCAAATACAAGGACCTGGGCGTCGGGTACTACCTCGGCGCGCAGGGCTACAAACACTACTGGGTCCAGAACTTCGGTGGATGAGCCCATGAGAAGCGTGCACAAGTTCCTCTGGCTGTGTCTGCTGGCGTTGACGACCACGCTCGTCCCGCGACCCGCTCTGGCCAAGACCGCCGAGCGACGTGTGCTCGTGACGGAGTTCAGCGGCGAGGACGCCGACGGCGTGCGCTCCGGTGTCCTCAGCGCGCTCGCTCGTCGCAAGAAGATCCGCTTGGTCTCCCTGCGTCACGCCGTCGACGTCGCCGGCGATCTCGACGCAGATCTTGGCAAGCGCGCCGGCGTCAGCCGGGTCGCACGCGCGCTCGGCCTCTCCGCCCTCGTCGAGGGTGAGGTCAAACAGCGCAGGGGTTCGGTGGAGGCCACGCTGCGCGTGCTGTCGCCCAAAGGACAGGTGGTCGAGACCCGAAAGCTTCGCGCCGCGTCACCCGAAGAGCTGCACGACAAACTCGAGAAGACGACCTGGCGCCTGCTCGGCAGCAGCATCCGGGAGCTCGCACCAAAGACGGACGGCGGCCCACAGCGCATCGTGCTGACACACTTCGACGGCGCCGGAAACGCGGCCGTACGAGGCTGGGTCGCGGGCGCGCTGAAGCGCCGGGGTGAGCTGGCACTGGTTCCGGACAGAGAAGTCCCCAAAGACCTGGCGCGGGGCGCCGACGACGAGAACGAGTCCGACATCATCCGCATCGCACAGTCGGTGAACGCCGCGGCCGTGATCGTCGGCGAGGTCACGCGACGAGGCCGAACGCACCTGGCGCGCATCAAGCTGATGAGCGGTTCGGACGGTGGAGTCCTGGGTGAGTACGAGTTCGACGCGCCCTATCTGGGCGGCATGAAGGCGAAGATTGACCGCGACCTCGCGCCCCGCATGCAGCCGGCCCTGTCGTTGGCCAAGGCGCCCGTGCCACCGCGTGAGACCATCCCGAGCCGGGACGCCGAAGCGGACCGAGGACAAGGCGCGCCGAAACTGAGCAAGACGTCGACGGACCGCGGACGCGAGCCACTGCGCGCCACGCTCGGCGCCGGCGTGTTCGCGCGACACTTCCGCTACACCGGTGTGTCCGACCCGACGCTCCGACCCTACGACCTCGGCGCCGCGCCCCTGCAGACGGTCTCGCTGCGCTGGTTTCCCGGCGCCCACTTCACCGACGGCGCGGGCGGAAACTTGGGACTCGATGGGCGCTTCGATCGGGCGGTGCTGCTCGAGACCCGAGCACCGGACGGCACCCAAGCCTCGACCCGCGCCACCCACTGGCTCGCGCAAGGTGTGTTTCGTGTCCCGGTCTCGGCCCACGAGCTCGACTTCTTGCTCGGCTACGGCCAGGACGAGTTCGCCGTCGATGCGAGCTCTACCCGACCGCTCTTGCCCGACGTGAAGTATGGGTTCGTGCGGCTTGGCGCCGAAGGGCGGCTGGTGTTCGGAGACTTCTCACTCGGCTCGATGCTCGGCGGTCGATTGCTGACGGGAGTCGGAGAGGTCGGCGAGGCCGAGTGGTTCCCGGAGAGCTCCGGCTTCGGCCTCGACGCGGGTCTGTTCGCTGAGTGGCAGATCATCCCGATGCTCCGGGCGGTCGTCGCCGGGGACTACCGCCGCTACGGCCTCAGCCTCGGGAGCTCGGGCCCCGCCCGCGCCAGCGCCGCCGTCGACGAGTACCCCGCCGGCTGGGCAGGTCTGCGCTTCACGCCCTGAGCGCCGCCCCCTCCAGGGCGCCCCGCGCCGCCAACGGAGCACCTTCGTCCGGCACGCGAAGCCGCGGGGGGTGATTGGCCCGATTATTCGGCCGCCCAAGCCGGTTGCGTCCGCCTTCGTTTTCAGCGGCTTACGCCCCTACGGCACCGAGCTGTGACAGGCCCGGTTGATTCTGGACTGACAGGCATTTGCGTTCAGGCCCGACTCTGGTAAACGGGCCGCGGTTTCTCCCCCTGCTTTAGGGGGGGCGAGGCGAGGCCAAGCGCTTCGAACGGCGACCCGAGCTGCCCGATTGGTGCTCGTTTCGTCGCACGGACGTGGAAGCTCGCCTCCGCGAAAGCGGAGGTTTAAGCGAGATGTCTATTTGGTCAGCCCGTGGCGCACTGCACAAGGCCACATTCGCTCTCACTTCACTCATGGCGCTGCTCGCGACGTTCTTCGTGAGCGGCTTGGCCCAGGCCAGCGAAGGCCAACCCCACGGCGGTGGCGAAGCCGCGCTGGTCCTGCCGGACCTGGAGAAGGTCCAGATGCTCGGCATGAGCGGCAGGGCGCTCCTGATGGGCGGCCTCGTCGTTTGCGTGCTGGGGCTCGTGTTCGCCTTCATCACCTTGAAGCAGGTGGAGAACCTCCCGGCTCACAAGTCGATGAAGGAGATCAATGAGCTCATCTGGGAGACGTGCAAGACGTACCTGATCACTCAGGGCAAGTTCATCATGATCCTCGAGATCTTCATCGGGGCGATCATCGTGGTGTACTTCGGCGTGCTCCAGCACTTCCCCGCGGAGCGCGTACTAATCATCCTGCTGTTCAGCTTGGTCGGCATCGCCGGCAGCTACGGGGTGGCCTGGTACGGGATCCGAATCAACACCTACGCCAATAGCCGCACCGCATTCGCGGCGCTCGGCGGCAAGCCGTTCCCGCTCTACGCCATCCCACTCAAGGCCGGCATGAGCATCGGCATGGCGCTGATCAGCGTGGAGCTGCTGATCATGCTCTGCATCCTGCTGTTCATCCCGCGCGAGTACGCGGGCCCGTGTTTCATCGGGTTTGCCATCGGTGAGTCCCTGGGCGCCTCGGCGCTCCGCATCGCCGGCGGCATCTTCACCAAGATCGCCGACATTGGCTCGGACTTGATGAAGATCGTCTTCAAGATCAAAGAGGACGACGCGCGCAACCCCGGTGTGATCGCCGACTGCACCGGCGACAACGCGGGTGACTCGGTCGGTCCGTCGGCGGATGGCTTCGAGACCTACGGCGTGACCGGTGTTGCGCTCATCACGTTCATTCTCCTGGCGGTGCCGCAAGAGTTGCTGCAGGTCCAGCTCCTGGTCTGGATCTTCGCAATGCGCGTGATGATGGTCATCGCCAGCGCGTTCTCGTACCTGGCCAACGAGGCCTACCAGAAGGCGACGCTGGGCCCGAAGGACAAGTTCAACTTCGAGCACCCACTCACCGTTCTGGTGTGGCTGACGTCCCTGGTCAGCGTCGGGCTGACGTTCCTGGTCTCGTACCTCCTGGTACCGAGCCTCGGCGGCGACCCGACCCTATGGTGGAAGCTCAGCATCATCATCAGCTGCGGCACGCTTGCCGGTGCCATCATCCCCGAGCTGATCAAGGTCTTCACCAGCACCTCGAGCCGGCACGTCGAAGAGGTCGTCACCTCCAGCCGCGAAGGCGGCGCCTCGCTCAACATCCTCTCGGGGCTGACCGCCGGGAACTTCAGCGCGTTCTGGATGGGCATCGTGCTCATGATCCTGATGGGCGCGAGCTACTGGGTCAGCATGATGGGGCTCGAGACCATCATGATGGCGCCGGCCGTCTTCGCCTTCGGCCTGGTGGCCTTCGGCTTCCTCGGCATGGGCCCGGTGACCATCGCCGTCGACAGCTACGGCCCGGTGACCGACAACGCGCAGAGTGTGTACGAGCTGTCCACCATCGAGAGCATCGAGGGCATCGAGGACGAGCTCCAGAAGGACTACAAGATCAAGGTCAACTTCGAGAAGGCCAAACACCTGCTCGAAGAGAACGACGGCGCTGGAAACACCTTCAAGGCGACCGCCAAACCGGTGTTGATCGGCACCGCGGTCGTGGGCGCAACCACGATGATCTTCTCGATCATCGTCATGCTGACCAATGGGCTGAAACAGGACCTGGACAAACTCTCGCTGATCCACCCGCCCTTCCTGCTCGGACTGATCGCCGGCGGCGGCATCATCTACTGGTTCACCGGTGCGTCGACCCAGGCGGTGACGACCGGCGCCTACCGTGCGGTCGAGTTCATCAAGGCGAACATCAAGCTGGACGGAGTGGTCAAGGCCAGCATCGCCGACAGCAAGAAGGTCGTCGAGATCTGCACGACCTACGCGCAGAAGGGCATGTTCAACATCTTCCTGGTCGTGTTCTTTGCGACCTTGGCGTACGCCTGCGTCGAGCCGTTCTTTTTCATCGGCTACCTGATCAGCATCGCGCTCTTCGGCCTGCACCAGGCGCTCTTCATGGCCAACGCCGGCGGCGCCTGGGACAACGCCAAGAAGGTGGTCGAGGTCGACCTCAAGGAGAAGGGCACGCCGCTGCACGATGCCTGTGTCGTCGGTGACACCGTCGGGGATCCCTTCAAGGACACGTCCAGCGTGGCGATGAACCCGATCATCAAGTTCACGACGCTGTTCGGTCTCTTGGCAGTCGAGATGGCGATGCAGTTCAGCCGCCAGACCAGCGCGATCCTCGCAGTGGTCTTCTTCTCGCTCATGCTGTTCTTCGTCTACCGCAGCTTCTACGGCATGCGGATCCACTCCGGACAGGAGCCGGCGCCGACCAAGAAAGCGGAGCCCGAGCCGGCGGAGTAACACCCGGAGCGGTCGGAACACCGAGAGCGGGGTCGGTCACCACCGGCCCCGTTTTCATTTTGTCGGCGCCCGAGCAGGGGTTTTCGTGCACTACGCCATGGAAGTGGCGTTTAGTCAGGACATACTATGATTTTAGCGCGATATTGTCAGCTAGTAGTCTGATCTCAACGCTCTAAACTCATATTGTGGTATGATTTTCAGGTACTAAAATCAGGTGCTGCTATGAAATCGCAGATTCGCCAAAGAGCGCGTCAGAGGCTCGACGAACGGCTCCTGACGCTCAAGCCACCCGATCGGTTCCAGGTCCCGCCGAAGGGCTGGATCAGGGCGGTCCGCGATGCCCTCGGCATGACGGGAGTGCAGTTTGCCAAGCGGCTGAAGATCAGTCCGCAAAGCGTCGGCGCCCTGGAGCGGTCCGAGAAAAATGGCGCCATCAAGCTCGAGACCCTGCGCCGGGCGGCGGAAGCCCTCGACTGCACGCTGGTCTATGCGCTCGTGCCGAACACCTCGCTCGAGGCGATGGTGCGTGACCGCGCCCGCAAGATAGCGATGCGCGACCTTGGCCGCGTCGCGCACACGATGAAGCTGGAGGCGCAAGGAACCGGCGACGCCGATCTCGAAGCTCGGATCGACGCCTACATTCGCGACACCCTCGAGGACCGCGATCTCTGGGTTCAGGCGTGACGGATCTGTTTCAGGAAGCGGACGACGCGACGCCCGTCGCGCACGAAGAGCGAGAGGGACTCCTGCAGACATGGGTGACGCACCGACGCGACCTCAACGACGCCGAGCAGGGTAACATTCTGAAGGCCGCCATATGGGCGCGGCGCAGCCGCGGCCTCACGGCAGTCGGCCTGCTAAATGACTCCTTTGCTCGGACCTTGCACGAGCGCATGTTCGGTGATGTCTGGAGTTGGGCCGGAACCTACCGGCAGACCGAACGCAACATCGGCATCGATTCCCACCGCATTCCCGTGGCCCTGGTGACGTTGTTCGACGACGTACGCTACTGGGTGGAGCACGCGACCTACGCGCCAGACGAGATCGCACTGAGGCTGCATCACCGGCTGGTCGCCATCCACCCGTTCCCGAATGGCAACGGACGGCACGCGCGCCTCATGGCCGATCTCCTGATCGAGAAACTCGGCGGCGAACCCTTCAGTTGGGGTGGGGGCAGCCTTGCGGATGTGGGCGAGTTGCGCAGCCGATATGTGGCTGCGCTTCGAGCCGCCGACGGCCACGAGCTCGAACCATTACTCGCTTTTGCGCGGTCGTGAGCCCGAGCCGAAGGATCGCGCTAACCTCAGCGTATGCTCTCCCAACGGTCCTCTTCTGCTCTCTTGACCTTGGCCGGCGGGCTCGCGCTCTTCGGCTCCGACGATTCCGGGGGAACTTCGTCGAGCGGCGGTGCGGCCGGGAGTGGTGCGTCTGCACAGACGGGCGGCGCAGCCGGCGGTGGAGGTCCCAAATCGGCGGCGATTTCGTGGGCTGGGTTTTCGAACACTACGCGGAGCTGAGCGGTTCCGGATCCAGAATCTGTGGCGCTCCACAGGCCGCTGCGCTCCGAGCGCGCGAACGCCGCGCGAGTTCCGCGGTCGTATCTCCCGCATCCATCCCGGTCTCCGGGTGCAAGGCGAACTGAGAGCGCTGTTCGGTCGGCCGCAGCGGCCTGGGCTTGCGTCTAGGAGTGATATCCTCGTCCACACACTCCCACGGGCGAGGCCTCGTCGCGCTGGCTCGAGGGGATCGCGACCAGGCGCGCAGTCGCTTCGAGCGGGCGCTGAAGATCGAGCCCAACTATCCGGCCGTGAAGGAAGACCTGGTGGAAGCCCGGCGGCGGTGACTATCGCCATCATCTGTACCGGGTGAAGATGCCTTGATGGCTGTTGCTCCGTTCGAGCTGCAGGGGCGCGGCAAAACGACGTCACAGTCATCTCGGGCCCACCGATCGACGGTCGGGCTACGCTGAACATCGAGCGCGTCACTTGGCAGCCACGCCGGGACACGCGATAGTCGAGTCCGGGAGCGGCAATATGCGAATCGGTGGCGTATCACTCGCGTCGGCGCTCGTCGCGATGGGAGCGGCTGCGGCGTGTGGCAGTGAGTCCGGCGGTGGAGGCAAGGGTGGCTGCCCGCAAGGGGAGACCCGGGCTTGTGTCGGGCCCGGAGCATGTCAGGGCGGGCAAACCTGCGGCAAGGACGGCTCCTGGGGCGCGTGCGACTGCGGGGGTGGCAGCGGCGGAGGCGGAGCAGGCGGTGGGCCGAGCGGTGGCGCAGCGGGCAGCGGTTCCGCCGGCGGAGCTGGAGGCAGCGGTGGCGGTGTCGGTGGAACCGCCGGTGGTGGCGGAACCGGCGGCGGCGTGCCAATCAGCGGCGTGCCGTCGACGTGTGCCGAGGCCGGGCTTCAGAAGTCGACCTACGGGTGCGAGTTTTGGCCGACGGTCACGCCCACGAGCGTGTGGTCCATCTTCGACTTCGCCATCGTGGTCGTGAACCCGCACACTGCGAGTGTCGACGTCACGGTGACGCGCGCGGGGACGACCGTGAACGAGAAACTGGCTGGAAAGACGTCCAAGATCATCTTCCTGCCGTGGGTGAGCGGGCTCAAAGGCGACGACAGCAACTGCAACGGGAGTGCAGTGCCGAGCGGCGGCACGGTGCGGGTCGACGGCGGAGCGTATCGGGTCACCAGCTCCTTGCCTGTTGGAGTGACGCAGTTCAGTCCCATCGAATACAAGGACCAAGGAGGTCCCCCCGGGAAGAGCTGGGCCGCTTGTCCCGGGCTGAGTTGCAGCATGGGCTGCTTCGCATACACCGCAGACTCGTCGGTCCTGCTGCCGACCAGCGCTCTGGGCACGAGCTATCGCGCCGTCGGCCCTTTGGGTTGGAGCACCGTCGGCCTGGACATCGGTCCGACGCTGACCGTCACGGCTGCCAGCGACAACACCAAGCTGAGCGTGACACTTTCGTTCAGCGCAACGCTGAAGGGTGGCGGTGGCATTTCGGCCCAACCCGCGGGCGGAACGTTTGAGCTCTACTTGAACAAGAGCGACGTCGTAGTGCTCCAGGGGCAGAGCACGGCAGATCTCAGCGGAACTTTGATCTCCGCTGACAAGCCGGTCCAGGTCATTTCGGGTGCGTCCTGCGTCCAGGTCCCACAGGGCACTCAGGCCTGCGATCATCTGGAAGACGCGCTGCCCCCGGCGCACGCACTGGGCAAGAGCTACGTCGTTCCCGTGCCGCAGGGACCAAAGGGTGCCCCCGTCTCGCACGTCGTGAAGATCGTGGGGCACGTGGATGGAACGAATTTGACCTACTCGGGGACGAAGCCTGCGAAAGCGCCGAGCTCGCTGGCGGCGGGTCAGCTCGCGGACCTCGGACTGGTCGCAGCCGACTTCTCGGTCGTCGCCGATCAGCCCATCGCCGTCATGTCGTTCATCCCTGGGGGCGCCCTACTCGATCCCCTGACCCCAGCTCCGAATCAGGTGGGCGACCCGGCCTTACGGCAGGTGGTATCCGTATCTCAGTTCCGCACGCAATACAGTGTGAGCGCGGCGCCCGACTATCCTTCGTCTCACTTCGAGCTGGTCGTTCCGAGCGGCGCGACCGTGACTCTCGACGGCAATCCCGTGACCGGCACTCCGAAGGCGATCGGCACCTCGGGGTTCGGCGTGCTGACCATCCCCGCCGACGCGACGGGTCTGGTGTTCCACACGCTGACCGGCGACAAACCTTTCGGCTTGCAGCTGGTCGGCTACGGCCAATACACCGCCTACGCCCACCCCGGCGGCTTCGACGCAAAGCCCTAGCCAGTAGCATGAGGCCCCGGCGTACCGTTACGAGCCTCGCCGGCGCGCGCCCGACCGCACGACAAGAACGGGCAGCCAAGACCCAGCTTGCAACCGCGGGCCGCGGGTCTATGGTTGTCCAGCATGAAACGTGGGGTGGGGTGGGGTCTTGGCTTCGCGTTGCTCGCGACCGCTTGCGGTGGGAGTGAGGACGCCGCTGGCGGTGGCGGCGCCGATGCGGCCGCTGGCGGCAGTGCCGACGCGGCCGCTGGCGGCGGTGCTGCGGGTGCCAGTGCGACGGGCGGCACCAGTGCGGCGGGTGGCACCAGCGCGACGGGTGGCACCAGCGCGACGGGTGGCACGACCAGTGGTGGGGCACCGGGCGGCGGCGGGTCGAGCGGTACGGCGGGCGTGGGCGGAACCGGGGGCAGCGGCGCCGTTTGCGGAAGCCTGCCGTTTGGCGCCCCTGCGGCCTGCGTGAGCTGCGTCGAGGCAAAGTGCTGCTCCCAGATGAAGGGATGCGCCAGCGACGCCGACTGCGTTGCTCTGCGCACCTGCGGCGGGAAACCGGGGTGCTCTTCTGGGCCCTGCTGGCAGCAATGCAAGGTCGACCATGCAGGAGGGCTCCCCGAAATGAACGTGTTCAGCGCGTGCATGGCTCACGAGTGCACGGCCGAGTGCGTCATGCCAACGTCTCTGGTTTGTGGCGTGACCATCCAGGACGCCGCGTGCTCGACGTGTGCGCAGGCGCAGTGCTGCGCCGAGATGTACGCTGCCTCCCAGTCCAGCGAGTACTGGGTGTGGACGCAGTGCTACTCGGGATGCGGGACGGACACGGTTTGCATGCAGAAGTGCGACGCGGATCACCCGGCGGGATCGGCGCTCTACGTCACGTACGGAAACTGTCTCCTACAGCAATGTTGGACGGCTTGCGGCAGCTGAAAGTGAGAGGATCAGTACAAGGGCGTACTGTCCGAAAACTGGTCCGCGCGAAATCAAGCCGCATCCCGGTGGTAGTAGCGGAGCGTTCCGCCGAGCCGCTCCCGACATCGAATCGTCCGCCCGCCGTTCGAGTTTGCGGGCGGGGCTTCGATCAGCGCGTTGCCGAGGCCCTGATGGTTTCTCTCGAGATGGTAGTGCTCGACGTAGTCGGCCACGATCTGTCGAAGGTGTTGCTCGCCGAGCGGGATGACACGCCGCAGGCACTCGTGCCTGATTGATCGAACGAACCTCTCCGCATACGCATTCGGGCTCGGGCTCCTGGCCGGCAAACGCGGTGGCCGGCTTTCTGAGTCTCGGGCGAAGTACCATCAGGCAAGTCCTGGCGGGTTTTCGTTGGCCATTCGAACGACGAGGCTCGCAAACGCGGACCGTGTCATCGGCCGACCGGGGTCGGTCACCACCGGCCCCGTTTTCATTTTGTCGGCGCCCGAGCAGGGGGAACATCGCTGGGCAGCTTCGCGAGCAGCCGGCGGACCTCCGTGTTGCCCGGGTACGAATCGAGCACGGCCAAAAGCAGCTCGCGAGCACGACCCGCATTGCCGCGGAGGAGCGCCTCGGTCGCGCGGTCGATCTGCTCCTGCAACACGTCCTCCGTGCGCGGCGAGCTTTTGGGGTCGGCGCGACGGGCACTCGGAATTTCGGGTTGCGTCGTCTTGTTCGTGGCCGTCATCACAATCCACCAGAGAGCAAGGCGCGCGCCAGGCGTTTTCCCGGCAGAACGTCGGTTCCCCGCGCACAACCCGCAGGGTACTGACAGCAACCTGCAGGCTCCAGTCGACAGCAGCGGAGGAGCTACACCGCATTCCGTGCCAGGATGTCCGACATGAGTCGGCGGAAGCTGTTGTTGGTCGGCGCCGCCGTTGTCGCCCCCGCCATCGCTTTTGCTGTCTACTGGTTCGGCCCCCACTACTTGTTCATCAACCAGCAGGTGAACGAGACCGCGCCCACCGGCATGGCGACGGTGGCGAGCGGAGCGTTCCAGAGCCTGGAGCACGAGACAAAGGGCACGGCTTCACTGGTTGCGCTCGCGGACGGGAAACACCTGCTACGGCTGGACGAGCTCCACACCTCGAATGGCCCCGAGCTCCATGTGTACCTGTCGGCCGTGGCTCCGCAGAAGGACTGGTCCGTCTACGATGACGGGGAGTTCGTCGATCTTGGGCCCCTGAAGGGCAACATCGGCTCCGCCAACTACGAAATCCCAGCCGGGGTGGACGTATCGAAGTACGTGAGCGCCGTGGTGTGGTGCCGGCGCTTCAGCGTCGGGTTCGGCGTGGCACCCCTGACGCGCAGGTCGAGCCCGTAGGCAGCCCGGCTCACTGGCGCTTGCCCTTTCCGAGTGAAGCGGCCAGGTGTACGGCGTCGTAGCCATAGCGCTTGCGCACCTGATCGATCGCGGTGAAGACCGGTGGTGCGCGGCGGAACGGCAACGGAAGCTGCCGCGCCTCGTCCTCGGCTACCAGCTTCGACAGGGCAATGCCGAGCAAGCGAATCGGCAAGGGTCGGGTCCGGGCAGCGCGGTAGAGCTCCGTCACCGTGCAGAGGACCACCGCCTCTTCGTGGGTGGGCTCGACGCTCCGCGAGCGACTCAGCGTCACGAAATCGGAGTAACGCAGCTTGAGTGTGATGGTCCGCGCCCGGATCCCGCGCTTGCGCGCTCGAAAACACACCCGCTCGACCAAGCCGAGGAGCTGCGCGAAGATCTTGGCTTCGTCTCCCAGCGAAGCGAAGAACGTCCGCTCGTTGGAGATGCTCCCGACGTGCAGCCCTTCTGGGTCGTGCTCACTGAACGCGGGCCGCTCGCGCGCGAGCGGGGTTCGAGTTCCCTCCCCGCTGAGCTCACGCAGCAGCAGCGCCAAGATGCGGCCATATCGGGCCCGTGTTGCCCCGGTCGGCAGACCCACCAGATCGCCGAGGGTGTGGATCTGGTCCGCGGCCATCCGCGCTTCGGCGCTCGGTCCAATGCCAGGCAGTTTGCGCACGGCAAGCGGCAACAAGAACTCAGGCTCGGTCCCCTGCGCTACGAACAAGACGCCTTCGGGTTTGGCTCGACCGCTCGCCACCTTCGCGATGATGCGCGTGCCGCCGATGCCCGCACTCGCGGGCAGCCCTACCTCGCTGCGAATGGCGCGACACATCTCGCGCACCACACGCTCGATGACGAGGTCGCCATCTTCGCCGGGGGCCTGCCGATACAGCTCCTCGCAGCCGGCAAAGTCGAGGTAGAACTCGTCGATGCTCGCGGTGCGCACCTCGGGTGTGAACCGATCGAGCACGGCGCGCACGCGCTTGGCGTAGTCCCCGTACACACCGTGACGCGTCGGAAGGAAGATCGCGTGAGGGGGCGCCAGGCGGCTCGCGTCGCGCAGCGACATTCCCGAGCGCACGCCGAACTCCCGCACCTCGTAGCTCGCCGCGGTGACGACCCCCCGGGACCCGCGGCGCCCGCCCACGACCACGGGTTTACCGATCAAGGACGGATCGAAGAGGCGCTCCACGGACACAAAGAACGTGTCGAGATCGAGGCAACAGATCCGCGCCGCCATGATACTGAACAAGTATACAGCACTCCGAGCCTGACAGGCACGTTTTCCCAGGATTCACAGCGAATGTCTGGCCTCCCGGCGGCCTGTCAGTCCTCAGGGGGTCAGCTTGCTATACGCTGAGCCCGTGTCCGGATCCGTGCCGAGCGGAGCGACCCACCCGCTGCCCGCGTCGCTCGGTCGTTACCAAGTGCTCGGGGCGATTGCCAGCGGCGGCATGGCGACGGTGTACTTGGCGCGCGTGACCGGCCTCGCCGGCTTCGAGCGTGAAGTCGCGATCAAGATCACCCATTCGCATCTCCGAGACGAGCCGGACTTCGTCACCGCGCTGATCGACGAGGCACGCCTAGCCGGGCGCATTCGCCACCAGAACGTGGTGTCGATCTTGGATGTCGGAGTCGACTCGGCGGGGGTGTTCATCGTCATGGACTACGTCGACGGCGATTCGTTATCGACCGTGCTCCGAGCCATGCGCAAACAAGACCTTGTCGTGCCGATCGGCATTGCCCTGCGCATCATCGACGACACCCTCGCCGGCTTGCACGCCGCCCACCAGCTAGCGGACGCCGAAGGCAACTTGCTCGGCCTCGTTCACCGCGACGTCACACCGCACAACATCTTGTTGGCCACGGACGGCGTGTCACGCTTGGCCGACTTCGGCATCGCGAAAGCCGCAAGCCGCCTCGGAAGCACCAGCACCGGCCTGGTGAAAGGCAAGGCGGCCTACATGTCGCCCGAACAAGCTCAAGGGGCCGAGGTCGACCGGCGCTCTGACGTGTGGGCAGCGGGCGTCGTAGCCTGGGAGCTCCTGACCGGGCAGCGCCTCTACGACGGACCGAACGACGCTGCGATCCTGTTCAAGATCGTGCGCGAGCGACCGATGCGCGTCAAACACCTGCGCAAGGACGTGCCAGACGAAATAGACGCGAGTCTGGCTCGAGCCCTCGAGCCCGACCCGGCGAAGCGCTTCGCCAGCGCCGAGGAGTTCGCAGACGCGCTGGCAGAGGCCGCCGAGAAGCACCAGCTGAAGGCGGACCATCGGGAGGTTCGCCGGTTCTTCGAGCCGATCCTCGCGCCGCTGATCGAGAAACGTGCAGCGCGCATGCGGGACGCGGCGGCGGGGCTCGAGGCCCGCTCGAACCCGTCGAACCCCATCCCAGCGAGCGACCCACGCGGCGGGCTCCTGCCGCCGCACACGCCCACCGTCCGTTCGTCGCCGCCGTTCGATACGGCGCTCGCCCCAGCTGCGAACAACCAGCCTGGCACGGGTGGCACCTCGGCGATCGATCTGCCGCCGGTCGCTCGGAGCTCCCCCCGCCCCTGGGTGGTCGGCGCGGTGGCCGGGGGCTCCGTCGTGGCAGCCTTCGGACTCGTGGCGTTCCTGGGGTCATCGACGGACGAGGGCTCCAAGCCAGCGACGACCGCCGCTACCTCGCAGTTGAACCTGCCACCGCCGACCCCAACACCGTCCCCGACCTCAGCGCCGGAACCCGATCCCGTCGGCGCCGTTCATGACGCGGGCGCCGATGCTGCTCCCGCGGGCGATGCCGCACCCAAGCGTGTTGTCGCCCCGGTGTATTCGGATGACAAGGTGCCGCTGGGCAACCCCTACAAGAAGGGCAAATGATCACTCGGCTCTGGCTCTATTTGCTGCTTGCCACCGTGCTCTTCGCGACGCTGCCAGCGCGCGCCGAAGGCTCCGACGCAAGCGCAGCAGCGAAACGCTTCGACGAAGGGCTACTGCTGTTCAAGCGCAAGAAATTCGTCGAGGCTGCCGACGCCTTCCACGACGCCTACCGAATTCATCCTCACGGCGACGCGCTCTTCAATGCTGGGCTCGCGTGGGAAGGCGCCGGCAGGCGCGCGGTTGCTGCGACCGCTTACGCGCGTGCGCTCGAAGAAGGAATTACCGGCAAGGGTGAAAGCAAGGCTCGCGCGAGCTTGGCGGCACTCGAGAGACACCTGGCGAAGATCGAGCTCACGATGCCCCCCGGCTCCACGGCGCGCGCGGATGTGCTGTCGCTCGAGGGCGAGCGGGTCACGCTCTACGTCGACCCGGGCTCTCACGCCCTGATCGTCACCCTGAAGGACGGCCAACGTCTCACCCGGTTGGTCGATGCCGCCCCGGGAGAGACGCTGACGGAGCGCATCGAAACGCCGAAGCCGCCACCGCCCCCACCCAAGCCCACCCCTCCACCGAAACGCTCCAAAGCCGGTCCGTGGCGAACGGCAGGCTGGGTCTCGCTCGGCGTCGCAGGCCTAGCGACCGGCGGCGCGGTGATTTTCGGCTTGAACGCGCTGAGCGCCCGGGATGAATTCAAGAGCTCGGGGCAGACCGACCAAGGCGCCCGCGATCGCGCCGTGCGCAACATGCACGTTACGAATATCTGTTGGGGGGTTGCCGCGGTCGGAGCAGTGGGCAGCGGCGTCCTGCTCCTGTACGTCGCACCGCACGTGGACGCCTCGGGCCCCGAAAAAACGAGCGGGCTCATGCTTCACGGCGCCTTCTGATACGATGCGCTCATGGCTCGGGCCTTACGCTGGCTGATGGCTGGGATCGGCTCTCTGGGAGTCGCGGCGGGCTGTTCGCTCGACCTGGGGCCAGCGCTCACGCCAGCCAAAGACGCGGGGACTGACGCCAAGAGCGACGCCATGGTCTTTGTGTTGCCTCCTGGTTGCCTGAACTCCGACGTCGTGCAAGCCACGTGTGATCCCCGCTCCAACGCCGGCTGCGGCGACTACCGCGGGTGTGATCGGGGCGGCTACACTCAGCCGCGGCTCGTGTGTCTGCCGACTGACGGGGTGCAGCTCGGGGGGAAGTGCGACGCCGTCGACGGTCCCTATTGCGCAGGAAAGTATTCGTGCAACGGAACACCCGGCGTCTGCACGAAGTTCTGCTGCACGAACGCCGAATGTCCTGGTGGAACGTGCCTGACGTTCGACCCGTTCCTCGGGAGCTTGGGGATCTGCAGCAACGCGGGCGACGCGGGACCGGGCGACGCCAGCTCGCCCGACGCGGGCGACTGAGCCTGCCGAGGGCGGTCTCCCGGCGCCCCAGAATCAGCTCGGCTCGAGGAAGTGGCCGCCATGGCGCGCCCTTGACAATAGTTGCAGTACTCATATATTGCAGCCCACACCCTTTCACTGGAGCCAAAAACCCATGCCTCAATCCGACCCGAGTCCCCGCCCCGACAACGACGACAGCATCCGCGCCAACGTTCGCGCCGGCTACGCAGCAGTCGCAACAAAGGAACGCTCCTGCTGCGGCCCGAGCTGCTGCGCACCGGAGACCAACCCGCGCGGCACGGCAGAACGGCTGGGTTACCAGGCCAGTGAGCTCGAAGCCATCCCCGAAGAAGCGAACCTGGGACTTGGCTGCGGCAATCCCACGGCGCTCGCCGCGCTCCGACCTGGGGAGACCGTGCTCGACCTCGGCTCTGGAGCTGGCATCGACTCCTTGATCGCGGCGCGCAAGGTCGGCCCGGAGGGGCGTGTGATTGGTGTCGACATGACGCCGGAGATGCTGGAACGGGCCCGCGCGAACGCGGTGAAGATGGGGATCTCGCGCACGGTGGAGTTCCGCGAGGGAATCATCGAAGCGCTGCCGGTCGTCGACAGCAGCGTCGACGTGGTGATCTCGAACTGTGTGATCAACCTCAGCCCGGACAAACCCAAGGTGTTCCGCGAGATGTTTCGGGTGTTGAAGCCCGGCGGCCGGGTCGCGGTCTCGGACATCTGCCTGCGCGAGCCGCTCCCGGCGGACATTGCCAGCATGGCGGAGGCCTACATCGGCTGCATCTCCGGCGCGCTGCTCGAGAGTGACTACGAAGAGGCGGTGCGCGCCGCGGGTTTCTCGAACGTGACGACGAACAGCCGCTCCGCAGCGCCGATGCTCGACGCATTGCTCGAAGATCCGACTCTGAGCGCGGTGGTCCAAGGCATCGGCAGCGAGCGATTGCGTGCCATTGCGGACACGGTGCGCAGCGTCAGCCTGGAAGCGACCAAGCCGTGAGCCCTTTTGCCCAGGAGCTGGTGGCCATCTGCCGGGTGTTTGGCGTCTTCGAGCGCGAGGCGGTCTGCTGCGGAACCGTCACGGTTCCGCAGTGTGTGGCGCTGCAGGCGCTGCTCGAGGGGGATCTCGACGTCGCGAGCGTGGCCGAGCGAATGGGCGTGACCCCCAGCGCGGCAACGCGCCTGGTCGATGGGCTGGAGGGCAACAGCTGGGTCGAGCGGCGCCGCGACCCGAACGATCGACGGCGCATCGAGGTCACGCTGACCCCCGCAGGCAAGAAGGAGGCAGAACGACTGCGCGACCTCACCGAGCAAGCGACCGAAGCGATCCTATCGGCGGTGCCCGCAGGCAAGCGCGCCCAGGTGACGGAGTCCGTGCGTCTGTTACGGGAGGCGGTGGAGAAAGCACGAGGCGCCATCACCGACTGCTGCGGCACGCCCTGCGGCGGGGGATGATCGCGGCGGGTTTTCTCGCTGGCGGCCTTCATCAAGGGCGAACCCGCCGGCTTAGAATGGGGCTCGCGGAAGTTGACGGATCGTTCGTCATGCGACGTTTGGGTTCCATTGCGGGCGGAACGAGGGCTCTGTGGAAATTCATGGAGGTGGGGCGTTACTCGCGGATCGCGAAGGCTGCGCCCTGGGGGTCTTCGCAGACTGCGATGCGGTCGCCGCGTTCAGTTGTGAACGGACCCAGCACTACGCCACCGTTGTGACGCACAGCATCCATTGCGCGATCGACCCCAGGTACGCGCAACTGAAACTGCCAATGCGGGTGAACGTCGGTCCGCGTCTCGACGTCGGTCATCGATCCGACGGCGATGCCACCGCGCTCACACGCGAACGGATGGAAGACTCCGCTGGTCCCCAGATCAACCGCCGCTGCGAACTCCCACCCGAACAACTCGCCATAGTTGGCTTTCGCGCGCACGACGTCAGCCGTGTGCAGCATGTACCAGACCACGTCGGGCCCGGTGCTTGCGGACGCGATGTCTTGAGCGGACCGTTCCGCCGGTTGCGCGAGGGCGATGACCGCGCCGCCTGGATCGCGCATGACCGCAGCCTTCAACCCTTCAGGGTTCACCCAGGTCGGCCCCAACGCAGTCGCACCGCGCTCCGCGAACGCAGCTGCGGCACGATCCACGTCACCCACGTCAAGAAAGCCCAACCAGTGGGGCCGAGCACCGCGCGCCACAGCCTGTTCGTGCAGCGGCACCACATCCAGTACGCAGTCCCCCAGCACCGTCGCATAGAACGCGCGCGCCGCATCCACATCGGACGTCCGCAGCAGCACCTGAAAGAATCGCATCGTCGCCACTGTTGATCACGTTCAGCGTTGGCGTCCACACTTCAGGTCTCCGGCGAGGCCTCGACCCGAGGTGGATCGATGAGGCGCTCCAGGCCACGGGCACGGCAACGCTGCGTTCGGTGAATCCGCGGACGTGCGTGTCCCGAAGGTGTACGCCGGCGTCTCCTCGAAGCACCTGCTGGTGCTCGAGTACCTCGACGGAGTCCGCATCACGGACCTCGAGGCCCTCGAACGTGCGGGGCACGACCGGCGTTGTGCCTCGAGCGACGCACGTCTCGGTGATGGAGCACGACGTGCGCGTCGCATGAGCAGCAATCCGCACGAAGCGTGGAAGGTCGGCCATGGCAGGCAGGCAGACGCCTGCGCCGCCGCGCACGTGCGCGCTGTCAGCTCGAGTGCAGCGCGCTCGGGCCCGTCAGCTTTGGCGCGACTTCTGCTCGTCGAGAGTCGCGATGAGCAACGGCAGCACCGCGCGATCCTTCGCGCGGTTCGCGCGAGCTTTGACCTCGATGAGTCGTGGCAACCCAAGCACGCGCACCACCACCGAGCCCGTCTCTACGAGCAGCGTGTCCTCTACGAGCTCGTCATACCCCTCGCCCGGCGCCAACTCGCACAGGACGTCGAGCTTCCCGTGGTTGGTCTGCAGGTTCACGTGACCGGCGCCGAGCAAGACCTCGCGGGTGGGCGGCAGCCGTCTGTTCGCAAGGTCGAAGCGATGGAACGCTTCGTGAGCCAAGAGCCAGGCCAGCAGCCGATCGACGTTGTCGTCGGATCTCCGATGGACGATGTCGAGGTCGAAGGTCACCGCGGGAACGCCCTGCGCCACAGCCGCGCTCATCCCGACGACGATGAACTCGACGCCGGCACTGGCCAGCCCGACCAGCAGCGCCTGAGTATCATCAGCGAGCGACAACGCGCATTCCGGCGTACGCCGCCGCCATTTCGAAGCATGCCCGGAGCCGCTCCTCTGGCGTACGCTCCAGAGCGTCCCTGATCTGGGAGCGGTCGATGTCCTTGACGGCCAGGACGAGGTCCGATTGCTCGTCGCGCAACCGCCGCAGGAGTGGCCCGATGCGCCGGTCCGCATAAGTCTCGGCGTGAACGGGCTGGAAGTACCCCGCGAGCGTGGTCTCGTCGTAGCTGGGAGCGCCCACGCGAGGAGTATGCCACGGCCTAAGCTTGTCGTTCGTAGTTTCGCCATCTCCTTGGACGGCTTCAGCGCCGCACCTGGTCAGAGTCTCGAGGCGCCTTTTGGCAAGGACGGCCTCAAGCTCATGAACTGGGCCTGGGCCACGAAGTTCATCAACACCCTGTTCGGCAAGCCCGGCGGCGTCGAGGGCATCGACAACGATTTCATCGCCAAGTCCGATGACAACATCGGCGGCTAGCCCCAATGCCGATCGGTTAGGCACGCAATAGATCGTTTTCGTTTGTATTTTTCGGGGCCCTTTCCATGAGCGGCGGGCCCGCGCAGGATGCCGAGATCTCTCGAGGAGGTCTCGTTGTCATTTCTCCGCTTCGCGCTCGAAGAGCTCGCGGAGCAGCCCGGCCCGCCAGCGCTGGACACGTTCCGGCGAAGCCTCGACCCGAGGCGGATCGATGAGGCGCTCCAGGCCACGGGCCGGGGGCCGCGGGGGGGGGGGGCCGCGGGGGGGGGGGGGGGGGGGCCCGGGCCCGGGCCGGGGCGGGGGGGCGCGGGGGGGGGGGGGGGGGGGGGGGGGGGGTTCCGGCCGGGGGCGGCCCGGGGGGGGGGGGGGGGGGCGGCGGGGCCCCCCGCCCGGGCCGCCCGGGCCGGCGGGGCCCCGGGGGCGCGGCCCGGGGGGGGGGGGGGGGCCCGGGCGGGGGGGGGGCGGGGGGGGGGGGGGGGGGCCGCCGCGGCGGGGGGGGGGGGGGGGGGGGGGGGGCCCGGGGCGGGGGCGGGCCGGGGGGGGGGGGGGGGGCCGGGGGGGGGGGGGGCGCCGGCCGGGGCGCGGGGGCGGGGGGGGGGGGGCCGCCGGGCCGCGCCGCCGGGGGGGGGGGGGGGGGGGGGGGGGGGGGGGGGGGGGGGGGGGGGGGGGGGCCCCCGCGGGGGGGGGGGGGCGGGGGGGGGGGGGGGGGGGGGGGGCGGCGGGGGCGCGCCGCCGTTGCCGGGGGGCCCCCCCCCCCCGCCCTCCCCCCCGGGGGGGCCGCGGGGGGGCGGGCGCGGGGGCCCCCGGGGGGGGGGGGGGGGGGGGGGGGGGGGGGGGGGGGGGGGGGGGGGGGGGGGGGGGGGCGGGGGGGGCGGGGGGGGCGGCGGGGGGGGGGGGGGGGGGGGGGGGGGGGGGGGCGGCGGGGGGCGGCCCCCCCCCGGGGGGGGGGGGGGGCCCCCCCCCGGGGGGGGGGGGGGGGGGGGGGGGGGGGGCGGCCGGGGGGGGGGCCCGGCGCCCCCCCCCCCCCGGGGCCCCGGGGGGGTCCCCGGGGGGGGGGGGGGGGGGGGGGGGGGGGGGGGGGCCCCGGCCCCCGGGGGGGGGGGGGGGGGGGGGGCCCGGGGGGGGGGGGGGGGGGGGGGGGCCGGGGGGGCCGGGGGCCTCCCCCCCCCCCCCCCCCGGGGGGGGGGGGGGGGGGGGGGGGGGGGGGGGCCGCGCCCCCCCCCCCCCCCCCCCGGCGGGGGGGGGGGGGGGGGGGGGGGGGGGGGCCCCCGCCCCCCGGCCGGGGAGGGGGGGGGGGGGGCGGCCGGCGGGGGGGGCGGGCGGGGGCGGGGGGGGGGGGCGGCGGGGGGGGGGGGGGCCCGGGGCGGGGGGGGGGGGGGGGTAGGGGCGGCGCCGGGGGGCGGGGGAAGGGGCGGGGGGCCGGCGCGGGGGGGGGGGGGGGGGGCGGGGGGGGGGGGGGGGGGGCGGGCGGGGGGGGCGCGCGGGGGGGGGGGGGGCGCGCGGGGGCCGGCGGGCGCCGGGGGGGCGGGGGCCCCGGGGGGGGGGGGGGGGGCGGGGCGGCCCCGCGGGGGGCGGGGCGGGGGGGGGGGGGGGGGGGCGGGGGGGGGGGGGGGGCCCGGGGGGGGGGGGGGGGCGGGGGGGCCGGGGGGGGGGGGGGGGGGCCCCCCGGGGCCCGCCGGCGCCGGCCGGGCCGGGGGGCCGCCGCGGGGGGGGCCGGGGGGGGGGTGGGGGGGGGGGGGCGGGGGGGGGGGGGGGCGGGGGGGGGGGGGCGGGGGGGGGGGCCGGGGGGGGGGGGGGGGGGGGGCCGGCCCGGGCCGGGGGGCGGGGGGGGGCCCCCCGGGGCGAGGCGGCGGGGGGGCCCCCGGGGGCCCCCGCGCCCCGCCCGCGGCCCCGGGGGCCCCGCCGGGGGGGGGGGGGGGGGGGGGGGGGGGCGCCCCGGGCGGGGGGGGGGGGGGGCCGGGGGGGGGGGGGGCGGGGGGCCGGGGGCCGGGGCCCCCCCCCCGGGGCGGGGGGGGGGGGGGGGGGGCGGGGGCTCCATCCCCGGAGCCCAGCGCATGCGCGACAACGTGCTCCGCTTCGTCTTGCCCGAAAGGCGCCGCAACCGCGTCTATCCGCGCGCCGTGAAGATCAAGATGAGCAACTACGCCAAGAAACACCGCAAATCGCCCCGTCGGAGCGCTAAGTGAACGGCATTGCGGCTAGCCCAAGCAAACCGATCGTGCGAAGCTAGCGGAGAGAATGGGGCTCGCGGAAGTTGACGGATCGTCGTCATGCGACGTCTGGGTTCCGTTGCGGGCGGAACGAGGGCCTCTGCGAGCGTCGAGGCCCATGATCGACTTGTTGGCGTCCGGTAGTGGGTTCTATGATCCGCCGCGATGCGAATCGCATTGTGGATTTTGTTGCTCGTTTCGCTGGGTAACGTTGTCTCTTGTAACAAGAGCAGCGAGCAAGGCGCGGCCTGCCAAACTTCAATGCGGACCGTTGCAAGCGGCGAGTCAGCGGGCAAAGGCGGGGCGGCCCTGTCTTTCAAGTGCTCGGACCAGGTCATTCGGGAAGTAGAGTGCCTGTCGACAGTGGACGGCAACCCGGCGAGCGCACCGATGACCTGCAGTTGCAAAGCCTCGGGCGCGGCTACGAAGTCTTTTGACCTGCCCGCAGCCGAACGCGGGAAGCTTACTGTGGCGCCTGCGACGCCGGCGTTCATCAACGCGCAGTGCGGCTGGATGATGCCAACCGGCGCGGTGAAGTGAAATTCCAGAAACTCACTGCAGCTCGACTCCCTAGAAGTATCGGAGGACCCAACGATGCCCGCTGACGAAATCGAGCTCACTAGGCGCAAGAACGTCGCACTCGAAGCCATCAAACGCTCCCTTGGCACGGCGACCGGCGAGTACGGTGCCACGCTGTTCGCGTCCCACCATCTGGACGAGCTCGAACCGTCCTACTGGCGAGCTCACCTCGAGACCGACAAGCCGGAGCCTGCGCAGGTGCTCGATCTCCTCTCCCTGCAGTCGCATTGGAGCAAGGACGGTGAAGAGGGAATCGACACGCTCGACTTCGGGCTCCCGGGTGGCGTCTCAAACTACTTGCTCGCCGTTCGGTTCGACGCCAATGGCGAAGTCGAAGAGATCTCGATGGAGAGCTAGCCAGCGGGAGGGCGTGCAATGGCCACCCGGCAGACGGTTCTTCTAGTGGGCGGCACTGGACGCACGGGCCAGCGCGTCATGGAGCAGCTTCTGAGTAACGGCGCCACCGTCCGCGCCATCGTGCGATCCACTGAAAAGCTAAGTGCTAGCACCCGGCAACACCCCAATCTTGCGCTGGTCGAGGCCGACCTGCTGTCACTCGGCGACGAGGATGTACGCTTGCACCTTCGCGGTTGCGACGCCGTCATCTCGTGCCTCGGTCACGTCATCAGCTTCAAGGGCGTCTTTGGACCACCGCACGACCTCGTCGTGCAGTCCACGATGAGGCTGTGCCGCGGGATCGAGGCCCTGCAACCCCGAGAGCCCATCAAGCTCGTCCTCATGAGCAGCGTCTCGGTCAATCACCCCGGCGGACGCGACACGCTTCGCGGGATGTTCGAAAAGACGGTCATGTGGCTGCTTCGTGGTCTGGTCCCTCCGGCACGAGACAACCAGCGAGCTGCGGACTTTCTCTGGCGTAGCATCGGGCCGGACCATCCGTTCGTGCAGTGGGTGGCGGTCCGTCCCGACACGCTCCTAGAAGGCGATGTTTCGGAGTACGCGCTGCATGAGGGGCTCGTGAGCACTCTCTTTGCTCCTGCCAGCACCAATATTGCCAACGTGGCGCACTTCATGTGCGAGCTGGTGGGGAGCCCGAACGCTTGGGACGCCTGGAAGGGGAAGCTTCCCGTAATCATCAACGCATCCGCTCGAGACATTCGCCCTGTAGCGGCCTGACGACGCTCGCAACAAAGACGCTCCGCCGACCGACGACCCGACGCTCGGCACCGAAGCAGCCCTCAGCTCAGAAGCGCCTGAAAGCGAGGGCTCTCGCGATACGGAGCAAGCTCCTCGTCCCCGCGGAAGTCGTCCTTGAAGCTTAGCGATTCGCCCCCGCCGTTCGAAGAGGCGAACCTTTTCAGTGACAACGACGACCTCTGGGTTGGGACAGCTCCGCTGCTGCCCCACGCCGTGAACGATCCAGCTCAAGGCCCGAGCACCATCGAGCCCGCCGGCGTGCAGTTGAAGGTCTTCGACGTCGGGTATTCGATGATGGCGCAGGTCGCCGTGCTCGCGAGCTGACCGGTGCAGCCATAGAAACCCCAGGAGCCGCCGCCAATGCTCTGCATCGGCGGACACTGGTACATCGGCACGACCTTGCCGCCGGGGGGCGCCGTCGGGGTCGAGGTCGAGAGTGAGAGTTTCCCTACCGGGGTGCAGTTGAAGTTCTGCGAGGTCGGCGACTCCGTGATGTTGCACGTCGGGGTGCTGGCGAGCTGGTTCTGGCAGCCGTAGAAACCCCACGCACCACCGCCGAGGGTTTGTTGGGGTGGACATTGGTACATCTGCACTTGCGTCGTGCCCGGAGCCGCGGCGGCGGTCGCTGTGACCAGAGCGAGCTTGCCGAGAGGCGTGCAGGGAAAGCTCTTCGAGGTCGGATATTCGATGATGCTGCACGAGGGCGTGCTCGCCACCTGGTTCTGGCAGCCGTAAAAACCCCAGGCTCCGCCGCCGAGATTCTGCTGGGGCGGGCACTGATACATCTGCACTTCTTTGCCGGCGAGGCAGCGGCCAAAGTCACACACGTTCCCGCTGCCACACTGAGAGGATTGGTTGCAGGTCGTGCACGCGCCGTTGACGCAAGCATCGGTGCCGCCACATTGGCTCGTCGTCGTGCACGCACCACACGTGCCGCCGACGCACGCTTGTCCCGCCGGACAGTCACTCGTCTCCGCGCACGCGCCACACGTACCACCGACACAGGCCAGGCCGGTCGCACACTGACTCGTGTTCGTGCACGGACCGCACACGCCCCCCACGCAGGCCTGTCCAGCAATGCAGTCCGAATTGCCGGTGCAGTTGCCGCACGCCCCGCCGACACACGCCTGCCCCGTCGGACAATCCGTGGTCTTCTGGCACGCACTGCAGGCGCCAGCAGCGCAGATTTGCCCCGGCGCACACTGGCCGGCGCTCGCGCAGGGTTTACACGCACCGGCCTCACACACCTGCCCGCCACCGCAGTCAGCGCTCGCGCTGCAGGGTCCGCATTTGCCGCTCACGCAGGCCTGACCCGCGGCACACGCACCGGCGCCACCGCACGCCCCGCACTTACCGGAGCTGCATGCTTGCCCCGAGCCGCAGTCCGAGTTCGTGGTGCAGGGCTGGCAAATCCCCGCGACGCACGCCAGCGCGTTCGGGCAAGGCGAGGTGGTCGAGCAGCCGCCGCACACGCCGTCGGTGCAGATCTGCGACAGGCAATCATCGATGGATTTGCAGCCCTTCTTGTCGGCGCACGGTGGACAGGTGCCGCCGCAGTCCACGTCCGTCTCGGTCTCGCCCTTCGAACCGTCGTTGCAGCTCGGGAACGCCTGAGTGCCGCCGCTGCCGCCGGTCGAGCCGCCGCTGCCGCCGGTCGAACCGCCGCTGCCGCCGCTGGGCACCTGAACCGCGCTGTCCTCGGTGCTGCCGGCACAGCCGAGGGACAGCCCGACCGCAGCGCCAGCGACGAAGAGCACTCCGAGCGCGCGTCGCAGCAGGCTCGACATCAGCTACCCAGACACCCGAGGGAGATGTCGACCTTGCTCTTGGCATCGGCTTGCACCTTCGTGCACGAAGCCGGACACAAGAGCAGCTTGGAGGGGGTCGTGTTGTTGTCGTAGTACCAGCCGTCGCCACTGCCGCACGCCGCCGCGTCCTTGACGTGTTGGATCACGACGGGCGCGCCAGTGCTCGGTGTCCACTGCAGCTCGACCTTGCTGGGATCGATGATGCCGGCGTCGGTCTTCGGCATCTGATACTCACAACCAAGGGTCTTCTTGCGGATGTCGTTGAGCGCCTGGATGAACTGCTGAGTGACGTTGGTCCCGGCATCGACCAGGTAGGCCTTGCTGGTGCCCCCGGCCGCCGCGATGGCGTTCAGGTTGGTGAGTGAGGTGCCAACACCGATCACGAACGTGAGCACCTTGGGGGTCCCGGCGGCGGCCGCCGAGGCGATGGCCGAGATGGACGGGATGTCCGACGGTGTGCAGCTGTAGGGATCCCCGTCCGTCGCGAGCACCACGACCGTCGTGTGCCCCGGGTTCGAGGTCGCCCAGCTCTTGGCGTAGGTGACCGCACCCTGGAGCGCGGGGCCGGTGGGGGTGCCGCCGAACGGCGTGATGGCGTTGATCGAGTTGGTGATCGCGGTGGCCGCGCCGGGCAGCACGGTGATCGGGACGTCGGGGGTGGAGTAGTGGGTCACCGAGCAGGCCCGGCAGTAGCTGAGCCAACATTCACCGTACCCACCGCACTGATTGTTGTTACTGCAGGTGGTCGTGTACTGCGTGGGCAACTTCGGAAAGTACTGGATGCCGACACCAATGCCAACCGAGGCAGGGTCGTTCGAGAAGCCGATGATGGCTTTTTTCACGTCGTTCCAGCGGGTACCGATCATCGACGACGACTTGTCGGTCATGATGTACATGTCGAGCGGGATCAAATCGGCCTTCACGACGGTCGCTGCGCAGCTCGCGTCCGGGATGAACACGTCGGGCTCGCTGGCGTCGTAGGTGAAGCTCACGTCGGGCAGGCCGGCGTCGTTCACGCCGCCGCCGCCGCCACTTGCCGCCGCGCCGGCGCTGCCGCTCGCCCCCGCAGCACCACCGCTCGCACCGCCGCCACCACCGGTCGCACTCGAGCCACCGGAGGCCGAGCTACCACCGCTCGAGCTTCCACCGCTCGAGCTGCCGCCGGTCGTACTGCCGCCGGTCGCGTTGTTGCCGCCGCTGCCGGCGCCTCCGCCATCCGAGCCACTCGAGCACGCGATCGCCGCCAGCGTGCCGAGAACGAGCCACGGAACCCGCTTGGTTGTGAACGACATGGTCCGACTATTTCAACCCACTTCGCCTCCAGCGGCAAAGCCCGTGCGTCGCCCACCCGAACCTACATGCGCATCTCTGGCCGCCGCGCCGAGCAATTCGCCGGGCGGTCTCGCACGGGGTGTCTCACTTCATGGCGCTCGCAAGGCTAGCCACGAGGCTGCGGACCGCGGCAATGCGGCTCGCGAGATCCGGTGCCGCCGCGATGGTTCCGACGATGGCGCTCCCGACCACGACTCCGTCGACCCGGGCAGCAGCCAGCGCACGCGCCTTGTCCGGCGTGTCGACGCCGAAGCCCACGACGACCGGGAGCTTCGCCCGAGCTGCGATCGCCCGAGCCCGCTCCGCCGCCGCGCCGAGCGGCGCGTCCCCGAGCCCGGTCACACCCGTCGCCGACACGTAGTAGATGAACCCGCGTGCGCCGAGAACGACGCTGGGCTCGCGCGCCTCGCTCGTCGTTGGAGCGACCAGCGGGATCACCGCGACCTCGACGGCTGCGAGCGCGGCGCGCAGCTCGGCCCCCTCTTCCGCCGGCAGATCCACCACCAAGAGTGCGTCGACTCCGGCGTCCAACAACGCCTGTGGCAGGCGTTCCTGTCCGAACGCAAGCACGGGATTCAGGTAGGTGAAGAGGACGAGGGGAGCGTTGCTCTCGGAGCGCAGTCGCTTGGCGAGGCCGAGCGCCGCAGTGAGTGAGCCCCCAGCACGAATGGCGCGGGCGCTCGCCGCGGCGATCACCGGACCATCGGCGGACGGATCACTGAACGGCACTCCGAGCTCGAGCATGTCGGCACCGGCCGCGAGCAGCGCACGCGCACACGCGAGTGAGTCCTCCAAGCTGGGATCGCCGGTCGTGAGATACGCGATCAAGGCCGGGCGGCCCTCGGCCCGACACGCCGCGAACGTCGCGTCGATGCGCGCGACCGTCACTTCGAGCGCTCCTCGATGGTCGACAGGTCCTTGTCGCCGCGACCCGACAGACACAGCGCGATGCGCGCGGGCCGGGCCAGGCGTCGGCTCTCTTCGCGCGCGATGTCGGCGAGGCGTGCGAAGGCGTGAGCGGTCTCGAGCGCGACCAGGATGCCCTCGGTGCGCGCGACCTGGTGCGCCGCTGCCAGGGCTTCGTCATCCGAGGCCGTGAGGTAGCGCGCGCGACCGGAGCGCATCAAAGCTGCGTGCTCCGGGCCAACACCGGGATAGTCCAGGCCCGCGCTCACCGAGTGGGCCTCGAGGATCTGCCCGTCGTCATCCGAGAGCACCAGCGTTCGTGCACCGTGCAGCACCCCCACACGACCCTCGGTCAAGGTCGCGGCGTGGCGCCCGGTCTCGACCCCCTCGCCCGCGGCCTCGACTCCAAAAAGTGCCACGTCATCCGGGATGAAAGCTCGGAACATGCCGATGGCGTTCGAGCCCCCTCCCACACACGCAACGACCGCGTCCGGCAGCCCGCCCGCCGACTCGAGCCACTGGGCTCGGGCCTCGTCACCGATCACCCGCTGTAGCTCCGCGACCAGCGTGGGATACGGGTGCGGCCCTGCGGCGGAGCCCACGCAGTAGTGCGTGGTACGCACGTTCGTCACCCAGTCGCGGAGTGCTTCGTTCATCGCGTCCTTGAGCGTGCGCGAGCCGGAGAGCGCCGGCGTGACCGTTGCACCGAGCATCTTCATCCGAGACACGTTCGGAGCCTGCCGCGCGATGTCGACCTCCCCCATGTACACTTCGCAGGGCAACCCCATCACCGCCGCCGCGGTGGCGGTCGCAACACCGTGCTGACCCGCGCCCGTCTCGGCGATGATGCGGGTCTTGCCGAGCTTCTTGGCGAGCAGGACCTGACCCAGAGCGTTGTTGATCTTGTGAGCGCCGGTGTGGCAGAGATCTTCACGCTTGAGCCACAGCTCGCCGAGATGCCGGCGCGCCGGATCGAGCGCGTCCGCAAGTCTCTCGGCGCGCCAGAGCGGCGTGGGCCTGCCGACGTAGTGTCGAAGCAACTCGCGCCATTCGCGCTGAAACGGCTCGACGTTCACGATCGTGTCGAGCGCGTCCGTCAGCTCGATCAGCGCCGGCATCAAGGTCTCGGCGACGAACCGCCCGCCGAATTCGCCAAAATAACCCGGACGCTCGCCAAGCTCGCTCATGACCCGGCGTCTGCTTCTTCATCGGACCTTCGCGCGAGCTTGCACACGAAGTCGATGCCCGATGGTTTGGCTTCGACGCGGGTGGCGCTGCCGGGCGCCTGGACGAATCTGCGCGTGGCCGCCATGCGGCCGTCGCCCTGGCGTGGAATTCGGTAGTCGAAGAGCACGCGGGTCCCGTTCGCGTCGTCGGTGATCACCTGGAATACCTGCTCGCCGCGTTCGACGCGGGGCTCCCGGAGCACGATGGAGTCCGCACCCTGACGCGAGATCACCAGGGTGTCCTTCTGGGCCGCGTCGACGACCCAGAAAATCTGCGTGGAGTGCTGGAACTTGCCGCCCGCCGCATCGACACAGGCTGCGCTCTCGTAGCTGGCCCGAGCTTCCCCGGGCGGCTCACGCCCACGGCTCGCGCTCTCGCCACCGGCGATGCTGGGTGAAGCACACGCCGGACTCGCGAGGGCAAGCGCGATTGCAATGGCGCGTCGGGGTGCGAGCGGCATGGGCGCCGAGTCTAGATCAGCGAGGGCCCGCGCGCCGCACGCACAAAAGCCTGCACGCGCTCGGCTGACTTCTTCCTGGGGTCGCCCGCCTGCTCCACCCCACTCGCGACGTCCACTCCCCAGGGTCTCACCGCCCCGACGAGCGTCGCCACGTTGTCGGGGCGGAGCCCGCCCGCGAGCACGAGTCGGCGCCGCTCGGCGAGACCCCGCACCAGCTCCGGGTCGACCCGCGCACCGGTGCCACCGAGCTGACCCTCCACCTTCGCATCCACGAGCAGCCGTTCGCCGGCAAAAGCCTCCGCGGCGGCGACGTCCTCGGGGCCACCGATGCGCACGGCCTTGAACGCCCTCGGGAGCAGCGCCGCCAAGAACGCCGGGGTCTCACTCCCGTGCAGCTGCAGGCAGTCGAGCTCGAGCTCGGCGCGAAGCGCACGAGCTTCGTCGAGCTGGAGCTCAGCGATCACCCCGACCAACTCGATGCGGCCGCGGGCGAGCTCGGCGATGGCTCGGGCGCTGACTCGATCGACGGCGCGCGGCGAGCTTGCCACGAAGTTCAGCCCGATGGCGTCGGCGCCGGCTGCGATCGCGTGCTCGGCGTCCTCGGGCCGCGTGATGCCGCAGATCTTCACCCACACGGCGCGCGCCTCGGCCCAGTCACTCGATCTTGAGCAGCTCTTTGACCGTCGCGATCACCTGGGGAGCCTGGATCGGCTTGGTGATGTAGGCGTTGGCACCGAGCTGCAGCGCGCGCTGGCGGTCCTCGTGGGAGCCCTCGGTCGTGATGATCACGATCGGCGTGTCTTTGTGTACCGGATCACTGCGCACGCGCTTCACGAGCTTGAGGCCATCCATGATGGGCATGTTGATGTCCGTCACGATGATGTCGTAGCGGGCCGACGCCAACTTGCGTAACCCGTCGACCCCGTCGTCGGCCTCGGTGACACGCAGGTTCTTGACCCGCGCCAGGGCAAACACCAGAAGCTGCCGCATCATCGGCGAATCTTCGACAATCAAGCAGGAGTATTCCGCCATGGTCACACGCTGAGATCGATGAAGGACTCTAGTCCGGGAAACTTGCGATCTGCCTGCGCGAACAGACTCGCGCTGACCAGCGCCGCGGCGGCGTGCTGGCCGAGGAGCTTGAACAGCTCGAAATCGATGGTGTCGAAGCGTTTCTTCTGGGAGAGCGTGCTGAAGATGGCGATCACTCCGACCCGTTGCTCGTCCACGCTGAGGGGAATGATGGCCGCCGGTGACTCGTGGTTGCCGGCGCTGGGGTCGCGATCCTCGTTGACCGCCGCCGCGCCGCTGCGGAAGACCGCTCCGATGGGCCCACTCTCGGCGCTCACGGACCTCACCTTGTCCCCGGCGACACCCTCGAAGGCGATGGGCACCAGCTCGTTCTTGTCGGCACTCGCCAGGTAGAGGCAGTACCGCTCGGCGCCGACCAGCTGCGCCAGCACCTCTTTGATGCGCCGCATGACTCCGCGCGGGGACAGGCTGCCGTGGAGTTGATTGCTCGCGACGAAGAGGTTGGCGAGGTTGGCGAACTCCGCCTCGATCTCTTGCACCCGGGCGCTGACCTCGCTGGACGCCGCCTCGGCCGCATGAAAGCGCGAGAGCAGCTCCTCCTTGTCGGTCTCGAGTGCCTCGATCTTCTGAAGCAGTTCGCGCATCGCGGAGTTCGTCTCCACTTTCGCACGGAGGCTGGCGTTCTCGGACTCCAGCTCTCGGAGTCGCGCCTCCTGACGTTCGTGCTCACGGGCGAACTCCTCGGTGATGCGGGGACCCTTCGAGATGCTCTGCAACAGCTCGTCCCGCTCCCGCCGGAGATCGTGGGGCGGCGAGTCGCTGCCGCTCTTTTGGCCCTTCTTTCCGTTCACCTTCGCCTCGAAAATACGTGCCTGGACGGCCCTGAGCCGACAGACCGTATCATGACGCTTCCGGGTCCACCACGACCTCGGCAGTTAGAGCGCTTTACTCGCGTCACGTAGCTTCCGTACACTGCGGGCGGCCCTCCCCGAGGGAGCAGCTCGAGCTTGCCATGTCCGAGATCCCCGAACACCTGCGCGCCATCGACGAGATGCTGGAAGCGGGGGAATATGAGGCCGCTCGGACGACGCTCGATGAGGCGGGCACGAGCCCGGCGGTCGAGGTCCTGCGCATCAAGCTCGCGTTGTATGACGAGTCCGTACCGCCCCCGCTCGCGATGCAGAAACTTCTCCAGCTGATGCGACAGCATCCTGACGCTCCAGGCGGCAAGCTGCTCTACCAAGATGCGTCGCGGCGCGCGTATCAACACGGCCAGTCGAGCATCTCTCACTCGCACCCGCCGCCGCCCGTACGTGAGTCGGACCCGAAGGACGAGGAGTGAGCTCCGAGCCGTTCGGCGCTCGCTCTTTTCTGTCGGGACTCTTCGTGGTGAGCACTGCGGTGCTCGCTCTGGAGGTCCTCGACACACGTCTGCTCTCGGTCCTGACCTGGTACTCCCTGGCGTTCTTCGTGATCGCAATGGGGTTGTTCGGACTGACCGCGGGGGCGGTGACCGTCTACCTGCGGAGTGAGCAGTACTCCGCGGAGCGCCTCGCGGGCTCGCTCGCCAAAGACGCTTTCATGATGTCCTTGGCGGTGCCCGCGAGCTACGTGCTGCTGCTGATCGTCCCGCTCCGCGCCGAGAGCGTCGCCACGACCATCCCGCTGTTCGTGTTCTTTGCCGCGGCCATCGCCCTGCCCTTCTATCCCGCGGGCAAGATCGTCGCCGCGGCGCTCACGCGCTCGGGGCTCCCGGTTGGCCGGGTGTACGCGGTGGATCTGGCCGGGGCCGCCCTCGGCGCACCGCTGTGTCCGTTCCTGCTCGAAGGCCTGGGCGGCGGCAGCGGGATCCTGTTCGCCGGGGTGCTCGCCGCGCTGGGCTCGGTGTGTTTTGCCCACGCGGCGGGTGACCCCAAGGGGTGCGCCGCGCACTCGTGCTGGCGGCCGCCAGCGCAGTCCTCGTGGGGGTGAACGCCGGCAGCGCCCACGGGCTGGTGCCCTTGTGGGTCAAGGGCCGGCCAGAGACCCGCGACGAGATTGAGGTGGAGCGCTGGAACAGCCACTCCCGCGTGATGGTCACCCGCGCCGTCGAGCTGCCCGCGGCGCTCTGGGGCAAGGGGGATCGTTGTATGCAGCGCACGGTGCTGCAGCGCGGCGTCGAGATCGATGCCCACGCCGCGACGCCGCTCTACCTGGTCGGAAACGATCTGGAAAGCCTGCGCTTCCTCGACTGCGACGTGACCAATGCGGTGCACCGGATCCGGCCACAGGGTGGCATCGCGATCATCGGCGTCGGCGGCTCGCGGGACATCCAGGCAGCGCTGCTCGCGGGCCACGCGCCGGTCGTTGGCATCGAGCTGAACGCAGTGCTGCTCGATCTTCTGCGCTCCGATCTGGGCAAGGACACCGGCGTCGTCGCACGCCCCGAGGTCCGCCTGGTGCACGATGAAGCGCGCAGTTACCTGGCGCGGAGCCCCGAGAAGTATCGGGTCATTCAGGCCTCCCTGATCGACACCTGGGCTGCCACCGGCGCCGGCGCGCACGCCCTCGGCGAAAATGGGCTCTACACGGTCGAAGCGTTCCGGCTCTTTTTGGATCGACTGGAGCCAGACGGTGTGCTGACAGTGTCCCGCTGGGCCAGCATCGAGACCCCGCGCATGGTGGGCCTGGCGGTCGCTGCGCTGTTCGAGAACGGAGCCGCGAACCCGCGGGAGCACATTGCGCTCCTGGCCGCCGGCCCCGTGGCGACGCTCTTGCTCGCCAAGCAGCCGCTGTCTCCCGACGAGCGGCTCACGCTCCAGAACCTGGCCGGCGAGAAGGGTTTCCTGGTCGCCGCGCTGCCCGGTCAGCCCGCCGTGCAGAAACCGGTCGAGCACATCCTGTCGGCGACGAGCCGCGTCGATCTGGATGGACGCACGCTGACCAGCACGATGGATCTGCGACCGTCGACGGATGACCGCCCATTCTTCTTCAACGTCGTGCGCATCGGCGCCATCGTGAAGACCTTGCCGCCGGAGGTCCTCGGTTACATCGAGGGCAATCTGCTCGCGACGCGCACCCTTGGCCTGGCACTGTTTGCGTCCCTGGTGTTGGTGATCGTCGCCATCGCGCTGCCGCTCTCGAGGCGCGCCCGCCCCGAGGGCCGGGTCGATCGCCGCCTGGTCGCGGCCCTGGTGTACTTCGCGCTGATCGGCGTGGCGTTCATGCTGGCGGAGATCGCGCTGCTCCAGCGTCTCTCGCTGGTGCTGGGTCACCCGAGCTACAGCTTGATGGTCGTGCTCGCGAGCCTGGTGAGCGCCATGGGCCTCGGCTCGTTCTTGAGCGACAAACTCCCGCTCGACTCCAAGCCCTGGTGTTACGTCTTCCCGATCGTGCTCGCCGCCCTGCTCTTGTTCGTCGCGCTCGCCTGGACTCGGCTGACCGCCGGCATCATCGGCGCGCCGACACCGACACGCATTGGTTTTGCGATCGTCATCTGTTCGGTGCTTGGAGTCGGCCTCGGCTCGGCGTTTCCGGCGGGCATGCGCCTGGTCCGGCGGAGCCACGCCGCCGAGACGCCCTGGCTCTGGGGCATCAACGGCGTGGGCAGTGTGCTGTCGTCGAGCCTGGCGATCCTGCTGGCGCTCTCCTTCGGGCTGACGGCGTTACTTGCGATAAGCGCCGCGCTCTACCTGTTGCTCGTCCCGGCGGTGGCGGTTTTGGTACGTTCCGAGGCGTGACGCTCGAGTCCCGATGCCGCGACTGGCTCGCGAGCCCAAGCGTGCCCTTCCGCGTCGCGCTGCTCGGCTTCGTGCTCTTGTTGCCCTCCCTTGCGGCAGGGCTCGCCACGGAGGACTGGATCATCCGGGAGCTTTCTTTGCGCCCGGTGTCCGCGTCGACGCTCAACCTGTACGCGACCCTGACCAGCAAGGCCGACGTGCTCGGCGCCCAGCGCGAGGGGCTGCTGCCCTGGTTTGCCTCGCCCGATCTGCGATTGGCGTTCTGGCGCCCGCTCGCGTCGTTGTCTGCGTTCATCGACTACCGGGTGCTCGGCGACGCCGTGTGGTTGATGCACCTGGAGAGCATCGCGCTCTACGCGGGCCTCGTGTTCCTCGTCGCGCGCCTGTATCGACGCCTGATGTCGGACCCGTGGCTGTCCGGGCTTGCGGCGCTTCTGTTTGCGGTCGACGACGCTCACGGCCGCACCGTTGGCTGGCTCGCGAACCGGAACGCGCTCTTGTCGGCGCTGTTCGGCGTGGCCGCGTTGCTCTGCCACGATCGCTGGCGCCGGCACGGCTCGCGCAAGGATGCGCTCCTGGCCCCGCTGCTCCTAGCCGGGGCGCTGCTCTCCGGAGAGCTCGGCCTATCGGTGGTTGCCTACCTCGCTGCTCACGCACTGTTCCTCGATCGCGGCCCGCGGCGGGTGTTCGCGCTCCTGCCGAGCGTCGCCGTGGTCGGGGTCTGGGCAGGCGTGCGCCGGGCGCTCGGCGTCGTGACCCAGGGCTCGGGGATCTATCTCGACCCGCTCGCATCACCGGCCGAGTATTTCTCGGAGCTGCCGCACCGACTCGGCGCCCTGCTCGGCGGACAGCTCGCTCATCCACCCGCGGACAGCTGGGTGATCGACGGCGATGCATCCCATCGCTGGCTCTTGCTCGGGGGCCTCGTCGTGGCGGCGCTCCTCTTCTTGCAGCTGCGCCCGGCGCTGGCAAAAAGCTCAGCGCGAGCCGCGTCGCTCAGGTTCGCCTTCACGGGCATGCTCCTGTCGCTGCTCGTGCCCGCCGCGACGTTCCCCAGCGACCGCATGCTGCTCATCAGCGGCGTCGGTGCATCGATGTGTCTCGCCCAGGCCATCGGCGTCGCGCTGGAGGCGAGCGCGCTCCACACGAAGGCAGTCGCCGCGGGCTTCGCCCTGATGCATCTGGTCGCGGCGCCGGCGCTGTTACCCTGGCGCGCTCTGACGATGAGCCGCTATCACGAGCGCGTCGTTGCCGGCAGTGAGAGCGCGTACGCCAGCGTCGTGACGGGAGACGACGTGGTCGTCGCGCTGAACGCACCGGACCACTATTACTGCTCGCTCCTCCGAGCCATGCGCCACCACGTCGGTCGTGGTCCGACGGCGCCCGTGATCTGTCTGGCAGCAACGCGCGGACCGGTCACGGTCTCGCGACTCGACGACAACGCCGTGGTCGTGGAGGTGCCGGAGGGTTTCCTCGCCGAGCCCTTGAACCGGATTTTCCGCAGCCGGCGTGAGCCGCTCCGCGCTGGCGCGCAGCTCTACGCCGGCAACTTCGAGGCAATCGTCACGCAGGCTACGGCGAGCGGCGAACCGACGGCAGCGAGCTTTCGCTTCAACTGGTCGCTCAGCAGCGCGAAGCTCAGGTTCGTGACCTTCGAGGGAGAGCGATTTGTACCGGTGGTGTTGCCAGCGGTGGGCGGCACCGTCCGCTTGCCCGGTTCATGAACCGCCTACACGCCCCGGCGGCGCAGAACGAAGAGCTTGGCGCTGGGGGTCTCTGCCGGACCGGGGAACGTGCTCGGGTGCTCTTCGACGATTTCGAACCAGCTGGCGAACAGCTGCTCCAACGTTGCCCGGGTGTGAGGCGTCGTGCCGTGGCGGTCGCCTTCTTCACTGGCGTGCGTCTTGAGTAGCAAGTGTCCACCTGGCGCAAGCAGCGCGCTGATGTTTGCCGCATAGGCCAGAGCAGCGTCGGGGCCGAGCAGGTGCAGGCAGCCGCGGTCGACGGCGACGTCGAACTGCCGGCAGAGGCGGCTCTTCGTGATGTCGTCCTCGAGCCAGAGCACCGGTAGATTGGCTGCGAGCTCTGAAGCGGCCTCGAGCGCGCGCCGGGACAGGTCGGTCGCCACGACGCGGTGTCCCCGCTCCGCCGCCGCTACGGCCATCTGTCCGAGTCCCGTCCCGACGTCGAGCACGAAGGCCGCATTCGGCGCGAGTCGCTCGAACGCCGCGAGCAGATCTTCATCGATCGCGTCGGTGTACCAGGGAAGCTGCTCCGGTCGCTGTGACGTGTACACCTGGTCCCATTCCGCCCCGTTCTTCGGCGTGTGTTTCTTCCCCGCGCGGTGCAGCTGGAGCGCGGTCTCGAGCATCTGCACCACGACACCCACCGGCGGCGCCGGACCGAGTTTGTGCGGGCGATCGAGCGGCGCGTCGGCGACCTCCGTGCCAAATGACGGATGCAGCAGGTACATGCCGTCCTGCACCAGTTGTTCGACGTTGCGCTGGACGGCGGCGCGCGCGTACATGCCCGCGTTCATCGACGGCGCGACGATGACCGGTGCAGAGGTGGCGAGCGCGATGGCAGACACGAGCGAGTCGAAGTCGCCGGTGGCGAGGCGAGACAGCGTGGTCCCGGTTGCCGGCCAGACCAGGACCGCGTCAGCCCAGGTCGCGAGGTCGATGTGAGGAACGGGAGACTCCCCTTCGTACAGATCCGTGGCAACCGCATGATGCAAGAGGCGCTCGATGGCGTAGGTGTTGATGAAGCGCAGGGCATTCTTCGTGGCCGCCGCACGAACCTCGAAACCACGCTCGAGCAGGCGTGTGATCAACGCCGGCGCGTGCATGGCCGCCACACCTCCGGCCAGGCACAGGACGACACGCGGGTGCCACCGCGGGGATGGCCGCGCGGCTGACGCCTCGTCCGCCAGCGACTCGACGGCTCCAGCGTCCGTCAGCAGGTCGAGCAGCTGCTCGACGACGTTGTTTTCACCGAGCGCTGCACCGGTGAGGGTTTCCACGTGCTCCACGATCTGCTGGCGTGACCTCGGCTCCAGCAGGAAGTTCAGCAGGACCTTCGCCAGCTGGGCCGTCTCGGCGTGCAGCTGGTGCGCGCGACCGTCGGGTCCCAAGAGGACGGTCGCGTCGAGCGTGTCGTAAATGCGCACCACGCGCGCGCGCCGCAGGCGAGCGGTTTCGGACATCGTCGCAGTTTCTCGCGGTCCAGACCGGACCGCCATCCGCTATCAACTAGTGTTGCCGGGGGTACAACCACCACTACTGGTGGCGTAACAATCCTTGCTCGGACCGCAGGTTGTCTTGCCCTGGTCGTCCTTGCACTTCTCGCAGCCATTGGAGGGCACATCGGCGCAGGCGGCGACCGCAGCCGACTTCTTCGCCGGCTCGTCGTCCCCGCCGCAAGCCAGCACGATGGCAAACGTGGTCACGGTCAACGCAGTCGGGAGGAGAAACTCACGCGCGGTCAGTCGAGCCATGGGCTGAGTCTATCACGACAAGCCCGAGCCGAACGCTCGTTATTTCCGCCAAATTTCCGACATTTGGCCGCTCGCCCGGGTCGCCGCGAGTAGACTCGAGCGATGGGCTGCCGACTCGCGCCGCTTGCCGGCCCGGCCAGGCTCTCGGGCCGCCGGAGGCTGCTGACCAGTCTGCCCGCTCGACTCATGATGGTGCTGCTGATCTGCGCCGGCTCCGCCTCCGCTCAGCCCCGGACGAAGATTCTGATCTTGGGCTCGGACGCGGGACCGCCTCCGGAGGGCTTCGTCGAAGCACTCTCGATTCAGCTCGCGGGGAGCATGACGATGGAGCGCTCCGGCGAAGTCCGCGGCTCGTTGCAGGAGCGCCTGCGAGGCGTTGGCAAGCCTCTGACCGCTCATCGAGCCAGCGTGGGAGTGTGGGTCGAGCGAACCGCTGCGCCTGGAGCTTCGCCGGAGTTTCTCGTCTACGTCGTGACTCCGCGCCAAGATCGCGTGTTGGTTCAAGTGGTCCGTCTGCCCGGGCCGGAGTCGCCGGAGACGGAGCGCGCGCTCGCTCTCAAGGTCCGTGAAGTGCTCGATTCGGTTGTACAGGCCGGGCGCGACCCCGATGTCAGCGCGCCGTTGCGCGCCGAGCGAGCCCATCCTCCGACCTCCGCGCCGCGCCCTACGATGACGCATTGGGCTCCGCTCTTTGTGGGCGACCTCACGGGAGCCAGTGCCGGCAACGCTCTCTACGACCCCCAGCTTGGTGCGGCACTCGGCGCTGGAGCGCGCGTCCAGCGTGCGTCCGTCGCGGGCGAAGCCGTGCTCACGGCCGGTTGGGCCAGTGGCGCCCACAGTGAGCGCAGCGGCGGCACGGCGGACACGTCCGAATTCGAGTTGGGCATCGGCCTGCGCGCTCTGTATGTGTCAGAGACGGTCGCGGCGGGTCTTGATACTGGCGTCTGGGCTCGCGCGGTGCGCGCCGAAGGCACCGCAGCAGATGGCCGCTCCGGGCGCTCGACCAAGCTCGTGCCCGCGTTGCGCGCCGGTCCCGAGGTCCGGGTGAACGTGACGGACAGCGTGGCGGTGCGGACCGCTGTTGGCCTCGACGTTGCGCTGGTGCGACAGAGCTTCAGCGTGGCGGGGGAGGTCGTCAGCGATCTCGGGCGAGTGCGCGGTGTGGGCTCGGTCGGCTTGGTCGTGGCGCTGCCGTGAGTCTAGTCCGACCTGCACCCACATCCTCCTTGTTCGCCAGGATTGCGGTCGGCCGAGTGGCTTCCGGGAATTCTTTCAACCGAGCGCCGCATGAGGCCCACTAAGGGTCGTGGTGCGCGAGATCCAGCAGAGCGCCCGTCCCGCCGACTCCGCAGCGGGTTGGAGCGCGGACACGCTCGAGGCGTGCCGTCGCGGCGATCAGGAGACAATCGGTCGGGTGTTGTCCGCCGAGGCGCCCGCCGTGGAACGCACGCTGTCGCGAACCCTCGGCTCGCGGTCCGACGTGGAAGACGTTCTCCAGCAGACATTCGTGGCGGCAATCCGCGCTTTCCCCAACTTTCGCGGTGAGGCAAGCGTCCGGACCTGGCTCACCAGCATCGCGATCCGGTTTGCCCAGGAGCGACGCCAGCACGCCGCGCGCCAGCTCGTACTCGTGCACGAAGCACAGGTCGACCGCTCGGACCTGGGTCGCGAGCTCGACGACCGCCGCCGCGTCGCTCGACTCCGTGCCGTACTGGCCGGTATCAGCCCCAAGAAGCGAGCCGCCTTCGTGTTGCACGTCGTCGAGGGT
Organism: Myxococcales bacterium; assembly: GCA_016706225.1. Classification (NCBI taxonomy): domain Bacteria; kingdom Pseudomonadati; phylum Myxococcota; class Myxococcia; order Myxococcales; species Myxococcales bacterium. The sequence goes on from JADJKB010000021.1 coordinate 69,924, forward strand.
CGCAGCATCGACGAGGTCGCAGTGTTGGTCGGCGCATCGCGGGCCGCGACCAAGAGCAGGATCTTTTTTGCGCGTCGTGAACTGATGAAAAAGGCGCGACGCGACCCGCTGCTCTCCGACTGGCTCGACGGGAGCACGCGATGATCGACTGGGCTTGTCAACGCGCGGGTGTGCTCTTGGAACGCCGCTCGGCCGGCATCGCGGAGCACGAGCGCCTGCTGCTCGAGCAGCACCTCGCGGAGTGCCCGCGCTGCAGTGAGCAGTCGCGCGTGCTCGCCGCGCTCGTGGAGCACCTCTCGGATGGTGACGAGCTCTCCCCGCACGCGCGCGCGCGGGCGTTGTCCTCGGCGCTGACCACCGCGCGAAGCAAACCGCTCGAACGACCAAGACCGCTCCGCGTGTTGCCGTGGGCAGCCGCCCTGGGCGCGCTGATCGTCGGGCTGGTGCTGTCTGTCGGTCGTTCACCGGTTGCCCAGCTCCGCTCCTTCGCCACCCCACCAGTGCTGGATACGCAGCGCTGGGACGACCTCGAGCTCCGGGGGACGCGGGCGTTCGCGTTGGCCCATGCACAGGCAGTTCTGCAGCAAGGCAGCGTTGCGCATTGGCTCGGCTCCGCAAAGACGCTGCGTCTGGATGCGGGCAGCGTGCACGTGGACGTCGACCCCAGTCCCGGCAAGCCGTTCGCCGTCACGACTCCGCGCTTTCGGGTGGACGTCGTCGGGACGGTCTTCGACGTCTCGCTCGAGTCGGTACGGGTGAGCCGAGGGCGGGTGCGGGTCACACCGGTGGGAGGTGAGGCTGTGGAAGTCGGCGTCGGCGAGTCGTGGTCGGCACCGGGCGCCGAAACCCTGCCGCCACCCAGCGCTGCGCCAAGACCTGAAATCGACGCAGCGCCCTTGCTGGCCAGAGCACGCAAGGCACTGGCATCCGGCGATGTCGGAAAGGCTCGGGCGAGTCTGGCGGTTGTGCTCGCCCAGCGCTCGCGTCCCGTCGATTTGGCCGAGGCTCGAACGCTCTTGGCCGAGTGCGCGCTGGTGGCAGGCGACACCAGGTCGGCGCAGAAGGGCTACGCGGACGTCGCCTCGCGACACGCGGGCACGGCGGCCGGGGACAGCGCCGCTTTCGCGGCGGCCCGTCTCGAGCGCGACCCGATCAAGGCACGGGGACAGCTGAACCAGTATCTCGCGAGTTATCCCAACGGACGCTTTCGCGAGGAAGCCAAGGCGAGACTCGCGGCGCTCCGTAAATAGAGGAGGGTGCGCGTGAGGCTGCTTCGATGCTGCTCGTTCCTTGCGACTGTTGCAGCGCTCTCAGCGTTTGCTTGCGGCGCGGACAACCAGGAGCTCGTCGGCGCCGGAGCGAGCGGTGGGGCCGGAGGTGTGAGCGGGGACGCCGCGTCGGGCAGTGGCAATAGTGCGGGGGCCGGTGCTACCGCGGGGGCTGGCGGAAGGAGCCCGGACGGCGGCATCGCCACTTGCCAGGGCCACGCCTACGAGTGCGGTGACCTCATCGACAATGACGGCGACGGCCGCGTCGACGAGCTCGATCCCGACTGCCTCGGCCCCTGCGACAACACCGAAGGGTCGTACTACGGCGGCATCCCAGGGCAGAACAGCGCGCCGTGCAAGATGGACTGCTACTTCGATCAGGATACAGGTCAGGGCAACGACGACTGTCAGTGGAATCACGAATGTGATCCGCTCGCCGTTGCTCCCTCCTATCCCCCCGAGGGCCTGGACAAAGCGCAGAAGCCGTACTGCCCGTACGACCCGAACGCTACGACGCCCGGCTCGTCTGCGACCTGCTCCGAGCTCTTCAACACGCAAAGCGCGCTCTGCGCCAGCTATTGTGGACCCCTCACCCCGAACGGCTGCGACTGCTTCGGCTGCTGTGAGCTCCCGGCCGGCGGCGGCAAGTTCGTGTGGCTCGGTTCCACGGTCAACGGGATCGGCAGCTGCGACAAAGCAAGCCTCGACGACCCAGAAAAGTGCAGGCCCTGTACGCCGGTGAAGGCGTGCCTCAACAACTGCGGCGCGTGCGAGTTCTGCGTCGGCAAAGAGGAACTCCCAGCCCAGTGCACCGCAGACGGGGGCAACCCCGACGCCGGCGACGCCGGGCAGCCCGACGGTGGTGACGGAACCCAGTGCCCGACCAACGTTCAAGCCTGCGCTCTGGCAGGGCAAACACCCTGCAGCAGCGGCTACTACTGTATTACCGGCTGTTGCCGGGCGGTCCCGAAGTGAGGGCTTTGGCCAGAAGAACTTCGGGTCTCCACGCCTCCAGGGCTCGTCATCGGCAGGCGACATCCCGAATCGGTGAGATATATTCACCCAGACTGGGCGCAGAGGACTCCAACAAGGGAACAGAGGCGTGATGGCATCCAAGGCACGGCGGTCCGCAGTATTGGTGATGGCTCTCTCGGTGGTGGTCGGCGCTGCCTGGTCGAACGCCTGCAGTAGCGACTCCGAGGAGGAGACCCCGAAGAAGCAGGACGCCGGCAATGACGCCGGAGCTGGGGGTGCGGCCGGCGCGGGAGGCACCGGCACGGGAGGCACCGCCGCCGGGGGAACCGGAGCCGGGGGCGCCGGCGGAAGCGGGGGCGGCGCTTGCCAGCTCGCGGGCTCGAGCTGTGCCTCGCACAGCGACTGCTGCAGCGCCAATTGCGACCCCACCCTCAATGCGTGCGCGAACCCAGCCGGAGCCTGCAAGTCGGCTGGCGATGCGTGCAGCGTAGCCACCGATTGCTGCACACTCGTGTGCTCCGCGGGCAAGTGCGGAAGCACACAATGCGCATCCGATCTGGCAGCCTGCACGACCGACGCCGAGTGCTGCGGCGGCAAGTGCGGCGCAGGCGGAGCCGGTTGCACGCCGTTGAACTCCGCCTGCAAGACTGCTGGCAACACCTGCAGCGCCCACGGCGACTGCTGCTCGAAACTGTGCCAAAACGGCAAGTGCTCGGGGCAACCCTCGTTCTGCAATCAGACCGGCGACCTCTGCTCGACCGACATTCAGTGCTGCACCGGCATCTGCAACAAGGCGAGCGGCGCGACCCTGGGCACGTGCAAGAACCCGAATGCCCCGGGCACGACCGGGTGCCTCGTTGCGGGGCAGGTGTGCGGAGCCGGCGCGAAGTCCGATGGCGGCGTCGTGGGCGATGGCGGCGTCCCCGCGTGCGGCGGCGAGTGCTGCAGCCGCGCTTGCGCCCCCCACGGCCCCACGGGCGTACTGATCTGCCAGCCCCCGAGCGGCTGCCATCCCACCGGGGAGGCGTGCGTCATCGATTCGGACTGCTGCGGCTCGCCGGGGATGCCCGGCGGCAACGGCTCGGTGAAATGCAGCAAGGCCGCCAACGAACCGGTCGGGCGCTGCGACAATGGCAACGCCTGCCGCCCCGCCGGTGCGGTGTGCAAGCTCGCTTCGGGCTCCTGCAACGCGGAGAACAACTGTTGCGCAGGCAACGTGAACCAAGACCCGAGCGTTTGTCAGCAGGATCTGCTCGGCATTCCGCGCTGCACCGGGGTCGGCAATTGCGCCGACGCGGGCTCACAAGCCGGGAAATCCTGCGCGACCAGCGCGGACTGCTGCGGGCTGCCGTGTGTGCCCAACCCGAGCTCGGCGGACGGCGGTGCGCTCTACGTCTGCGGGGCGACCTGTGTGCCGTCGGGGGGCACTTGCACCTCGAACGCCGACTGCTGCTCGGGGCTGCCCTGCAAGGCACCCCCCGGCTCGACCCAGGGCGTGTGCGGATCGACGGAGCTCCCAGACGGCGGCGTCGGCGGCAGCGGCGGCACGGGTGGCACGGGCGGCAGCCCGAGTGGCGGGACGGGCGGCACCCCGACGTGCTCGCTCTACGGCCAGAGCTGCACAACGAGCGCGAACTGCTGCAACAACGTGCCCTGCACGGCTGGACACTGCGTCTACCCGATCCAGTGAGGCATGACGGCGCCCGCTCTTGGGCGCGAAAAAGGCTCGGCGCTGGCTCGCTCCAGCGCCGGGCGCGTTCTCCAAGAAACGTGTAGCCTGGGCGCATGTCCCGCGCTCTCTTCGCCGTGGCGTGCTCGGCCGTCTTGCTCTTTGCCCAGGCGGCGTTCGCGCTCACCCAGCCGAACGGCGCGACGATTCCCGTGGGCGGCAGCCTGCAGAGCCTCTTCACCGGTCGCGGTGAGGCCATCAACGCGCTGAACGACGCGGCCACGACGCCGGAGACCTTCACACCCAGCTGCGGCCTCACCTTCGAGGTGCTGCAACGCAACGCCGGCTATAAGAACTCGTTCGGTTGGTACAACGTGACCGGGGCAAAACCCGCGCTCGGTGATCACCACGAGTTCCTGACCTGCAACGATGGCGTAGGGACCATCAAGACCCTCGACATCAAGAAGGACCCCGCGTACCAGGGCGGGCTGATTGGTTTCTATCAAGCCACGGGGAGCTGCGCGACCGTCAACAACAACAACGCCATCTTCTTCAGCGAGATCAAGTACAACCCGGACGGCAACCAGGCGAACCCGTACATCCACCTGTTGATCTACAACAGCACCGTCACCCCCAAGGCCTTCTACTTCGGCTGGGAAGATCTGCTCTCCGGCGGCGACAACGACTTCGACGATCTGACCACGTTCGTCACGGGGATTTCTTGCTCGGGTGGCGGCGGAAAGTGCCAGACCGGACAGCCGGGCGTGTGCGCCGATGGCACGAATCAATGCCAGAGCGGCAAGCTGGTGTGTGTGCCGCTCGTCGGGCCTTCTGCCGAGACGTGCGACGGCTTCGACAACGACTGCAACGGCTCGGTGGACGACGGCGACATCTGCCCGGCTGGCCAGGTCTGCGACAACGGCAACTGCGTCCCCAAGTGCGGCGGCGGCGAGTTCAAGTGCCCGTCGAGCAAGGTGTGCAAGACCGACAAGGGCGTGTGCGTCGATCCAGCCTGCCTCACGGTGGACTGCCCGGAGGGCACGAAGTGCATCGGCGGAAGCTGTGTGGATCCGTGCGCCGGTGCGGTCTGCCCGCCCGGCCAGGCCTGCATCGCGGGCAATTGCATCGATCCATGCGGGGCCATCACCTGTGACACGAGCCAGGTCTGCGCGGCGGGTGCCTGCATCGACAAGTGTCAGTGCGCCGGCTGCCCTGCCACCGATCAGTGTGAGACGAGCGGCATCTGCAGCCCCACGGCCTGCGTCGGCAAGACCTGCCCTGCCGGCCAGTACTGCGCCAGCGACGGATCATGCGCCGACGCTTGCGGCGGCGTCGTGTGCCCGAAGGGCCAGCTCTGCACCCAGGGCCAGTGTGCTCCGGACACGACCGGCACGGGCGGCGCGGGTGGTGCAAACGATGGCGGCGCCGGCGTCGGCGGTGGCATCTCCCTTGGCGGAGGCGGCGGCAACTCCGGGACCGGCGGCGGCGGCAAGGGGGGTGGGGTGAACGGCGGCAGCCAGGGCGGCGTGACACCGGCCTCCGAAGAGAGCGGCTGCGGCTGTCGCGTGGCAGGTGGCGCAAACCGCGCATGGCCGCTGCTGCTCGCCGCAGCCGGACTGCTCCTCGGAGCCCGGCGACGCCGCAAACCCTGACCAGCGGCGCAGGCGCTCACGGAGCGCGCGACGATACTAGGGCGGTGTGCTCGACGCTGAGCCACCACCCGTTACTCCGACCGCTGAGCGTGGTCATCACGATCAGCGCGAGCCACACCAGGCCGAACACCAGCCGCACGCGGTTCCAGTACGTCTTGGCGCCGCCGCTGCCGTACGGAACAACCAGGGCCAAGAGCAGGAGCGGCCCGACCAATCGATGCAGCGTCAGCGTGGCGAACCCCGCCGTCAGCACCATCCACCCGCGCAGGAGCCACAGCGTCTTCGTCTCGCCGAGGGCGACCGCGGTCGTCGACGTGCCGGCCTCGGCGTCTTCGTGCCGATCCCGCAGCACCTGGATCAGCTCGAACGCCCCGGAAAACAGCCCGAGCTCGACCACCAGCAACCAGCCCAGGGTGCGATCGAGCGGGACGGCAACGAGCGCCATGGCCCCGCCGCACACGGCCATGACGAGCACATCGGCGTACGCCACCTGTTTCACCTTGGCCGAGTACAACCAACACAGCCCCTCGCCGAGCGCTGCGGCAAGCAAGAGACCCGGACTCCAGAGAAGCGCGGTCGCCGTGAGCACCACACCGAGGCCCACCTGCGCACCGATCGCCGCCGAGCGATGCTGGTCCAGAAAACGAGTCTTGTCCGGCGCGCGTCCGGTGCGCAGATCGCGATCGAGATCCGCGTAGTCGTTGGTCAGATAGGCGAGCAGGTTCAAGAGCAGCGCAAACCCGGTCCGAACCAGCATGTCGCGGACGCTGAGGCCGAGCGCAACCATCACCGAGACCGCCCCGGCGAGGTTCGCCATCTCGAGCCGACGCAACCGAAACGCGGCGACGTCCCAGAGGATGCGCAGGGCGTTCAACATCGGGCAGGCTCGCTGCGCACGGCCGACTGCGAGCCGTGGACCGCGGCGGCCCGCCCGGGCTTTTTCGTGGCAAATTGCCGCTTGTGCCGGGCGCGATCGGATCGGGTCAAAGGACTAACGCCATCGAGTCTAGCTTGCGCTGCGGGGGAAATCGACAATGCTCGCCCGTCGGCTCGTCGACGCGTCGATCGCCTGGAAACGAATGCCACGCCCATCCCTGAAGAGCCTGGTGATTGTCGCGCTCCTCGTGCTGATCGCCCTGTGGCTGCACTGGCCCTCGCTCGGCGCAGGCCTCGCCGCGGACGACTACCTCAACCGAGCCATGCTCGACGGCGAGTACCCGGTGGCGCGCTCGCCGCTCGATCTGTACTCGTTCCTGCGGCGCCCGGGTGAGCTCGCGCCGCTGCAAGACGGCGGCATTGCTCCCTGGTGGAGTCACCCGGATCTCAAGCTGAGCCTGCTCAGGCCCCTGGCGAGCCTGCTGCTCTGGCTCGACCACAGTGTGCTCGGGTTGTCGGCCCGCGCGCAGCACGTGCACTCACTGCTCTGGCTGGCCGCGTTGATCATCGCGTACTTCGTCTTCGTCCGCCGGGTCGTGGCGGAGGGTGCGGCGCTGATTGCAACGGCGGTGCTCGCGTTCGACTCCGCCCTGGTCGCACCCATTGCCTGGATTTGCAACCGCACCGCGCTGATCAGCGCGACCTTCGGCGCGCTCGGCCTGTGGGCGTATCTCCGGCACCGGGAGGACGGTTGGCACCCTGGGGCGAAGCTTGCCCTGGTCTTTTTCACGCTCGCCCTGGCCGGGGGTGAGTACGCAATCTGCGCCCTGGCGTACGTGCTCAGCTACGAGCTCGCAGCGACCCGCGAGCCGCTCGGCATCCGGCTGCGTGGTCTCGCGCTGGCCGTGGTGCCGGCGGCGCTCTACTTGAGCGTGCACATCGCCCTCGGTTATGGCGCGAACGGCTCCGTCGTCTACATCGGCCCCTTCCAGAGCCCGAAGCAGTTCCTCAGCGAGGCGACGCTGCGCATCCCCGCCATGATCGCCACCGAGCTGCTCCTGGTCCCTGGCGAGCAGTTCTACGGCAAGCTCATCGCACGTTCGCCGGAGCTCTGGACGTCGCTCATCCCGCTCACGCTGGTGGTGGTGCTGATGGCCGGCACCTGGCGCCGGGCCGAGCCTCGCGCGCGCTGCCTGCTCACGATGTGTGCGCTCGGCGCGCTCTTCGGCATGCTGCCGCTCACCGGCACCATCCCCTCCGTCCGCCTGCTCTTGATCGCGAGCTTCGGCGGCAGCGCGCTGATCGGAGCAACCATCTGGGACTCGGCTGCGCTGGTCGCCCACGCCGACTCTCGCGGCCGCGCGCTCACCTGGCTGAGGGCCGCTGCCACGTTGCCGGTGCTCGTCGTTCACCTGGGGTTTTCCGCGCGTTTCACCCACGACCACACCATCTTGTGGAAGAACATCGTCGGCGGGATCCGCGCCAAACACCTGGCCGCCAGATCGACGATGACCTGGTGGCGACCGAGGAGCTGTTCCTGATCAACGCCGGCGGCGAGATCGCCTCGATGATCTACCCACCCTGGGTGCGCCACGCACGCGGCGCCCCGCTGCCACGGCGCTGGCGTGTGCTGACCATCGCAAACGCCGAACAGCACCTGGTGCGTGTGTCGGACGACACGCTCGAGATGGAGGTCACGCGCGGGCACATGTTCGAAGATCCGACCTCGCAGATGTTCCGGGAGCCCAGCTTGGTCTTTCATCCCGGCGACAAGGCCACGCTGCCGGGGCTCGAGGTCACGGTGCTCAGCGTCGATGGCTGGGCACCCAAGAAGGTGCGTTTCAAGTTCGAGACCAACCTGGACGATCCGAAGCGGGTGTTTCTGCTGCTGGAGAATGGCCGCATGCGGCGCGCTCTGATGCCCGAGGTCGGCGGCGACTTCGTGGTCCCGCCGTTCGGTTGACCACGCTGGCGCGGTGGACCGCGTCAGCCCGGTCTCACTGCGAATCGTCCTCGTCTTCGTCTTCCGTGGCGGCCGGCGCGCTCGCGTCCCCCGCGTCGGCCGACCCGGCCTGGGCGTCACCTGCGTCGGCCCCCGCGTCATCCCGCGGGCCCACATGACCGCGCATGCGCTGAACCTGGGCTTGCATGAAGGTCGCCGTCTGGTCGTGCCCGTCCTGCCCCACCCACGTCATCGTCAAGAACGACGTCGAGCTGAAGCGCGCGGACAGGATGCAAGCGGTCAGGCGATCAATCGTGATTTCACCGTCGGCATCACCGCGCAGGTTGGCGAGGGTTGCGGTGAGCCCGGGCTCCGTCGGGTGCGGGACCTCTTGCCGCGGAGCCTGATGGCGCGCGCGAATGCCGATGCGCGCGGTCTTCTTGGTCAGCGCGATCAGCGTCGCGTCCGCGATCTGCAGCGCCTTGACACCCCGCGCCTCCATCGGCGCGCTGAACCGCCAGCGCGCGCCCACACCGACCGGCTCCGGCGGCAAACGAAATGGAAAATAACGCTGCCCGCTCAGGGCTTCGTCGAGGATCTTCTTGATCTCGGGCGGAGGCACCACACCGCCGACGTTCTCGGTCGTAACCGAGATGATTTCTCCGTTTTCGGCCACGAGCGAGCGCGTGGTCAGCCCCTTGAGCAGGCCGAACGCCGCGTTCAGCTTGGCCAGGAAATCCGCCGGCGCAGTCGGGCTCGAGAGCTCGATGCGCTCGAGCGTCGCGCGTTCATCGACCATGCGCAGTTTTCTACCGTCGCGCTCCTCGACCACGGGATCGGCGGTGCCACGCTGGACCTCGACGTTCAGCCTCAAGCTTGACGTCGGCGCCTTGGCGGGCGGCATGTCGGAGCGCCCGAAGGAGCCATCACTCTCCGTCTCGAGCTCGTAGACGAGGCCTGCCCAGCGCCCGAGCTCGAGCTTGAAGCGCGGCTCGGCGCCCTGGCTCAGGACCTCGACTGCGCCTGGCGCGGGCTCTGCCCCTGCATCTGGTGCAGAGCCGACGGGTTTCTTGCGGCACATGGTGTCGCAGCCGGGAGCAAACAACGCCAGGACGAGCAACGCCCGAACGACGCGCCGTCGCTCCGCTCTCGGGCGAGTACCGCTGTGCATCGGGGCTGACGCTATCACGCGCATCGATGGCCGAGCCACGAGCTCGGGCGGTCGCCATTCGCCCGCTCTTCGCGGCTGATCTAAGCTGAGAGCGATGCTGAGAGCGATGCTGAGAGCAGGCTGGGTCATGGGCCTCCTGATGGCGGTCGTCGGCTGTGGCGACGGCGATGAACCCGAGCCCGCGAAACCGCGCAGCTGGCACGTCGCCGGCGGAGCGATCCGCGATCCGGAGGGACGCGCGGTGCTCCTGCGCGGCGTGAACCTCGCCAACGCACACAAGCAGCCTCCGTATCTGGCCTTTCACGGGCCCGCAGATTTCAAGCGTCTGAGCGGCGACTGGGGCCTGAACCACGTCCGGTTTCTGCTCTCGTGGTCGGCCATCGAACCCGAAAAGGGCAAGTGGAACGAGGCTTACCTGGACGACGTCGCCACCCGCATGGACTGGGCGCTCGCCGCCGGCCTCCGGGTCGTGCTCGACATGCACCAGGACGTGTACGGTGAGGGGTTCGGTGGCAACGGTGCCCCTACCTGGACCTGTGACGACGCGCACTACCTGAAGTTCACGCCGACCACCCCGTGGTTCCTCAATTACCTCGATCCGGAGGTCGTCGCGTGTGTCGATGGTTTCTGGAACGGCAGCGAGCTGCGCGCGCATTACACGGAGGCGTGGGTCCGGGTGGCCACGCGGCTCGGAAAACATCCCGCCGTGCTCGGCTTCGACCCGATGAACGAACCGTTCTGGGGCTCGCACGCCACCCTCACCTTCGATGCCGAGGTGCTGCAGCCGTTCTTCGAAGACTTGACCCGCGCGATCCGCACCGAGGCTCCCGACTGGCTGGCGTTTCTGGAGCCCTTCGCCGGCAAGAACCTCGGGTTCGCCACGAGCCTCCGGCCATTCGGGGTGAAAAACGTCGTCTACGCGCCGCATGCGTACGACACCAGCGCCGAATCGGGGCAGGGCTTCGCGCCATCTTCGCGCGCGGCGTTCATTGCGCGCATCAGCCAGCTCCGCGCGGAGGCCGACGAGCTCGGAGTTCCGCTCTGGATCGGCGAGTACGGCGGCACCTCGGGCTCGCCGGGCATCGAGGCCTACGTCGACGCCGCGTTCGACGGGGCCGCTGCGAATGCCGCGGGCTCGGCCTACTGGTCCTACGACAAGGACGGCGGCTACGGCCTCTTGAATGAAGACGGCAGCGAAAAGAAGAACGTGCTGGCGGAGCTCGTGCGCCCCTACCCGGAGCGGGTCGCCGGCGATCTCGTGGACTTCGAGTGGGACGAGGCCGCGAGCCGGCTCTTGGTGCGCCTGATCCCGAAGAACCTGGGCGCCGCGACGGAAATCCGCGTGCCGGCCGCTGTATATCCGAACGGCTACCACGTGAGCTGCGGCAGCTGCGAGAGCGAACAGCTCGCCGGCAAAGTGCTGGTCCGAGGTGTCGAGCCCGGCAACCCGGCGTTGATCGAGCTCGCACCGTGAACAATTTCCGTGGACCCGCTCGGGCCGGGCTTGGCAACCTCGGGGGCGTGACGGCAAAGGCCACGCTCGTGTTCCTCGCGCTCTCGAGTCTCGCCGGTTGTGAAACGGACGCACCGACTCCTCGCAAGGAACCACCACCAGCGCCGGCGGCAAAGGTCGAGCTGGTCGAAGCCGAGGCCACCACCGACGCGGTCTCCGTGATCGCGCGGGAGGCTGCGCGCGCGCAGAAGGACGGGCGGAAGCTGATCGTGTACGTGGGAGCACCCTGGTGCGAGCCGTGTGTGCGCTTTCACAAGGCAGCGGCAGCGGGCGAGCTCGACGCCAAGTTCCCCGACCTGCGCCTGCTCGAGTTCGACCACGACCGACACGAAGCAGCGCTCACCGCTGCCGGCTGTGTGTCGCGGTTGATCCCGCTCTTCGCGCGCCCCAGCCCCGACGGCCGCTGCTCCGAGCAGCGCATGGAGGGGTCGATCAAAGGCGAGGGCGCGGTCGCGGAGATCAGCCCGCGGCTCGCCGAGCTGTTGAGGTAACTCCGCCAACGCTCGGGCTCCTGTCGCATGGGCATCCCGTGCGAGTGGCGTCTGCGATGGCCTGAGCTCGAAGCGCTGTACTCGGCGCCCCGCTCGCGTCGCAAGGCGAAGCCGCGTACACTCTCTCGACATGCGGGCGGCTTGGAGCATTGGCAGCGCGGCGTTGCTCACCAGCGCGTGTCTGTCGCTCGGCTCGTCCGAAGACGACTCACCGCCCGCCGATGCAGGAACCGGCGGCACGAGCGTGGCGGATGGCTCCTGGTTGACCGGCGGCAACTCGAGCGGTGGCGCCGCCGGTACTGCAGGCACGACCGGCAGCGGTGGCGCACCGGGCGGGTCCGGCGGCACCACCAGCGGCAAATGCAGCGTCGACGCCGACTGCGACGACAAGAACCCCTGCACCAACCACTTCTGCACGAACGGGGCCTGCGCCTTCGCACCCACGACCACCGACGACGGCAACCCCTGCACGCTCGACTCCTGCGATCCCGTGCTCGGCGTTCAGCACGCTCCGAAGAGCTGTGACGACGGCAACGCCTGCACCACCGACAGCTGCAACCCGTCGACCGGCTGCGTGAACGCACCGAAGACGTGTGATGACAAGAACGAGTGCACGGTGGACACGTGTGCACCGGCCACCGGCTGCAGCTTCACCGCCATCGCCAAGCCCACCACGGTCTGCGGCACGTATTGCAACAGCGGGTTCTTCATTTCCGGCCAGAGTTGTCTGGTCTCGGTGTGTTCGGGCGCCTGCACCTACGGTTACAATCGCGTGACCTGCTCCCCATCTGCGGAGCCAAGCTGACGACGTGTGACACGTTTTGCCCGACCGGCTACGTGGCGGATTCGAAGACTTGCTCCGGCGCGTGTGCGGCCTCGTGTGGCCTCGACGGCAACGCAACGGTGTGCAAGAAGTCGGGCTGACGACGCGCGCGAACACGGGTGGGACGCGATTTGCGCCCAGGGAGTGTCCTATCCCTCCGGCGGCGCCCAGATCACCAACACCTCGCCGTCCGACGCCCGCAGGTAGACCAGCATGCCGGCGTCGTCCCTGCGCAGGCAACGAACCCGAAAAGGAGCAGCAAGAGAGAGCGCATCCCCGCAACACTAGCCCGGCCGTCGGTCGCGTGGCGAACGCGGGCGCGACGTAGCTTTCGCCCTCGACCGCGCTATTGTGCCGGCATGCTCTGGCAGGCGCGGCTCCCCCGCACATTGGCACTCACGCTGTCCCTCGCCGGGTGCTCGGGCACCGAAGCCGGCGACGTCCCTGGGACCGGCGGCACCGCCAGCGGCGGCGCGGGCGGAGTCGCGGGCAGCGCAGGCACAGGCGGCGTCGAGGCCGCGCCGGACGGCACTCTGCCGTCGCACCCGAGCCAGCTTCCGTTCTCGTACTCGCGCCCCGACAAGGGCACGCCGCTCAGCGCCGCGGAGCTCGACCAGGCGACGACGGACTATCTCGATCTGCTGAGCAAGCTCCGCTACTTCGAGTTCCTGGACGAACGCGTGCATGGTTGGCCGGAGTCGAGCGGTGGGTACTGGTACGGCACGTGGTGGAGCGGCGCCGACGTCATCAAGCAGAGCGGCAAGCTCACCTACCGCCACAACGACGTCGGCGGGGACAACAACGGGCTGCGAACCGCGCCTCTGATGGAGGGCGTGTGTTTTGCGCATGCGCTCTGGAAGAAACCCAAGCACGAAAAGCTGCTCCGACGTTTGATCCGCGGCTTCAGCTCCTGGTCCTTGGCGATGGTCACTCCCGGCGGCGAACCCGAAGGAGCGCTCCTCACGCGCGCGGCCTATCTGGAGAACTTCACCGACACCGACCGCGACCTGAGCGTCGATTACAGCCTGAACCGGCCGGGCAAAGACAACGGCGCCACGGAGTACGTTCAGATCGCGAAGAACCCCAGCTTCGGGGACATCTGGGTGAAGAACAAACGCTCGAAGGACGACATCGGCCACATGTTGCGCGCCGCCTCCCAGCTCGACTCGTGCGCATCGAGCCTGAGTGCGGCGGGCAAACAAGACCTGAGCGAGCTTCGACGGCTGTATGTCACCTGGGCCCGTCGAGTCGAGGACGACGAGTGGAAGATCGCGACCTACGACAAGAGCCTGAAGGTCTGGTATCCGGCGGGGCTCGCGACATTTTCGCTCCTGGGTAACGCCGAGTGCACGCCGGTGCTCTCGATCCGCCTGTTCGGGCGCTGGGCGCCTCGAGACGACGTCAATTGTGGCAACGGGGTCGGCGGTCTGGACACCGCCATCAGCAACGCCAACGATCAGAACGGCGAGATCCTGCGCTCGTTCCACGAAGCGACGGCCAACGCGGCGCTGATCGCGAACCAGACCGACCTGGCGCAGAAACTCCTCGGCGGTCTCGCCCAGCGCCTCGATCAGAGTCTGGACGGCTTCGAGGCCGGCACTCCGCCCAAGTTCATGGACGAAAAGAGCATGTCCGATCTGATCGTCCACTCGGCCAACGCGGGTGTGCCCCTCACCTCGCGCGAGGTCCGCTTCCTGCACACGCAGCTGAAGGTGGCGAAACAGAAGCTGCTGTCGAGCTCGAACGCGGCGTCGCTCGACACCAGGAGCGCATCCGTGCCCGATGGCAGCTACGCGTTCGAGCCGTCGAGTGCGGGCGTCGACTTCAAGAGCCTGGGCGCGCTGCTCGGTACCTGCGCCGCACAGTACCGAAACCCGAGCGGCAAACCCGTGTTCGACTGCAAGAAGGTCGCGGCTGGGAACTGAAGCTGGGTCGGGGCTGCCGCTTCACGCAGTCGAGGCTGCGGGCGCGCGTGGAGCTCGCGCCGGCCGAAATACGCCGCGAGGTTCTTCGAGCTCCCGTGCCAAGCCGCTCACGGATGCGACTGCGGCGCGCTGCCGAGTTCGAGTAGTCTCACGTCGTGCCCTCCACGCTCCGTGTGCTCCTGGCTCTGGCAGTCGCCGTCGGCTGCAGCCCGGCACCCGCGCCGCCGGCACTGAGCGCACCGCCGGAACGCGCCGCAACGAGCGCGCCGAACCCCGGGCCCACGGCAGCTCCTTCCCCACCCCCGACAGCGTCCGGCTCCGCAGCCCCGCCACCGGCACCCGCCTGGGAAGAGTCTCCGCTGAAGCGTTTGCCCCCGGAGTTCGTCACCTTCGGCGAGAGCCCGCGCCTCGAGTGCGGCAAGTTTGTCCTCGAGGCGCTGACGGATGCTTCGAGCAACAACGAACCGTACGTTCGTGTCACGGCTCACAACGGCAAGCCAATCTACCAGGCCAAAGGCCGAGAGTACTCGGTCGGGCGCGGCGAGCCGCGCATGCGTATGTCGCTGCTCGCCGACTGGTGTGGTGATCTCACCGGGGACGGCGTTCCGGAGCTCTTGCTCACCGAACGCACGATGGGGGCCCACTGCTGTTACACCCACTACGTCGTGTCGCTGACCTCGCCGACGCATCGCCTGTTGATGTGGGAGAAGGGCGACGGCGGACACGGCGTGCTGCCGGTGAAGCTCAAGCCCGGAGCGACCTGGCAGCTGCTCAGCTGGGACATCATCGACCCGCCGTTTTCGGTCGCCGCGGGAGACCCGGTCTTGTCCTACGCCACCACACCGTCGTTCCCCATCGTGTTCGATCTGGTCGGCGGCAAGTACCAAAAACATACGTTCGCATTCGGAGCAGCGCTCGCCAAGCGTCGCGAAGCGGAGCGTGCCGAGTGCCGCGACAAACCCGCTCAGTGCGAGCTCTCCGAGCTCCTCGAGTGGGGCTACGGCCTGATCATCGGCGACTGGGCCCAAGAAAAATCGGCGGCCGTTCCCGACGCAGAGCTGCGAACGCGCCTGGACGTTCGCGCCGCCGCGATGAAACGTCTGCTCGAACAGCGCCTCGGTCGCTGAAGCGCGGGCGCTCTAACAAGCACGCAGCCGAGGGTCGTCGAGCGCCGACGCCCCGCCGAAAGCTGCTAATATCGACGAATGTTCATCGCTCGTTTGCTCGCGGTGCTGGTGACCGGCAGCCGCGTCGAACGGGAGGCGGTCTTGCACGATGCGATCCTGTTGCGGCTCGCGGATGGCACGCTCTGCCAGGGCAGGGCGCTGGTCCTGTCGTCACTCGAACGCGGCGGCGGCGCTACCTACAGGGTCATCGACGCCGGGCCCGACAGCGTGAGCGTCGCGCTCCAGGTTCCCGACGTGCCCGGCCACCTGGAATTCACGCTGCGCGGCGAGGCCGTCGACGGAAAGCTGATCGCGGTCCACGTCGAGGTCTGAACCCTCAGCCTGCCTGGCTGATCCACCGGGAAAACTCGCTGGAAAATAGCCGCGGCACCCGGCGAAGGGCCGCGAGATCCGGTGCACCGCTGAGCAGCATCGCCGCTCGAAGCTCCTCCTCGATGCGATCGAAGAGCGCGTTGGCAGCGTCCACTCCGCCGCTCTCGAGCGCCTTCAACACCGGGCGCGCGAGCCCGGCTGCGTTTGCCCCGAGCGCCACGGCTTTGGCCACGTCGAGCCCCGAGCTGACTCCGCCGGTGGCGAAGACACTGTCGAAGCCATGCCCAGCCACGAACACGAGACTCACCGCAGTCGGGATCCCCCAGTCCCAGAACGTCTCGCCGAGCGCGCGCCGCGAAGCATCCCCGCGATGGGTCTCGACCGCAACCCAGCTGGTCCCTCCGGCGCCAGAGACGTCCACATGCCGCACTCCGCGCGCGCGAAGTCGCCGGGCCACGTTCGCCGAGATGCCGCAGCCCGTCTCCTTGACGACGACCGGCACGGGCAGCTCCCGAACCAGACGCTCCAGAGTGTCGAGCCCGCCGCGAAAGTCTCGATCGCCGCCCATTTGCACCAGCTCCTGGGCTGGGTTCAAGTGCACACACAGCGCGTCGGCGCCGACGGCCTGCACGAGCCCGCCGAGCTCGTCGCTCGACATGGTCGTTGCTTGCACCAGCCCCACGTTGCCCAGCAGCAGCACGTTCGGCGCAACGTCGCGCACCGCGTAGCTAGCGAGCAGCGACGGATCCTTGTGCATGGCGCGCTGACTTCCGAGCCCGAACGCGTATCCCCGTGCTTCCGCCAGCGCAGCGAGGTCTCGGTTGATGCGCCCGGCTCGCTCCGTGCCACCCGTCATTCCCGCGATCAAGATCGGCGCTCTCAGTAGCTTGCCGAGCACGTTCGAGCCGAGGTCGAGCTCATCGACCGCCAGCTCCGGCAGTGCGTTGTGCACGAAGCGCATCTGCTCGAACAACGTCGTGGTCTGACGGAAGCCGACGTCGCCGTGGGCCGCGAGATCCAGGTGGTCGTCCTTGCGCTTTCCGATCTCGCTCATCGAGGAAGAAGCGGGCCACACATGGGCGAAAAAGAGAAGGCGGAAGCGCGGACCGCGAGAGCATTGACAGCCCCGCGGCCGCTCCCTACGCTTTGTCCGGAAAATGCCTAAGAGGTCGAGGACTTCCGCGAGAGGTGGGGGCTCGGCACGCCGCCCGCCGCGAGCCAAGGCAAAGGCGATCGCAAAAAATCCCTTCGCCGCCCTGATGAGCGCCGTTCGTCGCGACGTGGACGCAAAGCTCACGACCTACCTGGGAGCGCGCCTGAGCGCAGCCAAGGCGTACGGCTCTGGGGTCACCGACATGGTGAGCGCCCTGTCGGATCTGACCCTGCGCGGAGGCAAGCGTGCGCGGGCGGCGCTGCTGGTCACGGGCTACCGAGCCGCGAGCGCCAAAGCGAAGCTCGAGCCCGCGCTCGACGCCGGTGTGGCGGTCGAGCTGCTCCACGCCTACTTCCTGGTTCACGACGACTGGATGGACCATGACGAGACCCGGCGCGGGGGTCCGAGTGTTCACGCCGCGCTGTCCCGTCGCCTCCGCTCCCGAGACAAAGGCGAGGCTTCCGCCATCTTGGCCGGAGACTACGCGGTGGCGCTGGCCACCGACGCGCTGGCGCGCGTCGACATCGAGCCAACACGCATGCGGCGTGTGCTCGAGTGTTTCGCAGAGATGCAGATCGACGCGGTGACCGGGCAGCAGCTCGATCTCCTCGCGAACGCCGCCGATGTCGAGAAGGTCTACGTGCTGAAGACGGGCAGCTACACCGTGCGCGGTCCCCTGCGCCTGGGCGCGCTGATGGCCGGCGGCACACCAAGGCTGCTGACCGCGCTCGATCAGTTCGCGCTACCGGTCGGGGTTGCGTATCAGCTCCGCGACGACATCCTGAGTGTGTTCGGGGATCCCAAGACCACGGGCAAACCCTTCGGCAGCGACATCAAATCCGGGAAAAATACCGTGCTGCTCTTGACCGCCCTCAAGCGCGCGCGGGGTCGCGATCATCGGATTTTGAAGGCGGCCACCGGCAATTCGCGGGCCACGGAGGCCGAGCTGCGCCAGGCCGTCGAGGTGATCGAGCGATCCGGCGCCCGCGACTTGGTCGAGGCGCGCATCGACGAGCTGGTGCAATCGGCCCTCGCCGTGCTCCAGAAGGGTCGACTCTCGCCCGATGGGGTGGCGCTGCTCCAAGGCGCCGCGCGGGTGCTCACGCTCAGGCGAAGCTGATGGCTTCTGCCTGCGGCAAGGTCATCCTGCTCGGGGAGCACGCGGTGGTGCACGGAGTCCCGGCCATCGCCGCGGGCATCGAACACGGCGCCAAGGCCAGGGCCGAGCGCGGGGACTCGCCGCTGCTCGAGCTCTCCGGCTCGCTGGTGACTCCAGGCGAGGACCACGAGATCGCGCGGGCGTTCGGCGCACTCTTGACCGAGCTGGGGAGCCCAGCGGTGCGCGTGACGGCGAGCTCCGACCTGCCCATCGGCGCGGGCCTCGGGTCATCGGCTGCGATCGCCGTGGCGATCGCACGCTCCATCCTCGAGCTCGATGGCCAGCCATCCGACGAACGAGCCTTGTCCGCGGCCATGGCCTGGGAGCGGGTCTTTCACGGCAATCCGTCCGGCATCGACACCGCCGCCGCGGCACAGGGCGGCTGCATCTGGTTCACACGGGCCGCAGGCCCCGAATCCCTCGCGCTCGGTGCGCCCCTCACGCTGGCCATCGCAGTCTCCGGGCCGTCGGCCAGCACCAAGAGCATGGTGGAGTCGGTCGCGCGGCTCGCCGAGCGGCGGCCGGACGTCTTCAAAAAAACCCTCTCAGGTATCGAATCCCTCGTGAAAAACGCGCGACTCGCCCTCGAAGCGGGTGATCTGCCGGGCCTCGGTCGCCTGCTTGATCTCAATCAGATGTTATTGGCTGGACTGATGGTCTCGACCGAAGAGATCGAAACCGCCTGCCGCGTCGCCCGCGAGGCCGGTGCCCTCGGCGCCAAGCTCACCGGCGCGGGAGGGGGCGGCGCGGTGGTGGCACTGTGTGATGGCGATCCCGAGCCAGTGCTCGTCGCCTGGCGCAGGCACGGGCTCGAGTGTTTTTCGACACGCGTCGCAAGGCTGGGTGGTGGCAGATGAAACGCGTGCGCGCCGTCGCCTACTCGAACATCGCGCTGGCAAAGTACTGGGGGAAGGCCGACGTGGCCGAGAACCTGCCCGCGACACCCAGTCTCTCGCTCACCCTCGGCGGGCTCCGGACCCTCACCGAGGTCACGTTCGATACCGCACTCGAGCACGACGAGGCCTGGCTTGGGACTGAACCGCTGTCCGGTCGTCCTCTCGCGCGTGTGGTCGCGTTGCTCGACCGAGTGCGAGCCAAGGCCGGGCTCAGCACCCGCGCGAACGTCATCTCGCGCAACGACTTCCCGACCGCAGCCGGCCTGGCATCGAGCGCGTCCGGGTTCGCCGCCCTCGCGCTCTCGGCGTCGAGCGCGGCCGGGCTCGAGCTGTCGCTCGAAGAGCTGAGTGCGCTGGCGCGCGCTTCGAGCGCCTCCGCAGCGCGCTCCCTGTTCGGCGGCTACGCCAGCCTGGCTGCCGGCGCGCGCTCCGCCGAACGCGTGGCGAGCGCCGAGCACTTTCCGCTCAGCATGGTGGTCACCCTCACGGCACGCGGGCCGAAATCCGTCGGCTCGACCGAGGGCATGCAGCACACCGCAAGCACCAGCCCCTACTACCCAGCGTGGGTCGCGCACGCGCCAGCGCTGTTCGAGGAGGTCCGACGGGGTGTGCTCGAGCGCGACATCGAACGCTTGGGCACAGCCATGGAACAGAGTGCACTGATGATGCACGCCTCCATGTTCGCGGCCCGCCCCGCGGTGATCTACCTCCTGCCCACGACGCTGGCGGTGATGACCGCGGTCAAGACACTGCGCGAAGGCGGAGTGCCTGCGTACTACACGATGGATGCCGGACCGCACGTGAAGGTGCTCACGCTGCCCGAGCACAGCTCCCAGGTCAGCGACGTCGTGAGCGCCGTGCCCGGCGTGGAGCGCACCCTGATCAGCAGCGCGGGCCCCGACGCCCACACGACGGACGAAGACCCCCGAGGCGAGGTGTGAAGGCTCGCGCGCCTGGCAAGCTGGTGTTGTCCGGTGCGTACGCGGTGCTCTACGGAGCGCCCGGGATCGTCAGCGCTGTCGACCGCTACGCGATCGCGGACTCGAGTCGCGCGGCGGAGCTCGTGACCCCCGAGGTGCGCGCAGCCATCGGGGATGCTCCAGCGCCGTGGTTCGACGCTTCGGCCTTGCGCGGCCCGCGAGGCAAGCTCGGGCTCGGTTCGAGCGCGGCCATCCTCGTCGCGAGCCTCGCCGCCATCACACTCCGCGCCGGTGCGACCGCCGAAGACACCTCGCTCGGCGACGCGATCCTGGAAACTGCCCTCGAAGCCCACCGCGCGGCCCAGGGTGGCGGCAGTGGGATCGACGTTGCGTGCGCCACGCGCGGCGGAACGCTGGTGTTTCGGCGAACCGCCAGCGACCTTTCGCTCGAAGCCCGTGCTCTTCCCAGCTCGCTCAGCTTCGAGGTCTGGGCCGGCGGGCAGCCCGTTTCGACCGCAGAGTTCGTGCAGCGAGTCGCCGAGCTCGAGACCCGCGACCGCGCGGACTTCGCGCGACAGATGGCGACGCTGACGCTTCACGCGGAGGATGCCGCGCGCGCCCTCGCTGCGGCCGACGGCGCGGCATTGCTCAGCGCACTCGGAGCGCAACGGCGGGCGCTTGGCCGGCTCGGTGAGAGCGCCGGGGTCCCGATCGTGACCCAGGACATCGAGGAGCTGGCCGAGCTGGCGGAGAAGGACGACGCGGTCGTGATCCCGTCCGGCGCCGGAGGGGGCGACGTCGCACTCTACGCAGGACCAGAGCCACCATCACCGGCGCTCGTTGCGCGGAGGAATCGCCTCGGCCACGAGCGCCTCGAGCTCACCCTCGGCGCCCGCGGCGTACATGCATGGGACGGGTCGTGATAAGACCTTCGGACCTTGGCGATGACACGGCCCCTCGACTCTGAACCAGCTGACGACGCGCAAGGTTCGCGCATCGCCGGCTTCTACAAACTCGGCCTGCGCGAGCGCGTGGAGGAAATCGCCGCGCGCGTCGGCATGGCTCCGGAAGAAATCGCGGACGCGGTCCGGGCCGGTGGTCTCGACGTCGCCACCGCCGACAAGGTCGTCGAGAACGTGCTCGGCACGTATGCCATCCCGTTTGGGCTCGCGCTGAACTTCCGCATCAACGGCCGGGACCGGCTGGTGCCGATGGTCGTCGAGGAGCCCAGCGTGATCGCCGCCGCGTCCAATGCCGCCAAGATGGTGCGCGCCGCCGGCGGATTCTCGGCCGAGATGGTCGAGTCCCTGATGACGGGTCAGGTACAGGTCTACGGCGTTCGAAACCCCGCCCGCGCCATCCTGGAGCTCGAGGCCGCGATCCCCGAGCTTCTCTCGATCGGCACGCGCGCGGTACCCAACCTCGTAGAACGTGGTGGTGGGCCGGTGTCCATCGACGTGCGCGATCTGGGTCAGGAGAGCCTCGTGGTCCACGTGCACGTGGACTGCTGCGACGCGATGGGAGCCAACCTGGTCAACTCGATCGCCGAGGCCGTCGGCCCTCGCGTGGCCGAGCTCTCGGGGGGCAAGCTCGGACTCAGGATCCTCACCAACCTGTGCGATCGACGCCGGGTGCGCGCCACCTGCCGCGTGCACGCCAAGGACCTCGCGCTGCCCGAGAGCACCGGCTCCGAGCCGCCCCGCGCGCTGCCGTCGGGCACCCAGATCGTGGACTTGATCGCCGAGGCGTCACGCTTTGCCGAGCTCGACCCGTACCGCGCTGCGACCCACAACAAAGGCATCATGAACGGCATCGACGCTGTCGTTCTGGCCACAGGCAACGATTTCCGCGCTGTCGAAGCCGGCGCGCACTCGTTCGCCGCCGAGTCGGGTCGTTACCGTCCGCTGGCGACCTGGCGCCGTGACGGACACGATCTCTGCGGCACCCTGGAGTTACCGCTGGCCCTCGGCATCGTCGGCGGCACCCTGCGTGTTCATCCCGTCGCCCGACTGTCGCTCAAGATGCTCGGGGTCACCACCGCCGCGGAGCTGCAAGAGGTCGCCGCGTGCGCCGGGCTCGCTTCGAACCTGGCGGCGCTGCGCGCGCTGGCGACCGAGGGCATCCAGCGCGGCCACATGTCGCTGCATGCGCGGGCAGTGGCAACCGCGGCCGGCGCGGTCGGCGCCGAGGTCGAGTGGGTGGCAGCGGCCATCGCCGAGCTCGGTAACATCACCCTCGAAGAGGCAGGACTGCAGCTTCAGAAGAAGAGGAACGAGACGGATGGCTGAGCTCCGCAATGATCTGCTCGAACTGCTCCGACCCGAGCTCGCAGAGCTCTCGGCCTACGCACCGCTCGCGGGCGACTTCACAGTTCGCCTCGACGCCAACGAGGCGCCGCCCTTCCTGTCCGACGCGGCCCGGGCGCGCCTGGCCGAGGTCGCAGGCAGCACCGAGTGGCAGCGCTACCCGGACGCGCGCTCGCTCGCGCTCCGCCACGCCATCGCGGCCCGCACCGGCGTGACCCCGGACGAGGTGATGGCGGGCGTCGGCAGTGACGAGGTGATCTCGGTCTTGCTCACTGCCTTTGCGCGGCCGCGCGGCGAAAGTCCGGTCCCCACCGTGCTCACGACCACTCCGAGCTTCGTGATGTACCGGCAGAGCGCCAAGGTCCGGGGCATGAACTTGATGGAGGTCCCGCTCGACGCGAGCTGGGACCTCGCGGAGTCTTCCTTGCTCCGCGCCATCGAAATCACGCCGCCGAACGTCGTCTTCATCGCGACTCCCAACAACCCGACCGGCAACGCCATGAGCCGGGAGCGCCTGGAGCGTGGGATCGAGGCCGCCGCCGGCGCGCTGGTGATCGTCGACGAGGCGTACGTCGACTACGCAGCGGGCGGCCACCTGGACGCATTCCGCAAGTACCCGAACGTGGCGCTGCTCCGCACCCTCTCGAAGGTCGGGTTTGCAGCGCTGCGCGTGGGCTGGCTGATCGCGCGCCCCGAGATCATCCGGGAGCTGGACAAGGTTCGCTTGCCCTACAACCTGCCGACGGTGTCCCAAGCGGTGGCCACGGCGGTGCTCTCGGAGCTCGGCGGGGAGCTCGAAGCTCTGGTGAAGAGCGTGCGACAGGAGCGAGAGCGCATGACGCGAGCAATCTCGGAGATCGCCGGAGTCACGGTCACACCGAGCCAGGCGAACTTCCTCTGGGTGCGCACCGAACGCCCGGCAGGCGAGGTGTTCGACGCGCTGCTCGAGAAAAAGATCCTGGTGCGGAGCTTCCATGCGCGGGGCGGCAGGCTCGCTCACCAGCTGCGTGTGACCGTGGGCACGCCGGACGAGAACACGCTCTTCCTTCAGGCGCTGCGCGAGGTGGTGTGAGGGCTCACGCCGCGAAGTGGTTCTGCCTCGCCCTCCTGGCTCCGAGCGTGTCGGGCTGCATCTTCGGCGAGGGCTCCGTCACGCGGGTCTACGCCGGACGCAGCGTGGAAGGTCCGTACATCACACCCGAGGCCTACGCACACTATGCCCAGGGTGTGATCGAGGAGAGCCAGGGAAATTTCGCAAAAGCGCAGGCGGAGTATCAACGGGTGCTGCTCGACGACGACTCGAGCGCGGACGTCTGGACGCGGCTGGGCGCGGTATTGTGTGCGACGAGGCAAGAGGCAACCTCGGCCTTTGCGAAGGCCGAAGAGCTCGACCCGAAGTTTGCACCGATGTGGCGCGAACGCGCGCGCTGCACCCTCGCCGGAGGCAACGCCGCGGCCGCGCTGGCGCAGGCGGAGCGCGCAGTCGCCCTCGATCCGGACGACGAGCTCGCATCGCTGACTGTGGCGTCGGCCCTGGCGAAGCTGGGCCGCAACGACGAGGCGCAGCGCTGGGTGCTGGCGCTCTCCCTTCGCGGCCCACCCTCGCCTGCGGTGAAAGAAGCGCTCGGGAGGAGCGTCGCGCCCTCCCCCGCCGCGCCGAGCCCACCCCCAAGATCCGACGCGCTGGGCGCACACTTCTCGAACGAACGCCGCCCGACCCTCGCTGACGTCGATCGCGCGCTCGCCGAGCGCGCCCCGGCTCGGGCACGCCGCCTGGCAAAACTCGTGGGCCTTCGCACGAGCCACCTGGCGCTGCGCGCAGCGGCGCTCGGTGTCACCGACGTGGCCAGGACGGAAGCCGCCCGCGTGCTCGACGCCGATCCGAACGACAGCGATGCGCTGATCGCGGCCCTCTCGGCCGCCTCGCTCGACGGTGACCCCGCGGGCGTCGCGGCCCTCCTCACCCGCGGCGGCGCGGAGCCCCTCGCCCCGAGCAGCCTCGGCGTGCGCTTGTTCGCGGAGCTGCTGCGGCGGCGCGTCGGCAAGGATGCCGCCGCCATCTGGCTCGAAGGCTGGGCCCTTACCAAAGCTCGCGAGCCCCTCGAAGCCCGGGTCGAGGCCCGCGGCGCTCAGTGAATCTTCAGCTTCGGGGGCTTGGGTTTGTCTTCCATCGTCTTCTTGTCGAACTGGAGCTCGAGATCGACGACCGTCGTTTTCCCGGCCTCGACCTTCACCTTCTTCTGAGCCACCGACATGGTCGCGGGCAAGAGCGCGTTGACGCTGACCTCACCCACCGGCACGCCGGTGATCTCGTACTTCCCGTCGAGTCCCGTCACGTCGAAGGTTGCGTACTTGAGCACGAACACGTCCGCGGTCATGAACAGGTGCATCTGATCGATCAGCGTGTATCGACCGGGCACGTGCGGATAGAGCTTCACCGCCGAGCCACCCGGCACTGCGATCATGTCGGCTTTCATCTGCCCCCCCATCAGCTTCGGCACGTACGGCTCGCCGTCCTTGCTGAGCACATCGAGGCGCTGCCCAAACGTCACGCCCACGGTGCGACTGGGAAAAGCACAGCCTTCGGTGTTCAAGGTCACAGCCTGCCCCTTGGCGGGCACGAAGCCCTGGTACTCGGTGACCGTCACGAGCACATCGGCCAGACTCCGCAGCATGCCCTCTCGAAACAACCGCCCGTAGACGACGCGGGCTCCCTTGCACTTGTCGGAGATCTTCTCCGTCACCTCGAGCAGCGCCGGCGGCGGATCTCCCTTCATCACGATGGACCCGCGCAGCGTTCCCGTGGGCCCGGAGTAAGGCTGCTCCCCCTTCGGATTCACCTGCGCGCGCACCGAATCCTCGGAGAACGGCGTGGCATTCATGACGGGGGCAGATGCGGAGGGCACCGGGGCGGCGCTCTGTGTGGCGCTCGGGGTTGGCCCACCGGCGCCCGGGGAGCGCTCACAACCGCCGACCCAGGTGGCAAGGGCGGCAACCAAGGTGGCGAGGCGAAGGCGTGGGGCGGGCATCTGGGGGGCTCCAATTCCGGGCGGGGAGGCGCTTCAAGTTACCGAATCATAAAGTGATTTCAAAGCCGAGCGGGGCAGGGTAGAAATCACGTCGCTGTGCGTACCACGGCGCGTAGCAAAGCGCGGACCCGATCGTTCGGGATGTTTGAGAACCCGCTTCAAGCTGTGTAACGTCCGGACGCCCATAGCTCGGGCCCGAGATAAGGAACCGTCGATGCAGACTCGATCCCGCTCGTTCACCGTCCTTGCCTGCACCGCGCTCATCGCCGGCGCACTGCTCGCCTGCAAGAAGAAGACTCCGCCGCCGACGCCGGATCCCGGAGTGGGCACGGGCACCGGAACCGGCACGGGCACCGGAACGGGCACGGGCACGGGTACCGGAACCGGCACCACGCCGAGCTTCGACTCGACCAAACTCTACAAGGTGGGAGAGACCGCCAAGGCCCCAGACTTCTCGATGAGCATCGAGAACGTCAAGGAGTGCAAGGTCCCGTACTACTTCAAGCCCAAGAAGGGGAACATCAAGCTGGGCGTCGAGGTCCAGATCGAGGGTTCCGCCGACAAAGACGTGCCGGTGAACCCCTTCTACGCGAAGATCACCGACGGCGAGGGTTACTCGTACACCAGCACCTTCGGTGGCTGTGATCCCGAGCTGAAGAGTGTGCGCGTGACCAAGGCGGAGAAGGCCAAGGGCTGGATCACCTTCGAGGTCCCGCAGAAGGCGAGCAACCTGAAGCTCACCTACAACCCGTTCATCATCAGCACGGTGAAGCAAGAAGTGAAGTTCGACCTGGGTCGCTGATCGCAACTCAGTCGTGACAGCGGGGCGCTCTCGGGCGCCCCGTTTTCGTTTTGTAGGACCGGCGTCGCGCGGGTGCGCGGGGCTCAGCGAGCCGAGACCACGATCTTCGCTGCGCTCGCCATGTCGAGCGACCAACCCGGGGCGATGCCCAGCGCGAAGACGAGCACCGCCGCGATGACCAGCGCGCTCGAGACGAACGCCGACCGCATCGGCACGGCAAGCTCGGCTCCGGGCGCCGGTTCACGCATGTACATGAACACCATCACCCGCAGGTAGTAGTAGGCGCCAACCAGGCTGTTCAGCAGGCCAATGACGGCGAGCACGTACAGCTCGGCGTCCATGGCCGCGCGGAAAACGTAGATCTTGCCGAAGAATCCAGCGGTCGGCGGCATGCCCGCCAGGGACATCAGGAACAAGCTGAAGGCGAGCGCAGCGGACGGGTGGCGCTTGGCGAGCCCCGCCAGATCTTCGTAGCTGGTCGCTTCGGCGCCGCGGCTGCCGCACAAGATCAAGGCGCCGAAGGCCCCAGCGGTCGAGACCGTGTAGGTGAGCAAGTAGAAGAGCACACTCGCCTGACCGTCTGCCGAACGCATCGTCGAGACGACGCCGACGAGCGCGTAGCCCGCGTGCGCGATCGACGAGTACGCCAGCATGCGCTTGACCGAGCTCTGACGCCCGGCGACCAGGTTGGCGACGGTCATCGACAAGACGGCCAAGGTCGCCAGGACCGGAGGCCAGCCGGTGCCCCAGCTCATCAGGCGGGCGTCACCAAAGGCAACGACCACCACACGCAGGAGCACGGCGAAGGCCGCGGCCTTCACGGCCACAGCCATGAAGCTCGTCGCGGGAGTGGGCGCCCCCTCGTAGGCGTCCGGCGTCCACATGTGGAACGGCACTGCGCTCACCTTGAACGCAAGACCGGTCAGCGTCAGCACCACTGCGAGCAGCACCGGCGCAACCGGCACCACACTCCCGGGCTGCCCGATGGTCTTGATGGCCTCGCCGATGCCCACCAGATCGGTGTGCCCCGTTGCGCCGTACAAGAGCGCTGCCCCGAAGAGCATCAGCGCCGCGGCAAAGCTACCGAGCAAGAAATATTTGACGGCGGCCTCGGCCGCTCGCGCGCTGCGCCGGAGGCCGACCATGCAGTACACACCGAGGGACATGGTCTCGAGCGCGACGAACAGCGTGAGCAGATCGCCGGCCGCGGCCAGGGTCATCGCTCCCACGGTGCTGAGCAGCAGGAGCGGGAAGAACTCGGAGCGATCGATGCCGTGCTCCGGCAAATAACCGCCGGCCAGGAGCGCAGCGAAGGCCCCGCCGATGGAGAGCACGAAGCAGAAGAAGACGGTGAAACGGTCCATCACCAGGTACGGGCGCGTTGCCTCGAGCCCCGGGAGGTTCTCCGGACCGACCATCCAGACGCCGATGCTGAACGCGGCGCCGGCCATCAGCACGACCGCGGCGACGAGCGCCAGCTCACCGGAGCGGCCGGAGCCGGCGTCCGCTGGGTTGTCGCTGTCCGCGGGTGCCTTGCCGAAGGCCTCCGCCAGCATCAAGAGCAACGTGCCGAGCCCGACGACGAGCATCGGGGAGAGGCCGAACCAGAGGGTCAATGGGCACCTCCCGTCGGCCGCTCTTGGCCACCTGGGGCAAGTGCCGCGGTCTGGCTGTCGTCCTTCTTGTCGCCGCTAGCGTCGGCGGGCTTCGGCGGCTCAGGATAACCGGTCTCGAGCATGCCACCCTTGCGGGGCCGAAGCCGAGCCTTCGCCCCCGGCGTCATGTCCATGTAGGCCTTGCGCCCCTCCTGATAACTCTCGATGACCGAACCCACCGACTCGCGGGTGCGCTCGATGAACAGGTTCGGGAACAACCCGATCACGAAGATCAGCGCGATCAGCGGCGCCAACGCCAGCGTCTCGCGGACACTCAGATCGGGCAGGTTCTTGTTCTTCGGATTCGACAGCGGGCCAAAGAACATCTTCTGCACCAAGCTCAGCATGTACACGGCTGCGAGGATCACGCCCAGCGTCGCCAGCCCGGCCTGAAGCTGCCCGTGGGAGCCGAGCGGCAACGAGACGAAGGTGCCCATGATTACCAGGAACTCACCCACGAAGCCGTTGGTACCCGGCACACCGATGCTCGACATGGTGACGATCACGAAAACCGCCGTGTAGACCGGCATGACCTTGGCCAGGCCGCCGAACTCGCGGATCTCCCGGGTGTGCCGGCGGTCGTAGATGACCCCGATCAGGAGGAACAACGCGCCGGTCGAGATGCCGTGGTTCACCATCTGCAGCAGTGCCCCCTCGATGCCAGAGCGAGTCGCCGCAAACAGGCCGAGCATGACAAAACCCATGTGGGCCACGGACGAGTAGGCAATCAGGCGTTTGGCGTCGTCCTGCTTCCACGCGACCAGCGCGCCGTACAGGACGCCGCCTCCGACCGCGAGGCCCGCCAGGTTGGCGGCGGTCGACCACGCCGGGCCTCCGAACATGCCCATACAAAAGCGGATGTACCCGTAGGTGCCGAGCTTCAGCAGCACCGCCGCCAGGATGATGGAGCCACCCGTGGGGGCCTGGACGTGAGCGTCGGGCAGCCAGGTGTGGAACGGGAACATCGGAACCTTGATGATGAACGCCAGCAAGAAGGCCCCGAAACACAGCATCGCCGCGTTCTTGGGCAGCACCAGGTTCTTCAGCGCGAGGTAGTCGAAGGTGACAAACCCCGCCAGCTGCTGGTGGGTCCACACCATGTAGATGATGGCCGCGAGCATCAGCACGCTGCCGGCCATCGTGTAGAGGAAGAACTTGTACGCGGCCTTGATCTTGTCGATGCCACCCCAGATGCCGATCAGGATGACCATCGGGATCAGCATCAGCTCCCAGAACACGTAGAACAGGAATAGATCCAGCGAGACGAAGGCTCCGAGCATCGCGCCGTGCAAGAGCAGCAGCGCGAAACACAGATCCTTGGTGCGGGTCTTGAGGCTACCGAACGAGACGTACGCGGCGATGGGCGTGGTGAACGTGCTGAGCAGCACGAGCCAGGTCGAGACCCCGTCGACGGCCACGTGGTACCGGATGCCGAAGCTCGGCAACCAGTCGCGGATGTACTGGAAATGCCAGCCCGCGGTCATGGGCACGCCGAGCAGCCAGAGCGACGCCAGGAGGTCGAGCCCCAGGATCAGCATCGTGAACCGGCGCAGCAGCTTGGGCGACTGACGCGGCAGGAACAGGATCGAGATCGAGCCGAAGATTGGCAAGAACACGATCACGTTGAGGAGGTTCGGCCACTCCTTCGGCGTGGCCATCTCGGCCGCCCCCTCCGCCGCTTCCTTGGCCGGCCAGAGGCCCATCACCAAGAGCACCGCGAGAGCCGAGACGGCCCCGATGGCGATGCGCTCGAACTTGCCCTGGCGCCTGGGGATCAGCACGCCGAGGACAAACGCTGCCAGGAACGGCCAGGCCTCGAAGACCAACTTCATTCCGGGGCTCAATGCACGTCTCCAGGTTGATGCTGGTGGCCATCGCCAGCGGGCGGGATCGGTCTGCCGGGCGGCATGGGCATGCGCAGACCGGGGTTCGGCATGCCGGGCTGACCGGGCTGACCCGGCTGACCCGGCGGCATCGCCGGCCGGAGCGGCATGGGGCGATTCTGCCCCGGCACCACCCCGCGCAGCTGCCCGTCGGCGCCTTGCTCGATCTGGATCACACCCGGGCCCGCGCCTTTCGACGCATCGAGCTGCGGACGGTCCAGGTTGACCTCACGCTTTGCGACGCGCTCGAAGGCGTTCTTCACCTCGAGCACGACCTTCTTACTCTTGCCGCGCTCGACGGTGATCGTACGCGCGCTCTCCAGCGTGAACTCTTCGGAGTCCGGCTTGCCGTCCCCGTCGCTGTCCCAGCGGTACGTGTAACCCAGCCCCGGAGCCGCGTTGAGCTCGTAGTTCCCGCTGGTCTCGTCGGCCTTCACGGTGACGGTGGCGTGCGGCGCGACGAAGAACCACCCAACCCCGCCCATGCCCACGACCATGACGGCCGCGTACGCCTGCACGTGACCGGTCTGCACGAAGCGCAAGCCGGTGCCGGCAGCCGCGACGATGAACGATGTGAGCCGCGCCACGATGCCATCGACCACGATCCTGTCGAACCCGGCGGCGAACTCCGCCAGCGAATCGACCGCGCCGATGATCGTCTCCTCGTACAGCTCGTCGATGCGCCACTTGTCGTAGACCAGCTCGTGAAGAGCCGGGAACTTCTCGGCCAGCGCCTTGGCCGGGCCGCCCGCCTGCTGAATGTAGACCCAGAAGGCGCCGCCCGCGCCGGCCACCAGCGCCAGGAGCCCGGGGACCAAGAGCGGAAGCTCGAGAGCCTTTGCGTTCTCCAGCAGCGCCACCCCCGGTCCCTTCGCGCCGGACACCACCGCCTCTTTGCCGTTCGCGAACTCGAAGACCGGCGCGAGAAAGTGCTCGAACGGCGCAATGTGCAAGAGGTGTGCGTTGAGGAACCCGGCCACCACGCTGAGACCGCCGAGAATGCCGATGGGCACCGTGATCTGCCACGGGCTCTCTTTTGGCTTCGGCCCTTCGAGGGGCTCAGCGTCGTGGTGGGCGTGGTGCTCGTCGTGGTGCTCGTCGTGCTTTGGCTCCTTCCAGCCCTTGACGATCTTCCAGCCCTTGAAGTCGCCCCAGAAGATCCCGAACACCAGCCGGGACATGTAGAACGCGGTCATCACCGCACCGATGACGCCCAGGGTATAGAGCACGGGGCCACCCCAGCTCGGCCAGCCAAAGAGCTGGAGCGCGACCTTGCCCGAGCGCGGATCGATCAGCTTTCCGTCCGGGATCGGGAAGGCGACACTCGAGGTGTAGGCCTTGTAGAGGATCTCGTCCTTGGACCAGAAGCCGCTGGTGCCCGGCACACCGATGATGGCCACCCACGCGGCCACGAACGCCGCGAACGTGTACGGCATGTACTTGCGCATGCCGCCCATGTTCCGCATGTCCTGCGAGGCATCCGTGTCGTGGATGCGTTTGTGCATGGCGTAGATGACCGAGCCAGCCGCGAGGAACAGGCAGGCCTTGAAGAAGGCGTGGGTCACGACGTGGAAAAAGCCCGCCGAGAACGCGCCGACGCCGACACCGAGGAACATGTACCCGAGCTGACTGACGGTGGAATACGCCAGCACCTTCTTGATGTCGTTCTGAACGAACGCGATGCTCGCGGCCAGGAGCGCGGTGAAGGCACCGACCAGCGCCATCGTGAACATCGCGGCCGGACTCAGCACGAACACACCTGCCATGCGGCACACGAGGTACACGCCGGCGGTCACCATGGTGGCGGCGTGGATCAGCGCGCTGACCGGCGTCGGGCCGGCCATGGCGTCCGGCAGCCAGACGTAGAGGGGGAACTGCGCGCTCTTGCCGGCGCAGCCCAGGAACAGGGCCAACCCCACCAGGGTCGCCGCCGACACGAAGCGCGGGCGATTGAGCCACTCCGCCACCGACGGCATGCTGCCCTGGAGCAAGCCCGTGCCCAGCACCTGGTTGCCGATGGGCCACAGCTGGACCCGGGTGACCAGGTTCATGCGCCCGCCCTCGATGCCCGACCAGTCGAGTGCCCCGACATAGTAGAGGAGCAGGGCCATCGCGATGATCAGCCCGAAGTCACCGATGCGGTTGGTGATGAACGCCTTCTTGCCGGCGGCGGCGTTCTTCGCGTCGTCGAACCAGAAGCCAATCAGCAGGTAGCTGCAGAGGCCCACGCCCTCCCAACCCACGAACAGGATCGGCAGGCTGTTGCCCAAGATCAGCACCAGCATCGAAAAGACGAACAGGTTCAGATAGGCGAAAAAGCGGTGATACCCGGCGTCTTCCGCCATGTACTTCGTCGAGTACAGGTGGATCAAGAAGCCGA
Organism: Myxococcales bacterium; assembly: GCA_016706225.1. Lineage (NCBI taxonomy): Bacteria > Pseudomonadati > Myxococcota > Myxococcia > Myxococcales > Myxococcales bacterium. The sequence continues at coordinate 101,911 of JADJKB010000021.1, forward strand.
CGCCGGTGACCACGAGGCTCATCACCCCGTTCAGGGCGTCGAACGAGAACGCAACGTCGACGCCGATCTGCCCCATGTCGTGGCGACCGGACAGGCGCACCCACTCCCAGCCCTTCCAGACGAACCGCACGGCCTCTTCCGCGCCTTTGGCGTGGGCGGCGGACTGCGCGCTCTGGAGCATGAAGAACGAGATCACGCTGGCAACGAACGAACCGCCGACGGCAAACAGCGCCATCATCGTCACGGCCTCTTTGCCGAGCCGTTTGCCGAAGATGCCGTTCACGATGGCGCCGATCAGCGGCAGCGCCAGGATCACCGCGAGCAGAGCAAACTCGGTCGGAGGAAAGATCTTCTGAAGCTCCTGCATCGTTGCTCCTTCAGTGCTTCAGTGTGTCCGCCTCGTCACTGTTGACGGAGGCTTTGAGCCGGTAGAACGAGAGCACGATGGCCAAACCCACCGCGGCCTCCGCCGCTGCCACGGCGATGATGAAGAACGCGAACACGTGGCCGTTCATGTTGCCGCCGTGTTGGCGGTTGAAGGCGACCAGCGCCAGGTTCACCGCGTTCAGCATGAGCTCGATGCTCATCAGCTGAACCAGGATGTTTCGGCGAACCAGGAAACCGACCGCCCCGATCAGGAAGATGACGGTGGCGAGCAGCACGTAGTGCTGGATCAGTTGCCCCATCATCGGCCGGACTCCTTGGGCAGCGGGCGCTGAGCATCCCGCGGGTGGAGCGGCCCGACGAACAGGCGGCGGGTCTCGTGCTCCGAGTCCCGCGCTTTTTTGGCGCGCGGTTTGGTGCGGGCGACGGCGATGGCGCCGACCACGGCCACGATCAAGAGCGCCGTCGCGATCTCGAGCGCCACCAGATCTTGGCGGAAGATCTGCCCACCGACGGCCTCCGTCGAGCCAAAATCCGCAGCCGTGGGGCCGAGGGCCACCGGTGCGCCCCACCCGCCCCGCATGCCGAAGAACGCGGCCACTGCGGACACCACCAGCAGCACGGCGCCGCCATACCGCGAGAGGCGTTCCTTGCTCGGTTTGTCCCCGAGGTTCGAGTCCGGTCCGAGCAGCATGATCACGAACACGAACAGCACGACGACCGCGCCCGCGTAGACGATCAGCTGAATCGCCGCCAGGAACTGGGCTGCCAGCTTCAAGAACAGCGCGGCGATCCCCACGATCGTCGCCAAGAGACCGACCGCGCTGCGGATCGGGTTCTTGGCTGCGACCGTGCTCACCGCGCCAACCAGTGCGACCAGCGCGCACACGCTGAAAAAGAGGGATCCGACGCTCATGCCACGAGCTTCTTGGTCTGGGACTTACCGCCGGTGACGACGTAGTCCTCGAAGTGTTTGCGGAATTTGCGAACGAACGACAGAACGGGTTGGGCCGCACCGTCGCCGAAGGCGCAGATGGTGTTGCCGGTGATGTCCGACGCGATGCGGTGGAGCTGATCGAGCTCCTCCAGGGTCGCGTGACCCTCCACGAGTTTGTTCAAGATGCGGTCGATCCAGCCGCAGCCCTCACGGCAGGGGGTGCACTGGCCGCAGGACTCGTGTTTGTAGAAGCGCATCAGGTTGTGCAGCGCGAGCACGGGGTCGGCGTCCTCGGAGAGCACGATGGCGCAGCAGGTGCCGAGCATGCCCCCGACGTTGCGGAAGGTCTCGACCCCGAGCGGCAGGTCCAGGATGCTCTTGCCGTTATACGGGTCGAAACGCGGGTCGCCGGGCACGTTCACGACCTCGCTGGGCAGGTGGACGGGGCAGGAGCCGCCGGGGATCCACCGCCAGGAGCTGCTTGTCACCCAGGATGCCGCCGCCGAGATCGTAGATCAGCTCGCGCAGCGTGAGGCCGACGGCGCACTCGAACACGCCGGGGGTCTTCACGTGTCCGCTCACGCCGAACAGGCGCGCACCCCCATCGTTGAAGTCGTGCAAGGTCGAGAGGCGACTGAAGGCGTCCCCTCCCATGGCCATCACCGTCGGCACGATGGCGATCGTCTCGAGGTTGTTCACCGTGGTCGGGCAACCGAACGCGCCGTACTGCGCGGGGAACGGCGGCTTGAAGCGGGGCTCGCCGCGACGCCCCTCCAGTGAATTGAGGAGCGAGGTCTCCTCGCCGCAGATGTACGCGCCTGCGCCGGTGTGCACGTACACCTCGACGGGGTAGTCGAGGCCGAAGGGTCTTGCGCCCAGATACCCCTTTGCCCGCGCCTCTTCGATGGCCTCCCACAGCCGCTGCTTCGAGAGGTGGAGCTCGTCCCTCACATAGATGTAGGCCGCGTGCGCCCCGATGCCGAAACAACCGATGATGCAGCCCTCGATCACGGAGTGCGGGTTCTTCTCCATGATCGTGCGATCCTTGAAGGTCCCGGGCTCTCCCTCGTCGGCGTTGACCACCAGGTAGCAAGGTTTCTTGCTCTCCTTGGGCATGAAGCTCCACTTCATGCCGCAGTCGAAACCCGCGCCGCCGCGGCCGCGAATGTGAGCCTTTTTCACCTCGTCGACGAGCGCGTCGCGGCTCATGGTGAGCGCCTTCCTTGCGCTCTTGTAGCCGCCCGCTGCTTCGTAAGCGGCGAGCGTGTGCCCGTCCGATTTGTCGTACGAGTGCGTGAGGTAGTTGGTGATCTTCAACATGGGCGCTCAGTCCGAGAGCAGGCCGTCGAGCAACTGATCGACTTGTTCCGTGGTGAGGTTCTCGTGGTAGGTCTTGTCGATCTGCATCATCGGCGCGGTGCCGCACGAGGCCAGGCACTCCGCGGTCCGCAAGGTGACCTTGCCGTCGGGCGTGGTCTCGCCCTGGTGGATCTTCAAGCGCTTCTCGCAGTGGTGCAGGATCTGGTCCGCACCCCGCAGCGCACAGGACAACGTGCGACACACCCAGACCTGGTGTTTGCCCGGCTTGGACTGGTTGAAGAGCGTGTAGAAGGTGACGACACCCATCACGTGCGCGGTGCCCACTCCGAGCTTCTGCGCGACGAACTGGATGACGTCTTCGCTCACCCAGTTCTCGTTGGCCTCCTGACACAGGTGGAGGACCGGGATGGTGGCCGCCATCTTGTTCGGATATCGCGCGAGGATCCGCTCGAGCTCGCGCTCCTGCTCCCCGCTTAGAGAAAAAGCCATGTTAGGGATTTCCGTGTACCGGTGGGGGGCCGCCCGGCTCGGGCCTCGGGCCCCGCCCAAGCGACCCGAAAAGGGCGCGGCGCTGGCGCGAGGGCTTTTGCCGTGCCGACCCGGGGCGTCGGGCGAGCGAACCCTAGTGAGCGGGAAACCGCGGTGTCAAGGCGGGTGTGGGGCCTCGAAATTTCAATCCTATTGACTTGAGAACCCCCCACTGCCGCGTGTAGGCTGACGCCGCTCGGTGGTAAATCCCGAGGCGCGGAGGTCACTCGTGTTTTGCCCGAATTGTGGGACGCAGAATCCTGATACGGCCACCACTTGCACCAAGTGTGGTTTCAACCTCAAAGGCGCCGCTGCCCCTAAGTTCAAGGGCACGATGCTGATGATGAACCCGCAGCAAGGGGCGGCAGCTCCTAAACCGGGTGCGCCAGCGGCTCCGGCCGTGCCTTCGGCGCCCAAGCCTCAACTGAAGGGGACGATGCTCGGCGTCGCGCCGCCCTCGATGGGGTCCGCACCGCTACCCCCTGGAGGAGCACCCGCTCCGGCGGCTCCCCCGCCGGCCGGACCCCCTCCGGGTGGTTTTGGCGGCCCCGCCGATCCCCTCGGCGGCACGATGGTCGCGCCACCCGGCGGTGCGCCGCCCGGGTTCCCTCCTCCTGGTGCGGATCCAGGGTTCGGGGGTCCGCCGCCCGGCGGTCCGATGGGCGGCCCGCCTCCCGGTGGTCCGATGGGTGGCCCTCCTCCTGGTGGTCCGATGGGGGGTCCGCCTCCCTGTGATCCCACGGTGGCTCCTCCGGTGGACCTTACGGCCCCCCCTGGGTGGTCTCCCCCGGTGGGCCTTACGGTCCTCCCCCGGCGGTCCGCCCCGGCCCGATGGGGTCCCCCAGGTGGTCCTACGTCCGCCCCCGCCATGGTTTCGCGGCCGGCGCCCGCCCCCGGGCTTCGGGCGACACCGCCCGCGCGCGCCACCCGGCGGCGCACCCATGATGGTGCGGCGGCGCGCCCCCTTCGGCCCCAGCAGACACCCATCGCAACGGCTGCACGCGCTTTGTTACGTGCCGGTCGAAATGACGCTCAAGGCCTTCCGCGGCAAGGACGACATCAACCCGATCATGTTCTTCGTGCCGATCCTCAACCCCACTTTTGGCCCCGAAGGCTCGAGGCCAAACAAATGGCCGGCGTGCCCAATGCTCAGGTGTCGCACCCAATTCTCTACTTCTTCCTGTGGCCGTACTTCCTGACTGCCGATCTGAATGAGATCTGGCAGGCGGCGAGCGGCGGCCGGCAGATGTGAGCAGCGCGGCGACCGCCCCGTCTTTTGGGCCACTCGGATTTCAACCCGGGTGGCCCAAGCGCGTTTTGTTGGTGGCGCTGATCCTGTCACCGTTGTTCGCCGCAGTGCTCATCGACATGCCGATGTGCCCGACTGCCGCGATCTTCGGCATCCCGTGTCCAGGCTGCGGCCTCACTCGCGCCACGCTCGCGCTCTTCCACGGTGATCTGGGCGGCGCGCTTCATTATCACCCGCTCGTGTTCCTGGCGACGCCGATGTACTTCGGAGTCATCGGCAGCATCGCGTTTGGCTACGTGCGCGGCGGCATCGAGAAGATCCCCTCCGGCCGCCTCACGAAGTTGATCTCGGCCCTGGCCGTCGTGACCTTCTTCCTCCTGATGGGGATCTGGCTTGCGCGGTTCTTTGGGGCGTTCGGTGGGCCCGTCGAGATCCGAACCTTCCGCGCTTCGCACAGGTGAACGCGGTCGCGAGCCGGGGTTCTCCCGCCAAAATAGGCCCGCGCGGGAGAGCAAACGCCACATGCGCTAGACTGTGGGCTCGACTGACGCGAGCGCGTCACGAAGAACCTCGGAGCTGAACCCATGAGAAACTTGAACGCCGCGCGCCGGGCCGGACTCGCCATCGGTCTCTCTGGGCTCCTCTCCGTTAGCCTCGGCGGCTGCGGCGGGAACGACGACGGCGGCACCGTTGGGCCGAGCCTGGGTGGCGCGGGCGGCGGCGGCGCCAACGCAGGGGGCGGCGGCAGCGCGGCCAGCGGCGCGAACGGTGGCAGCGGTGGCGGCATCAACCTCGACGGCGGCGGCGCCAGCACCGGGACGGGCGGCGGCGGCGGCACGAAGGGCTGCGAGAAGATCGACTTCCTGTTCATCGTCGACAACTCCGTCTCGATGGAGCCGGAGCAGGCGGCGCTCGTCGCGGCGTTCCCGGGTTTTATCGCCGCGGTGGAGAGCACCGTCGCCGCGGGCAGCAACTACCACGTGATGGTGGCGGACACCGACGAGTGGGGCCGCTGCAACACGGCCAATCCCTGGACCGGCATCGATCCGACCAGCACGACCTGCAACGGCTACATCAAGAAGACCAAGTTCGAGGAGTGCGACCGCACGCTGGGCGCTGGAGTGATCAACCCCGCGGGGGAGTTCGCCAGCAACAAGATCTGCCCGTTCCCCGCGGGGCGTCGCTTCTTGCAGCAGGGCGATCCCAACGTGCCGGCGGCCTTCGCGTGCGCGGCCCAGGTCGGAGTCGCGGGTCACTCGAAGGAGCGCCCCATGGATGCAATGCTCGCCGCGCTCACACCCCAGATCAACGCGGCCGGCGGCTGCAACGAAGGTTTCTTGCGCGACGACGCGCTGCTGGTCGTGACGTTCATCAGCGACGACCCCAACTACGAAGACAAGGGCACACCCCAGAGCTGGTACGACGCGGTCGTTGCGGCCAAGAAGGGCGACCCCAAGGCCGCGGTGGTGGTCGGTTTCACGCCCGCCACCTGCGGCGGCGGCGGCACCACCAAGGGCGCGCACTGGGAGGAGTTCATCAAGAAGTTCCCGTTCTCCATCGCCGCGCCCGTCTGTGCGACGGACTACGCGACCACGTTTGCGCAGGCCGTCAACGTGGTCGACGACAGCTGCGATCAGTACGTTCCGCCCATCAAGTAGCGATTCGGGCGAAGCAGCCGAGGGGGCGCACCGCGGCAACGAGCGCGTAGCGCGGCGCGGGGCGGCGAGGTGGCCGCGATCGGGCGGCGACGGGGCGGCGCGCGGACGCGCCTGCGCACGAAGAAGAAGAGCGGGCGGGTGCAGGGTGGAGGCTCCTGTCGCCACTTGCGTGACGATTCCTACTCTGGTAGGAATCATGTGTGGCGGAGACAGCTGCAGCCAAGCTCTCTGTGAGCGTCCCGAGCGACCTGGCGAAGGCGGTACGGCGACGGGTCGGGCCTCGCGGGCTTTCGGGGTTCGTGGCGCGTGCCATCGCGCACGAGCTCGAGCGCGAACAACTCGGTGCGTTCTTGGCTGGGCTCGACCGGGATCTCGGTCCGGTGCCGAAAGGCACCCTCTCCACTGCTCGTAAAGCATGGCCGAAGCGCTGATTCTGGATTCGGAGGCGGTCAATGCGCTCGCCAATGCGACCGAGCGCGGCGTGCTGGCGGATAGAGCCCGGGCCATCCTCACCGTGGCGCATGAGCGTGGTGCGCTCGTCCGCGTCCCCGCACCTGTGCTCGCCGAAGTGTGCCGAGGCCCTCGGCATGACCCTCCCATTGACCACCTCCTCGCCTCGCGCGGGATCGTCGTTTGTGACCTCACCCAGACGATCGCCAAACGGGCTGGCCATCTGCTAGGTCGTGCCAAGCTATCCTCCGCCCACGCTGTGGACGCATTCGTCGTAGCAACCGCGCTACTCTTTGACGCTTCCGTGATCGCAACCGGGGACCCCGCGGACATGCGGCGACTTGCTTCACCCTTCAAGCAGGTTCGAGTTTTCGCCATCTAGCCTCGACTCGAGCAGTCTTGCGACGCTCAGATCGCGATCGGCATGAGCGGCGTAAACCCACTTGAACTACCGGCGAGGCCGGCGGATGCCGTGCACTTCCGTCGTGGCATACTGCCAACAGGGTTCGAGCACGGCCGCCCCTTTGGCAAAGCCTGAGGCGATTCGTGCGCAACAACGCGCGCGGCGTGGCCCACCTGGCGCGGATCGCGCGCGTGGCGCCGTACGATGGAGTCGAGGCCCACCACCGCTTGATAGAGTGGATCGATGATGCGTTCGCCACCTACCAGATCTCGTCTCACTACGGGACGAGAACGCCGACTGCCGGGCCTGAGGATGGCGCTGACCGGTCACGAGATCATCGTTCGGCAGTGGAAGGCGCAGTCCAAGCGCGGGCTCGAGCGCGCCGCCGCCAGGCTGGCGGCGGGCGAGCACCAGGCGGTCGGCGCGAGATGATCGGGCGGCCTCCCGACCCGTGGCAGGGAACCCGGCGCCTAAACGTTGAACCGGAAATGCATCACGTCGCCGTCCTTGACCACGTAGTCGCGGCCCTCGATGCGCAGCTTGCCGGCCTCGCGGCACTTGGCTTCGCTGCCGAGGTTGACCAGATCTTCCCACCAGATGACCTCGGCCTTGATGAAACCGCGCTCGAAGTCGGTGTGGATCACGCCGGCACCCTGGGGCGCCGTCCAGCCTTTCTGGATGGTCCAGGCACGGACCTCCTTTTCACCCGCCGTCAGGTACGTGATCAGGCCGAGCATCTCGTAACCGACGCGGATCACCTGATTGAGGCCGGGTTCACTCAGGCCGACGCTGGCGAGAAAGTCGGGGCGATCGGCGGGCTCTAGCTCCGCGATCTGCGCCTCGAGCGATGCGCAGATCGGGACGACCGGCGCGCCCTCCGCTTTCGCCAGCGCAACGAGCGCCGCGTAGTGCGGGTTGCCTGCGAGGTTCGTCAGGGAGGCCTCGTCGACGTTGGCCGCGTAGAACGTCGGCTTCGAAGTGAGCAGCTGCATCTCCTTGACGATGGCGCTCTCCTTTTCGTCCTCGAAGCGCAGGCTGCGCGCCGGCCTGCCGGCGTCGAGGTGCTCCGCCAGCTTCTCGCACACCCCGATGGCGAGCTTCTCGATGGGGTCGCCACCCTTCGACTGCTTGCGGGCGCGGTCCAGGCGGTTCTGTACCGTGTCGAGATCTTTCAAACACAGCTCGGTGCCGATGGTCGCGACGTCGGCGACCGGATCGACCCGCCCGTCGACGTGCACCACGTTCGAGTCGGTGAAACAGCGCACGACGTGCGCAATCGCGTCGACCTCACGAATGTGCGAGAGGAACTTGTTGCCGAGGCCTTCACCCTTCGACGCGCCCTTCACCAGGCCGGCGATGTCCACGAAGCGGATCGTCGTCGGGATGATCTTCTCGGGTTTGCACACCTTGGCCAGCGCATCGAGCCGCGGGTCCGGCACCGTGACGACGCCGACGTTCGGCTCGATGGTGCAGAACGGGAAATTCGCGGCCTCCGCCTTGGCGGTGGAGAGCGAGTTGAAGAGGGTGCTCTTGCCGACGTTCGGCAGGCCGACGATGCCGCAGGAAAATCCCATGAGGGCGAGCCCTATAGAGCATCTTTCGGAGCGACGAAACAGCTAGGGAAATTGGGCGCGGACACTGCGCCTCCCGAATTGCCGCGCCGTGTTATAAGCCCACGCTGCGTCGGCTGGACGCCCACCCCGAGGACCCGCCATGGACCTTTCTTTCAGCCCCGAAGAGCTCGCCTTCCGCGACGAGGTTCGCGCCTGGATCGCGAGCGCCCTGCCCCCACACCTCAAGGCCAAAGCCGAGATCGACGCGGAGTTCGACCACGACGAGGTGATGGAGTGGCACAAGATCCTCGGCAAGCAGGGCTGGGCTGCGCCCCACTGGCCGAAAGAGGTCGGCGGCACCGGCTGGGATGCGGCACGGCGCTTCCTCTTCAGTGAAGAGCTGGAGCTGGCGGGCACCCCGCGCACCTCCCCGTTTGGCCTGGCCATGGTCGGTCCGCTCTTGATCCAGTTCGGCAACGACGCGCAGAAGAAGCGCTACCTGCCGAAGATCCTCAGCGGTGAGGACGTCTGGTGTCAGGGTTACTCGGAGCCGAACGCCGGCAGTGATCTGGCCTCGCTGGCGCTGCGTGCGGAAGACAAGGGCGACCACTTCATCCTGAACGGGCAGAAGACGTGGACGACCTACGCGCAGTACGCGGACTGGATCTTCTTGCTGGCGCGGACCAACGGCGAAGCGAAGAAGAAACAAGAAGGCATCAGCTTCATCCTGTGTGACATGAAGTCGCCGGGAGTGACGGCAAAACCGTTCCTGACTACCGGTGGAACGCCCGCGTTCTGCGAGACCTGGTTCGAGAACGTGAAGGTGCCGAAGGAGAACCTGGTCGGGGAGATGAACCAGGGCTGGACCTACGCCAAAGCGCTGCTCGGCCACGAGCGCACGCTGGTCGCGGGCATCGGCATCAGCGCCCGGGCGCTGCTTCGGGCCAAGCGCATTGCGCGAGATACCCAGGCGGGCGGGCGGGCGCTGCTCGACGACCCGGTCGTTCGTGCACGCATCGCCACCCTCGAGATCCGCCTCGAGGCGCTGCGCATGGCGAACTATCGGGCGCTGGCCGGAGCCAAGCTCGGTCACGCGCCGGGACCGGAGTCCAGCATCCTCAAGCTCCGCGGCACCGAGATCCAGCAGGGGTGCATGGACCTGTTGATGGTCTTGATGGGGCACAACTCGCTGTCTTGGTACAACGAGGCCGGCGTCGTTCCACCGCGCGAGCACTGGGTCGCGCCGGGGTTCAACTACCTGCGAGCGGCCACGATCTACGCGGGCTCCAACGAGATCCAGAAGAACATCATCTCGAAGATGATTCTTGGGCTCCCCAGCTGAGGAACGACGATGGACTTCGAATTGACCGAGGATCAGACCCTGCTCGTGGACACCGTCCGTGAGTTCGTGAAGAAGGAATCTCCCGTCGAGCGCATGCGCAAGCTGCGCGGCACGGAGCTCGGCTGGGACCGGAAGACCTGGAAACAGATGGGCGAGCTCGGCTGGCTCGGCGTGATGTTCCCCGAGAGCGTGGGCGGCGCCGGCATGACGTTCGTCGAGGCCGGGTTGATCTTGCAGGAGCTCGGCACGACGCTCGTGCCCGAACCCATCATCCCGCTCATGGTTGCGGGCACCGCCATCGCGAGGTCCGGCTCGCCGGAGCAGCAAGAGCGCTTCCTGGCCAAGTCGTTGACTGGCGACGAGAGCCTGGCCTTTGCCTGGAACGAGGAGCAGAGCCGGCACGACGTCAACGACGTGAAGACCCGCGCCGAGAAGACCAAGGACGGGTTCCGCCTCGATGGGCAGAAGCGCTGGGTGCTGAACGGCCACGCGGCCGATCACATCGTGCTGAGCGCGCGCTCCGGCGGGGACACCCGCAGTGGCGACGGGCTCTCGCTGTTCGTGATCGACAAGGACACGCCCGGCGTGAAAATCCAGGCCGTCCAGATGATGGACAGCCAGAAGGGCGCGCTCTTGGAGCTGAAGAACGTCGAGCTCGGCAGGGACCGCTTGCTCGGCGAAGAGGGCAAGGCCGGGCCGCTGCTCGATCACCTGATGGACTACGGCGCCGCCGCCACGGTGTGTGAGGCAAGTGGCATCCTGCAGTCCGTGCTGTGGATGACCCGCAGCTACCTGATGGAGCGCAAGCAGTTCGGCGCGCCCATCGGCAGCTTTCAAGCGTTGCAGCACCGCGCCGTGGACATGTTCGTGGAGACCGAGCTGACCAAATCCGTGGCCATGCTCGCGATGATCAAGGCCGACGAGACCGACGTCGCCGAGCGGCACCGGGCCATCAGCGCCGCCAAGACCAGCGTCATCGAGAGCGGGGCGTTCGTGACTCGCCAGGGCATCCAGCTGCACGGCGGCATCGGGGTCACCGACGAACACGACGTCGGGCTGTATTTCAAGCGCATGCACATCCTCGCCACGCTGTTTGGCGACGATGCGTTTCACACCGCGAGGTACGCCGGGCTGCCGAGCTTCACGCGCGGGGTTTGACCCGCGCTCGGTTCAGTCGCCAATTAGCGCGCGGACCTTGTCCAGCAGTTCTTTCACCTTGAACGGCTTGATGATGTAGCCGCGCGCCCCGAGCTGGATGCCCTGCACGATGTCCTTGGGTGCGTCGCGCGCCGTGAGGAACAGGATGGGCAGGCGCCGGGCCTGAGGCACGAGCTTCAGCCGCTGCGCGACGCCGAACCCATCGAAGCCGGGCATCATCACGTCGAGCACGAGCAACTGCGGTGGGGGCTCCGCCGTGGCCTGCGCGAGGGCCTGCGGCCCATCCTGGGCCCAGCGCACGTCGTACTTGGGCTCGAGCATGCGCAGCAGCATCTTGGCGATTGCGGGATCGTCATCCGCTACGACGATGAGCTTCTTGTTGGACGCCGGCGGGCGATGGCTGACGCGGGCGCGCGGCGCCTTCGATGGGCGCGCGGGGGCCTTCGACGGGCGCGCGGGGGCCTTCGACGGGCGCGCGGGGGACTTCGATGGGCGCGCGGGGGCCTTCGACGGGCGCGCGGGGGATTTCGAGGGGGACGCGGGCGCTTTCGAGTTGCGGCTCGTGGGCCTCGAGGACTTGCGCCCCGGCGGAGCCTTCGAGTTGGCCATCACGGTATCTCTAGCATGTATGCCCGCACCAGCGCCTGGGCGTCCGCCCCCCTCACCCAGTCCCACCGCGCACGGCCTGCTCCACGAAGCGCCTGAGAACGCTCGCACCCGGCTCGGCGTCGTCGACCCGGTCGAGCGTCGCATCGACATCGAAACCCTCGGCGGTCAGGATCTCCCTCCGCTCCGTGACGTACGCGCGCATCGTCACCGCGTCGAACTCCGGGTGACTCTGCACGCCGACCACGCGCTCGCCGAAGCGCACGAACGCATGCGGGTCCTTCGGAGTGCGCCCTACCACACGCGCGCCCGGGGGAAGCTCTGCCACCACGTCGCGATGCGAAGCGTTGACCCGGAACGGACGTGCCACACCGTCGAACAGCACGTCCTTGGCAGTGAGCTCCGCCTCCACCGTTCCGATCTGACGCCCACGCGGGTTGTGCGCGACACGGCCACCCAGCGCCTGACCGAGCAGCTGGTGACCAAAACAAATCCCAAACACCGGCGCACCCGCCGCGACCCATCCGCGCAGGCGTGCCTCCGTCTCCAAGATCCACGGCGCACGCTCGGTGACACTCGCGCTCGACCCCGTCACGACGACACCCGAGATCTCCTCCGGCTCGGGCCACGCCGCCGGCGCCCGCGCATCGACCTCCAGCCACGGACCCGTCCAGGCCTCGCCGACCCCACGCCGGATCATGTCGGCGAAGCTGCCCCGCGAGGCCCGCGCGGCCGGAACGGGATCCCCGGTGACGACAATGGCTATCGGACGCATGACGGCGCTAGTCTAGCCGGGGTTTCAGCATGCTCGCCATCCGCCACCTGCGCGCCGAGGCCTTCGACGTCGCACTCACGACGCCGTTCGGCATCGCCGGCGGTAAACAGGAGGTCGCGAACAACGTCCTGGTCACGCTGGAGCTCGAGGACGGCACGTTGGGGTTGGGCGAAGCCGCACCGTTCCCGGTCGTGAGCGGCGAGACCCGAGACCAGACCCTCGCCAGCCTGGAGAGCATGCGCTCGGTCGTGACGGGCCAAGACGCGCGCCGCTGGCGACGCATCGCTGCACAGCTCGCGGAGCTCGCGCCCGGAGCGCCCGCCGCCCGCTGCGCCGTCGAGACCGCGCTGCTCGACGCACTCTGCCGCCATGCCGGCATGCCACTCTGGGAGTTCTTCGGCGGCGCCGAGCTCTCGCTGCACACCGACATCACGCTCGTCACCGGAACCGTAGCCGACACCCGAGCCGCCGCCGAGCGCGCCGCCCAGGGCGGGTTCGAGCTGCTCAAGGTGAAGATCGGCGGCACTCAGCTCGATACCGATCTCGCGCGCCTCGTCGCGGTCCTCGAGGCCGCGCCCCGCGCCCGGCTGATCCTCGACGCCAACGCGGCCTTCTCCTCCGACGAGGCCCTGGCTGTCTTGAGCGAGCTGGGTCCGTTTCGCTCACGCATCGTTCTGTTCGAACAGCCAACGCCAGCGGGCGACATCGAAGGCCTACGCCGGGTGCGCGAGAACGGACGCATCGCGGTAGCAGCGGACGAGAGCGCGAAGAACGCGCGCGCCGTAACGGTGCTCGCCCGAGAGCGCGCCGCCGACGTCATCAACCTGAAGCTGATGAAGAGCGGCGTTGCCGAGGCCCTCGACATGGCACTCACGGCTCGCGCGCTGGGCCTGCGTCTGATGATTGGCGGCATGGTCGAGACGGAGCTCGCCATGACCACCGGGGCGTGTTTCGCCGCAGGTCTCGGGGGATTCTCCTTCGTCGACCTCGACACTCCGCTGTTCATGGCGAAGCGGCCGCTCGCCGGCGGTTTCGAGCAGCGTGGACCGGAGCTCTCCCTCGCGGAGATAAAGGCCGGACACGGCGTCGAGCGGGTCCGAGACACGACGTAGCCAGTGCCAACAATTCGACAAGCGCGGGCATTGTCCTGAACAATCAGCTTTCTTGCCTCTCTACCCCAAACAACTGCTCTTGCCCCTGCCGGGGGTCGTCTCGGAATCGGCGCGCGGCCTGGGCATCCCCCGCGCGGATCGGGTGTTCGTCAACCGCAACCTGCGCCTCTCTGGCATCGAGTGGGTCGGGTTCGACATGGACTACACCCTGGCCATCTACCGACAAGAGGAGATGGACGCGATCAGCATCGACATGACCGCCGAGCGCATGGTGCGCCGGGGTTATCCCGCCTACCTGAAACACCTGAGCTACGACGCCCGCTTTCCCATCCGCGGGCTCTTGGTCGACAAGAAGCTCGGCCACGTCCTGAAGATGGACCGCCACAAAGGCGTACTCAAGGGCTACCACGGCCTGAGTCTCTTGGCGCGTGAGACGCTGGACGACCTCTATCATCACCTGCGCATCCGCCCGCACACTCCCCGCTACCACTGGATCGACACACTCTTTGCGCTGTCCGAGGTGACCGCGTACTCCGCCATCGTCGACGTGCTCGAACGCCGTGGCGAGCACGTCGACTACGCGACCGTTTTCGGCGACGTGCGCATGTCCATCGATGACGCACACCGCGACGGCTCGGTCTACGCCCGGGTGACCGCCGATTTTCCGCGTTACATCGAGCGCGACCCGGAGCTCGCCCGCACACTGCACAAGTTCAGGTCATCGGGAAAAAAGCTGTTTCTGCTGACGAACTCCCCGTCGAGCTACACCGACTCCGTCATGACCTACCTGCTCGGCAGCGCCATGGCGGAGTACCCGAGCTGGCACCACTACTTCGACGTCGTGATCGCGGCGGCGCAGAAACCCGCGTGGTTCCAGGACGGCCAACCCTTCCTGGAGCGTGACGGAGAGACCACCCGACCCGTCAAGGCTGGGCTCGAACGCGGACGGGTCTACGAGCACGGCAACCTGGCCGACTTCGAGCGACTGGTCGGGGTGCGCGGCTCCAGCGTGCTCTACGTCGGCGACCACATCTTCGGCGACATCCTGCGCTCGAAGAAGGAGACCTCCTGGCGCACCGCCATGATCATTCAGGAGCTCGACGCCGAGATCGCCGCCCTCGAGACCTGCGCCACCGAGCTGTCACGCATCCGCGACCTGCACGAACAGCGCGAGAAGATCGAGGACGAGCTGCGTTTCTACCAGACGCAGTTCAAGGAGCTGGGGCGAGCGACCAACCACGACGGCGCCGAGCGGATCGCCGACCGGGCCCGGGTCAAACGCGCCATCGACCGACTCCGGGCCGAGCTCCGACGCATCGACCAAGAACACGCCCTCTTGCACGAACGCGTCGATCGGACCTTCCACCCGTACTGGGGTTCGCTGCTGAAAGAAGAGAACGAGATGAGCGGCTTCGGACTTCAGGTCAGCCAGTACGCAGACATTTACATGCGCCGGGTCTCGAATTTGCTCGCCTACTCACCCCAGCAATTCTACCGCTCCCCGCACGACTTGATGCCCCACGAGCTGTGAGCGCGCCACTTCCCGAGCAGGACCTCGATCCGGCTTTAGAACTCGAGGCGCGTCCGTTGTAGCGTCCGGAGGGCAGATGCCCGACGCTCCGTCGACGAAACCCGTCCCACCTCGGGCATGGCTCCCGCGGCTCGGAGTGCTGGGCCTGTTCCTGGGCGTGGTCGCAGTCGCGTTCCAGGAGCTGTTCGCCCGCCCGGCGAACACCGGTTTCGGCGACTACCAGTTCTTCCACCACTCGTGGGAGCTCGGCCGGGTAGCCCTCAGCCGTCACGCCGAGCTGCCACTCTGGAACCCCTTTCAGTGCGGAGGGATCCCCGAGTGGGGTGATCCTCAGTCGCAGCTCTTCCACCCGCTCTTCTTCCTCACGTTCCTCGTGGGCAGCACCCTCGCGCTGAAGACGTTCATCGTCGCGCACGCGCTCTCGGGGCTGCTGGCGATGTACGCCTTCGCGCGGAGCGAAGAGAAACTCGGCCGCGCCCCAGCGGCACTCGCCGCGATCGCGTGGGCCACGTCCGGGTTCTTCGCCTGGCACGTCGGCTCCGGACACGGCGGCTTCGTTGCGTTTTACCTGGCGCCGCTGGTGCTGCTCGGTTTCCGGAGATCGATTTCCGAGCTGCGCTGGGCGGCGCTCGTGGCGACGACCTTCGCCCTCGCGCTCCTCGCCGGCGGCGTCTATGCCTTCCCGTACTTCGCGCTCCTGCTCGCCTTCGACGCCGGCGTGCTCTGGCGCCGCGGGGCCGAGCCCCGCCGGCTCGCTTCGGCCCTGGGTATCGCGGCGCTGCTCGCGCTCTTGCTGTCGGGGTTCCGCCTGATCCCGGTGCTCGAACACGTCGTGCTCTACCCGCGAGTCCGCGACCACAAGGACGTCGTCTCGCTGGCGGAGCTGTGGAACTTCCTGACCCACTTCGACCACGCCTCGGATCTCGTTCAGCTGCCCGGCCACCTCTACGGTCGCGTGGAATACGGCAGCTACCTCGGGTTCGGCGTGCTGGGTCTGGCCGCGCTCGGCATCGCCGTCGTGACGAAGCGACGCCCCAGCCTGCTGCTGGGCGCCGCCCTGTTCGGCAGCTTCTGCCTCGGCGACTTCGCGCGGCTCGCGCCATGGTCACTGCTGCGCCGACTGCCCCTGTTCAATTCACTGCAGGTGCCGACTCGCTTCCTGTTCGCGGTGACCTTTTTCGTCGCGCTCCTCGCAGCGCACGGTCTGGACTGGCTCCTCGCGACGGCAGAGGGCAGCGCGCGGCTCGAGCTCGGTCTGAAAAGACTGGGCAAGGCTCGCGCGCTCTTGCCGTGGCTCATCGCCGCGGCCGCCTCACTCCCCGTGCTTGCCGAGCACCGGGCAATCCTCGACGGGCACTGGGCGTCGCCGCCGATCATCGTGCGCGCGCCGAAGGACTTCAGCCTCGACGGCGTCCCGACCTCCAAACAGGAGGCCAAATTCCCGCCCCGAGCCCAGGCTCCCAACGACAACCTCGGCAGCGGCTGGTGTTACACCGGCATGGGCTACAAACCCGCTCCGTCGCTGTGGTCGGGTCCGGTCCCGCAGACCCGGGTCACTCCGCTCGGCACACTGATCGGCGAAGGGCGAACCACATCGACGGTGTTCGCCGAGGTCGAGCTGCCGATCGGCGGGCGAGTGGTCTTCAATCAGACCTACAGTCCCGGGTGGTCGGCGTCCGTCGGCGAAATCGCGGTCGACGAACGCCGGCTCGCGCTGGATCTGCCACCAGGCAGGCAGCGAGTCGTCGTCCGCTACCAACCTCGTTCGTTCTGGCCAGGGGTCGTCACGACCGGGGTCGGCCTGGCTGGCGTGGCCCTCTTGCTCTTCGTGCGACGTCGGCGGGTCCGCATCGCGGGTGTGCTGGTCGGCGTGGGACTCACCACGCTGAGCTACGCGCGCGCACTCGTCCCGGGACCGCTCGATCCGCCGGAGCGACCGAAACCGATGCTGTCGGCAACCGCCTCGGATTTTGCGGAACGGGCGCTGAACGATTGGTACAAACCGGCCAACGCCGTCGATGGCCGTAACGAGAGTGAGTGGCTCGCACCGCCGGGTCGAGATGCGTGGCTCGAGGTGCGCCTCGCCACCGCCATGCCCGTCCGTCACCTGGCGTTGACCAATGCCAAGAACCCACCGCACGGGAACTACGGGGCCGACGAAGTCCGCATCGAGACCTCGTTCGGTGGGGCGCTCGTGGATGAACGACGCCTCCGCTTCGCGGCTCCCGGAACCCTCCACCAGGGTGTCCTGCTCAGCGGCCGGCCCATCGACCAGCTACGCATCACGATCGAGAGCTGGCGGGGTACCGGCGGCGGGCTGGCCGAGGTGCGTGTGTTCTGAGTGACCGACCCCCGCGCGGATCCCGCGCACTCTCCGCCACTTTCACGTTTGACTATGGCTCCGTGGGCGATCCGCACTAAAGATATCGCCCTCCCACCGATCGCCCCGTCCCCAAGGAAAGACTCATGAATCTCGTATCGTGGCTGCAACGACTGATGACCAACTTCGGTGCCGGGTGGGTCATGTGGCTCCTCGTCGCGCTGAGCGTGCTCTCGGTTGCAGTCATGCTCGAGCGAGGCTGGTTCTACTGGTCCCTGCGCGACGACCTGGCAAAACTGGCCAAGGATCTCCGGGAGCGTCTCCGGGCCAACGACATCGACGGCGCAAAGAAGCGCATGGAGTCCTCTCCCAGCGCCGAGGCGGCGGTGGTGAGCGCCGGCCTGCTGGAGGCCGATCGCGGCCTCCGCGCCGCCGAACAGGCGATGCAAGGGGCTCAGGCACTGCAGCGCATCAAGCTCGAACGACGTCTGGCGTTCCTCGGCACCCTCGGCAACAACGCACCCTTCATCGGGCTGTTCGGCACCGTCATTGGCGTGGTGCAAGCGTTCGAAGCACTCAGCCGGCAGAACCAGACCGTGCAGACCGCGGGCGCCATGGCACCCCAAGAGGTGATGTACGCCATCGCCGAGGCGCTCGTCGCAACGGCAGTGGGCTTGGCCGTCGCCATCCCCGCCGTCGTCATGTACAACGTGTTTCAACGTCAAGCGAAGGCCATCCTCGCCAACACGGACGCGCTGACCCGCGTGCTCCTTTCGCACCTGTCAGCGATCGAGGCCGGTCACGCCCCGCGCATCGACGGCGAGTCCGAACCGCCCGCCAAGCCCCGCGAAAAGTCCGCCAGCCGCGCCGACGACGAGGAGTGATCGATGGCGGCCGGTAGTGGTGATGACGACGACGGGCTGATCAGCGGCATCAACGTGACGCCGCTGGTGGACGTCACCCTCGTACTCCTGATCATCTTCATGGTGACGGCGAAGATCATCGTCTCCCAGGGCATGCCCATGGACCTGCCGAAGGCTGCCAGCGGTGAGGACGTGCAGACGGTATTTTCCGTGGAGCTCGGCGCCGATGGCAAGACCGTGGTGGACTCGAAGGGCGTGCCGAGCGACGAGGCCATCGCGCAGCTTGCCAAGGACGCCAAGGCCAAGAACAAGGACATTCGTTGCGTGATCCGCGCTGACAAGAAAGTCGAGCACGGGCGGGTGATCCACGTGCTGGACTTGCTGCGCGGCGCGGGTGTGGCAAAAATTGCCTTCGCCGTCTCGCCCAAGGGTGAGGGGGTTCCAGTAGAAGCGCCCCAGCCCAAGTAATCTCTCGATGAGCGCAGTCGCCCACCCAGGTTCCTCGGTCTTCGGGACAGCGAGACCGGATCCGCTCGCGCGGGTGCTCGAGCTGGGCGAACGAGAGCTCCGCTTCGGCTTTGCCGTCGGTGTCATCGGAGCCGCGATGCTGCACGGCGTCGCGGTCTATCAGATGGCGACGAACCTGTTCGACATGGAGTTGTTCGCCCGGGGCGTGCGCGGCGTCGTGCTCGAGCGGCAGCGCGCCGAGATCGACATCGACCTGCACGAGCCGGAGCCGCCGAAGCCACCCCCGGCGCCGGAGGAGATCGTCAAGGAAGAGCCCGCGCCGACACCGCCGGTCGACAAACAGCAGGCGGAGAAGGACCAGCCACCACCCGAGGCGGCGCAAGCCGGCAAGCTGCTCACGCAAGAGCCGAGCCCCGACGATCCGCTCGACCTGACGAAGGACGGCTTCGTGACCGGGGACAGCGACCGTTTCGCGGGCGGCACGACGGCCTCCGCAGGCACGTCCAAGACAGCAGTAAACGACACCAAGGCGCGCAACGGCGGCGCGCCGGGAGGCAAGGGCACCAAACCCGGGGCCCCGGCAGGACCTGCGCCGACCGCCGCGAAAGACGGCTCACGGCCCGCGGCGCCGACCAGTCGCAGCTGGAACTGCGGCTTCCCGCCCGAAGCGGACTTCGATCAGATCGACTACGCCACCGTGATGATCAGTGTCACGGTCGGCACCGACGGCCGGGCCAAGAGTGTCAACGTGCTGAACGATCCGGGCCACGGCTTTGGCCGACTGGCAAAGAGCTGCGCCCTCCGCATGCAGTACACCGCAGGCATCGACAAAGACGGTCAGCCCGTGACCAAGACGACGAGCCCGTTCCCGGTGCGGTTCACGCGCTAGCGTGGGCCGCCGTTCGACGCCCCGAGGCCGCCGGCCCCTCGCCGAAGTGGCCGGGCTCGGGGGCTTGATTTAGAGTGCGAGGCTCGTGAGCACCGAGCGCGTCGAGCAATTGCGCAAAGTAGCGCTATTTAGTGGCCTGAAGACCGAGGCCCTGGAGCTGATTGCGAAGGTCGCCACCGAAGAGCGTCACGCGACGGGGACCAAGATTTTTCAGCACGGCGACGCCGGGGACAAGCTCTACCTGATCATGGAGGGCAAAGTGCGGATCAGCCGCGAAGTGCCGGGCATGGGGGAAGAAGCGCTCGCGGTGCTCGGCGCGGGCGAGGTCTTCGGCGAAATGGCGCTACTGGACGAGTCCCCGCGCTCGGCGGACGCTCGAGTCCACGAGCGCTGCCGACTGCTCGCAATCCCGAAGGACGGTTTCGACGATCTGCTTTTCCTGCACAAAGACCTGGCCTACGAGGTGCTCTGGAGCGTCGTGCGCATGCTGGTTGGCCGGCTGCGAGAGACCACCGACAAACTCACGTTCTTGTCGGTGAGCGGGAAGTTCTGAGCGCACGCACAGCGCTCGGACGCATCGCCCTGCGCGCCCGCAGCGTGGCGCGCGCGCAGTCCAAGCCGTTCAGAACCTCCCTGCGGGGAGGCCCGCGGGGCCCAAGAAATCCTTGGGTTTTCGCGCTGCTGTGGGAAAACTGTGTAGGACATTTGACTCCCGCACGGCCGTTCAGTAGCCTTGCCTCATCATGCAAGGACTCACGAAGCGCCAAGAGCAGACGTTGGCCTTCATTCGCTACTCGATCCAGGACCGCGGTTACCCGCCCACCCTGCGCGAGATCGGCGAACACATGGGCATCAAGTCGACCAACGGTGTGAACGACCACCTGCGCGCCCTCGAGCGCAAGGGCTACCTGCGCCGGGAAGACATGAAGAGCCGCGCGCTCAAGCTGGTGAACGACCCGAAGCTAGCGCCCGTGGCCGCCGACAACGACGACCTGGTCGAGATCGCGATCGTCGGTCGTGTCGCGGCAGGTGCACCGCTGCTCGCGGAAGAAAACATCGTCGACAACGTGCGCATCGACCGCATGCTCGTGCGGGGCGGAAAAGACGTTTTTGGCCTGAAAGTGGCCGGCGACAGCATGATCGACGCCGGGATTTTCAGCGGCGACTACATCTTCGTGAAGAAACAAGCGACGGCCGAGCGCGGTGAGATCGTGGTCGCAATGATCGGCGACGAAGCCACCGTGAAGTACTACTACCCCGAGCGCGACTACGTGCGCTTCCAGCCGGCCAACGCGCAAATGGCACCCATCTTGGTGCGAGCTTCGGACTTCAAGCCGACCATGCTGTTGGGCAAAGTCATCGGCGTTTTCCGCAAGATCTGAGCCGCCTTTCCGTCGGCGCTGACACCTGCGCTCGGGCTTCGCTCTGAGCGCGCGACGCTTTTGCCGAGCGCTCATGCTGGGCTGGTGCGTTCCGTGTCGGAACGACCTCGCCGACCGCCTCCGCGCCCAAGACGGGGTGGCACCAGGGTCAGTTCCGCCCCGGCGCCCCAGCCGCCCCTTCAGGATTTGTCCCGGGGCGCCCCCAGCACGGACTACCGGGAGGGGGAGAATACCCGGCCGATGGTCGTTCCCGAACGCCGCTTATTGACGGCGGAATCCGTCGGTTGGTAGCGTCCCCGTAGCGAAAATCGGCTGTCGAGCCGAGGGCAACGGATGACCAGGGAAGACAGCTTCGGTCGGGGCAGTGTGCGGGGGATCCTTCCCACCGCGCTCACGGTGATGGGGCTCGGCATCGCGCTCAGTGGCTGCGGACACACGCTCTACGTGTTCCAGGCCAACTCCGCTGCGAGTCGACTCGAAGAAGCGCGCGAGCTCGGCGCGGAGAAGCTCGCTCCGTACGAGTACTTCTACGCCAAGCAGCACCTCGAGAAGGCACAAGAAGAGGCGGCGTCCGCGGACTACAGCGACGCATCCAACCTCGCCGAGACTGCCGAAGAGTTCGCAGACAAAGCAATTCGCCTGTCGCGCGACGCACACCGAGGAGGTGGCCGGTGAACCGCTGGTTCCGCCGAGCATGGCTCGTTCTCGTCCCCGCACTCTTGTTCGCAGCGTGTGCACAGGGGCCGAAGTTGCGAGGCCAGATCGAAGGCCTCAGCCAGGTCGCAGAGCAGGCCGAGCGCAACGGCGCCGTGCGCTGCGCGCCGCGCGAGCTCGCGACGGCTCAAAGCCAGTTGAAGTTCGCGGCGATGGAGCTCGACCAAGGTTTCATCTCCAACGCCAAGCGCCACCTCTGGCTCGCCGAGCCGAACGCGCACGCCGCGGTGTTCCTCTCGCCGCCGCAGTACTGCGCCGAGCGCGGTTTCGTCGAGATGAAGGCGAAACCCAAGCCTGCGCCGGGTGACCGCGACGGTGATGGTTACCTCGATCCCGAGGACGCTTGCCCCGACGAGCCCGAGAATTTCAACGGTTTCAAGGATGAAGACGGCTGCCCGGACGATCCGGACACCGACGGCGACGGCATGCCGGACTCGATCGACGCCTGTGTGCTCGAGCCCGAGGACAAGGACGGCTATCTCGACGACGACGGCTGCCCCGACGTCGACAACGATCTCGACGGCATCCTCGACGCAAAGGACAAGTGCCCGATGGACCCGGAAGATCCGGACGGGTACGAAGACGAGGACGGCTGCCCGGATCTCGACAACGACAAGGACACGGTCCCGGATCTGAAGGACCAGTGCCCGAACGAGATCGGCTCGGCGACCCAAGAGCCGCTCGGCTGCCCCGCCAAACCGGCGCTCGTGGTCGTGACCGACTGCGAAGTGAAGATCACGCAGCAGATCCACTTCGAGTACAACAAGGCTGTCATCCGCAAAGAGAGCTTCCCGGTGCTGGACGCCGTCGTCGAGGTGCTCGGCAAGAACCCGGAAATCAAGATCGAGGTCCAGGGGCACACCGACAACCGCGGCAGCGCCAAGTACAACAAGAGCCTCAGCGACAAGCGTGCCGCGAGCGTGATGAAGTACCTGGTCTCTCACGGCACGACTGCGAGCCGACTCGACTCGCACGGATACGGCTTCGAGCGACCCCTCGTCCCCAACAACTCCGAGCAGAACATGGCGTTGAACCGCCGCGTTCAGTTCGTCCGCACCGAGGGCACGAAGGAAGGCTGTCCGAAGAGCAAGAACAACTGAGCGGCCGGGCTCCGCAGCGCCCCACCCCGGGGGATGCGGACGCGGGAGGGCCATCAACGGCTCGCGAGCTCCGAACGATCACCGAACACCTTACGGAGAGAAATATCCCGTGCATCGCCGACCGCTCATCAAGCTCCTTTCCGCCGCCGTCGTGGCCTTTGCCGCTGCGACCGCCTCTGCAGCTCCGCGCGACGCCGCGGCGACCAAGAAGATCGACGAGGCGATCAATACTCATTACCTCGCAACGGACTTCGACAAGGCCGAGGCCACACTCACGGGCACGATCAACGCCTGCGGGGACAAGTGCAGCGGGTCGGTCATTGCCAAGGCCTGGATGTACGTCGGCATCGTGCGCGGCAGCGGCAAGAACGACCTGAAAGGCGCGAAGGAGGCCTTCCAGAAGGCCATCGCGGCAGATTCGAAGGTTGCCCTGGACGACGCGTTGGCGACGCCGGAGACCAAGAAAGCCTTCGGCGAGGTGCAGGGCGGGGGCACCAGCGGGACCGGCGGCGAAGGCGGCGAAGGCGGCGAGGGCGGCGAGGGCGGCAAACCCGGCAAGAAGCCGACGGGCGAGGACGCCGTCGGTGAGATGGATTGTTCCCCGAAGGTCTCCGAGGTGCAGACCCGGCGTTCGATTCCCATTTCGTGCACGACGGAGGAAGAGGCCTCGAAGGCCGAGCTCAAATACAAGGAGTTCGGCGGCGAGCAGTGGAAGACCGTCAAGATGAGCAAGAAGGGCGACGCCTTCCAGGGCGAAATCCCCTGCTCCGCCACCCAGCTCGCCGGCACCCTGCGCTTCTACGTGCGCGCGCAGGACTCGTCCGGGGAGACCGTCGACACCCATGGCAACAAGAGTAAGCCGGTGGAGATCTCCGTCGTCCCGCAGACCGACCAGGACGCGCCGAGCTTCCCGGACAAGGACCCGCCGGCGCGCTGCGCAGAACAAGAAGAGTGTCCGCCGGATTTCCCCGGCTGCAAGAAGGGCGGCGGCGGAACCAAGGGCTGGGGCTCGAGCTGTGCGTCGACCGACGAGTGCCAGTCGGGCCTGTCCTGCAACAACGGCACCTGTGAACAAGGACAGACCTGCGACGTCGATGCGGACTGCCCGACCGGCGCCAAGTGCAGTGGCGGCAAGTGTGATGCGAGTGGGCCGAGTGGGCCCTTCAAGAAGAACTGGATGGGTTTCCACGCGGCCTACGATCTCGCCATCGTCGGTGGGGACGACGTGTGCTCGCAGAAGAGCCAGGACTCCGAAGGGTTTGCCTGCTTCTACAAAGGCACGGAGGACCAGTACCGCTTCGACCCACAGCCCGGCGTGGCCAACAAGATCAGCACCGGCATGGCCCCGGCCACCGCGCGTGTGATGCTCTCGTTCGACCGGGCGCTCGGCACCAACCTGACCCTCGGCGCGCGCGTCGGTTACGCCTTCAACGGCGGTCCCGCCGCTGGCAAGAACAAGGACGTGAAGTTCCTGCCGTATCACGCCGAGCTGCGGGTGCAGTACTGGCTCGGCGGCAAGGACGTGTTCGCAAAGAAGGGCCTGCGCCCGTACGTCGGCGCGGAGGGCGGTCTGGCTCAGATCGACGCCAAGCTCCCGGTCACGGTGCGCGACTGTGCGAACGGCTTGAAGACCGTCACGGATCAGGCTTTCTACAATGCGTGCAAAGCCGGGCAGCCGGGCTTCCAGGGCAAACCTCTCGACCTCGACGCCTTCAAGAAGCTCGGGCAGAGCTTCGTCGGCATCAACGGCGGCGCGATGTACGCGATGAGCCCCAACAGTGGCTTCCAGCTCAACATCAACATCATGTACATGCTGCCGACGACGGGGCAGGTCATCGAGCCAAGCCTTGGGTACGTGATGGGGCTGTGAGCCCCTCGGAGATGCCTGCGGCCCGAGCATGAAGCCGCGCCACCTGCAGGAGCTGCTGGAGAACCGCGCTGCCCAGAGCGGAGATGCGGTCGCGCTCCGCAGCAAGAGGTCGGGTCGTTACACGGGGGAGAGCTGGCGCGAGTGGCGTGACGCGAGTCGCGCCATTTCCCTGGCGCTGTGCGCGGGCGGCGTAGAGAGAGGAGAGCGGGTCGTGCTGCTGTCGAGCACACGGCAGGAGTGGGGCATCATCGACTTCGGCATCCTGGGCGCCGGTGCCGTGACCGTACCCATCTACCCGACCGCGACCAGCGAGCAGATCGGCGCCATCCTGGACAACAGCGGCGCACGCTGGGCCTTCGTGGAGACGGCCGCCCAGCTCGACGCGCTGAGGGCTGCCGGGCGGACCACCGGGCAGCTGAACGAGGTCATCGTGCTCGACCCGTCCGCAGCGCTGGAGCCAATGATGCGCGCGACCGGCGAGCCGATCGAGCTCCGTCGATACGTCGACCTGGTGCGCGACGGCACGACCCGCGCGGGGGATGCGACCTGCACCGCGGACCTCGACGCCCGTCGGACGGCCCTCGGCCCCGACGACCTGGCCACCATCGTCTACACCTCGGGGACGACAGGGGTGTCGCGGGGCGCCGAGCTCACCCACGGCGCGCTGCTCTACGAGGTCGAACAGCTGCTCGCGGCCATGCCCATCGGTCCGAGCGATGAGCAGCTGCTGTTCCTGCCGCTGGCTCACATCCTCGCTCGCATCGTGCTCTTCGGCGCGGTCGCCGCAGGCACCCGCACGGCCTTCGCCGAGGGCATGCATCAGGTGATCGACAATTTCATGGAGGTGCGCCCGACGTTTTTTACCTCCGTCCCCCGCTTGTTCGAGAAGGTCTTCTCCGTCGCCACGGAGAACGCCGGCGCCGAGGGGGCGGTGAAAGAGCGGCTGTGGCGCTGGGCGATCGGCATCGGACTGCAGACCTCCAGGATGAAACAGCGCGGCGATGCTCCTTCGGGGCTGCTCGCTGCTCGACAGCGTTATGCGGACAAGATCGCCCTCTCCAAGGTCCGAGAGCGCTTCGGGGGGCGCCTGCGCTTTGCCGTGAGTGGCGGCGCCCCGCTGTCGAAGGAGCTGGCGGAGTGGTTTCATGCCGTCGGCATTCTGGTGCTCGAGGGCTACGGCCTCACGGAGATGTGCGGCTGCACCCACGTCAACCGCTTCGACCGCTACCGCTTCGGCACGGTCGGCCTTGCACTCGACGGCGTCGAGACTCGCATCGAGAAGGACGGCGAGGTGCTCCTGCGTGGGCCCGGGTTGATGCGTGGTTTTCATGCACAACCCGAGTCGACGGCCGAGGTCGTCGACGCCGACGGCTGGCTGCACACAGGGGACATCGGCCGCATCGACGCCGACGGATTCCTCAGCATCATCGACCGGAAGAAGGATCTGATCGTGACGGCCGGTGGCTCGAACGTCGCACCACAGAATCTGGAGCGACTGCTCTGCCAGTCGCCGTTCATCAGCCAGGCCGTGGTCCTCGGGGACCGCGAGCGCTACCTGGTCGCGCTCTTGACACTCGACCTGAGCACCGTGAAGCGCTGGGCCGCGGATCACCGGCGCGGCACCGATCCCTCTGCGCTGGCGCGAGACGCCGAGCTGCGCGCGCTGATCCAGCTCGACGTGGACGACGTGAACCGGCGCCTGTCGCGCTTCGAACAAATCCGCAAGTTCACCGTCTTGGAACAAGAGCTCAGCGTCGTCAGCGGAGAGCTCACCGAGACCCTGAAACCTCGCCGCGACCGCATTCGTGAGCTCTACGCGAGCACGATTCGCGTGATGTACGACACCTCGGCGCCCTACCATCCCCCGCCGTCCGAGAGGCCGTAGGCGCGCGCCGCGCGACTGGACACCACGCGATGACACGCTCGCCTCGCCCCGAGCCGTTCGAGGCCCGCGCTCCGCTCACACGCTTCGTACGCGGGCACGAACACCCCCGCGGCGTGGTGTGGTTTGGCGTGCGCTCGTTCTGGGGGCATTTGCGCCATTTCGTTGCGAGCGCGATCGCCACCGAAGACATCGATTCGCGCGACTGGATGACCGCGGACCCGCCGTACACCCTGGCGGAACGCGCTGCCACCGCCCTCGGAGCCAGACCCGATGCGGCGCCGCTCGCGACCACCCTCGGCCGCGACGTGTGGATCGACTTCATTGCCGACACCGGGGACGACGTCAGCGTCAGCCGCAAGGTAGCCGAGCTCGTGTTTTCCACCTACGAGCTGCCGGATCCCGACCGACCGGGGGAGTACCTCGACAGCCCCCGCGGCGACGTACTGCTCTTCGGTGGCGATACTGCCTATCCGGTCGCCACCGCGACCGAGATCGCCAACCGGGTGTTGGTCCCGTTCAATCAGGTACTCGAGAAGGTGGACGACGACAAACCTCGCGTCCTCCTCGGCATCCCAGGAAACCACGACTGGTACGACGGGCTCGACGGTTTCGCGCGGCTGTTCCGGCGCCACGACGACGAGGACGACGCGCGCCCCAGTATTCTCGGCGTCTCGAAGCAGATGCTGGAGCACTACGCAGAGTGGGCGAAACAGTTCTTTCGCGGCGGTCGGGTCGAGAAGCCAAAATCGCTCGTGCTCAGAGGCTACACGGCGATCCAGGGCGCGAGTTTTTTCGTGCTGCCGCTCACGGAGAGTGTGCACCTCGTGGGTGTAGACCGCCAACTCCGGGATCTCGACGGGCGGCAGACGCGTTTCTTGACGGGCTGGCTCGCGAATCATCCCGAGGTCACGCCCTGGGTCGCGATGCCCGACCCGGTCTATCACTTTGGCTCCCCGAGCCGCACCGGCACCGCGATGATCCGAGCGCTGGGACTCGACACCGAGGCACGCCCGGCGTTCTTGCTCTCGGGGGACGTGCATCACTACGAGCGCTTCACGCGCGGGAAGGCGCTGCACGTCATCGCCGGCGGCGGCGGCGCTTTTCTGCATCCTGCGCCGAGCACGAGCCGTGGGCGAAAACGCCCTGACGTCGAGTGGCCTGACGCACGGCAGAGCGCCGCGCTCTTGAGGCAGGTGCCCTGGAAGGTCGCCGTCGGACGCTCCGGGTTCCTGCCGCACTGGGTCATGCTGGCGCTGTTTGCCCCGGCGTTCGGCCTGGGCATGGCAACCTTCAAGTGGGTCGGTTCACACCTCGCCGGACCGCTCGCCGTGGCGCTGGTCGGCACGCTGATCTACAGCCTCATCGGCGGGCTCCGTCAGCACGGCCCGCGAGTGCTCGGGCTGGCTTTCCTCGCGGCGTCAGTCACGGCCCTGCTCCCCTTTGGCGCCTTTCCCTTGATGCGCGAGCTACGCGAGCTGGTCGCGCTGCCGCAATCGCGCGCGTTGTTGGTCGGCGGGAGCTTGCTCCTGTCGAGCTTCGGCGGGGCATTTGTGTTCGGTTGTTATCTCGCGCTGCTCACTCGGCTCGGCTACGAGCACACCCAGGCCTTCACCGCGCTGGACCACCCCGGCTTCAAACACTTCTTGCGCTTGAGGGTCCGTGCTGACGGCAGCGCCATCGATCTCTGGTGCATCGGCCTCGCGGATCCGCTAGCAAGCGACGCGCGCCCGGTGCTGGTCGACGCGACCACATTTCGCACCGACTACGACTGACGGGCAGTCGTCGGGTGTCGTGGCAGAGTCACGCGTCCTCCGGCTGTCCGGCTGACGCCGCAGGAACCGGCTCACCTTCCGCGGCGTGCACCAGCGCAGCTCCGACCGGGTACGCCAAGAGCGCACCGGTGATGAAGCGCACCCAATCCGACGGCGGGCGCATGGCCAGATTCTCGGTCACGACGTCGAGGATCATCGCGAGCGCCGCGACGCCCACCCAGATCCGCAGTGGCCACACGTCGAGGCGCGGGCGCAAGACGAGCGCGCCGAGGCCGAGCCCCAGATAGATGCCGAAACAGCGGGTACACACCGGCATCGTGTGGCCGAAGATGGCGAAGGAACGACCGATCTCCCGATGACACTGGAACTCGAACCATGTCTCGAACAGCCGAGCCACGCGCCCGAGCACCGGCACATCGGCGACGACCGGAGTGGCTAGCGGCGCGATGCCAACCAGCAGCAAGAATGCGCGCACGAGGCGAGCCAACGTTTTGCCAGGCAGACGCTCCAACCAAGACAGCATGCCCTGCCCTCTCGTCAGGCACGCTTCGGCGGCAAAGAACGACCCATCTGCCGGAGCACCGCCTGAAGATCAGTCCACACCTCGCGCTTGGCGCTCGGTGTTCGGAGCAGGTACGCCGGGTGGAAGGTCGGCATCAGCGCGGTCTTCCCTTTGTAGAGCTTCCACTTGCCGCGCAGCCGCGTGATGCCCTCGGTGGTACCGAGCAGGCCCTGCACCGCGGTCGCGCCGAGCGCAACGATCACCTCGGGATTCAAGACCGCCATCTGGCGCTCCAGAAACGGCAGACACGCCGCCATCTCGCTGGGCTCGGGTTTACGGTTGTTCGGCGGTCGGCACTTCACGATGTTCGCGACGTAGACCTCGTCGCACGAGAAACCCATCGCCTCGATCATCTTGTCGAGCAGCTGGCCCGCCTTGCCCACGAACGGCAGCCCCTGTTCGTCCTCGTCGGCGCCCGGACCTTCGCCCACGAACATCAGCCCCGAGCCGCCGCTACCACGGGAGAACACCGTCTGCGTTCGGGTCGAGTGGAGCGGGCAGGCCACACACGCACGAACCTCGACCTGAATGACGTCGAGCTGACGCTGGCGCTCCACGGGATCGGTCACCGCCGGGCTGGGCAAGGTCCGAGAGGTAACCTCGGCGGTCCGGGACGCCGACTTCGGTTCGCCGCGGTGTGTGGGGTGGTCGCTAGCTGACGCCGCGCGCTCTGCACTCGGGCGCTCATCAGGCCGCGCACGTCGAGGCGAAGATTCGAGCTGAGCTACGGGGTCGTCGTTCGGCGCGTCGTCGCTCGCACCGCGTCGGCTCTGGGCAAGCTCGGCGCTCGCCGGCTCGAGCCCCGCGGCGCCGGTGATGCTCTGCCACTCCGCGTGCGCGCGAAGCGCCCGGGTGAGTGCCCGGAGCTCTTCCGCAGGGTCGTCGTCGAGCTCGGTCAAGCTCCTCCGTCAGTGGCCGTTGG
The DNA here is from genome assembly GCA_016706225.1 of Myxococcales bacterium. Lineage (NCBI taxonomy): Bacteria > Pseudomonadati > Myxococcota > Myxococcia > Myxococcales > Myxococcales bacterium. Next base: position 131,664 of record JADJKB010000021.1, read on the forward strand.
CCTGCAACCAGCGCTCGGCATCGAGCGCCGCCATGCAACCCGTGCCGGCCGCGGTCACGGCCTGCCGATAGACCCAGTCGGCGCAGTCGCCGGAGGCAAAAACCCCGGGCACAGTGGTGCGGGTGCTGCCCGGCTCGACCTTCAGGTAACCATTATCGTGCAGCGCCAGCTGGCCTTTGAAGAGCTCGGTCATCGGCGTGTGCCCGATGGCCACGAACAAGGCTCCAACGTCGACGCTCCGGACATCGCCGCTCTTCAGGTCTTTGACCTTCAGTCCCGTCACCTTGTCCTGGGACACGTCGAGCACGTCCTCGACCACGTGGCTGTAGAGGATCTTGATCTTCGGGTTTTCGGCGACGCGATTCTGCATGGCCTTCGACGCGCGGAACTCGTCGCGACGGTGGATCAAGGTCACACTCTTGCACAGCCCCGCCAGGTAACTTGCCTCCTCCATCGCAGTGTCGCCTCCGCCAACGACGGCGACGTCCTGGTTGCGAAACAGTGCGCCGTCGCACACCGCGCAGGCGCTGACGCCCTTGTTCTTCAGCTTCTCTTCGTTCGGGAGGCCGATGTAGTTTGCGCGGGCGCCGGTCGCGATGATGACTGTCTTGGCCAGGTGCAGCTCGTTCTCGTCTTCGCCCACCCAGACCTTGAACGGGCGCGCGGAGAAATCGACCTTCTGCACGTCGACCGTGACGATCTCGGTGCCCTGGTGCTCGGCTTGTTCGCGGAACTTCGCCATCATCTCCTGACCGGTGACCCCGGTCGGGAAGCCCGGGTAGTTCTCGACGTCGGTCGTGAACATGAGCTGCCCCCCGGGGATGAGCCCTCCGGCGTTGAAGCCCTCGACACAGAACGGTTTCAGGTTGGCCCGCGCCGCGTAGATGGCGGCAGTGAGGCCGGCCGGACCGGAGCCGATGATCAGGACATTGTGCAGACGCGGTTCGCTCATGGGGTGTTGGTCCTAGCAAACCAACGGCCCGGCCCCAAGCCCGCCGCCGTCCGCGCGGGTTCGGTTCGCGTGGATGCGCGGAAATTGCCGCGAGTACGGCGCCGACATCCCGTACCCCGAGCCACCGCTGCTCCGGCCACGCCCGCGACCGTCGAGCCCTCACATCCCAGCGTCCGCCGGCTCGAACAGCAGCGGATACACCACACTGATCTTCCCCCCCTCCGGCGCCGGGTATTGAAGTCCCACGAACTCCCGAGCCACACACTCGGCCACCGCGGGGTCGGTGAGCTCACTATCTTTGACCTTCGCCTTCCTCACCCAGCCGTCGAGGTCGACCACGAAGTGGATCACGACACGACCGCGCAGGTCCGGTGTGCGCCCGAGACCGCGCTCGTAGCAGAGTCGAAAACAACGAGCCCGTGCGCGGATGGGTTTCATGATCACCATCGGCGGAATGTAGTTGGTGACCGGCGGCCCCGAGGCAATGCGCGGCACTGCAGAGGGTTCGGGCGGTGGCTCGGCTTGGTCGTTACAGCCCTCGAGCTTCGCCGACACTTCCCGCCCCGGCAGCGCATCCGGGGCGTCCGCGGGCGACACCTGCAGCTCGTCCGGCGGGATCTCGGGGTGGGGATGCAGGTGGATCGGCGGGTCTTCGTCCGGCGGCGCCACCTGCTCGGTGTCCTTGGCGCGGTGACATCCGGGGACGCCCGCCAGAGCTGCGAGCGCTGCAAGCGACGCGGACCGCGCGGAGAGACTCATGCGCCTACGGACACACCCGACCGGCTCGAGTTCCACGCAGCGCCATCTCGCTTCAGGCGTGGGCAAACAGCGTGATTTCATCCCGGTCGTGATAGAGCTGCCGCGTCTTCAGGTCCTTCCAACCCCCGCCCTGCACGATGCGGCAGGCCTCGGCGACCGCCGCCACCCGCTTTTTCATCGGCAGCTTGAGGTTCGACACCAGAAGCCGCGCCATGCCTTCACGACCCCAGCGCGCGAGCAGCTTGGCGACCTCCGCCGGTTTGTGCACCATGTCGCAGAACAACCAGTCCACCGGCTCGTCCGGGCGGTACTCGAAGGCGTTACCCGCCACGTATTTCAGGCGTCGATCCTTCGCGATGTTCGGCGCCATCTGCGCCCGATCGACAGCGATCACTCGCGTCTTGCGAGCGAGCAGTACGAACGTCCAGCCGCCGGGCGCCGCGCCAAGATCCACACACACCTCCCCGGGGCCAGGTCCGATCCCTGTCCAGAGCAGCGCCTCGAGCAGCTTGGCCGAAGCTCGCGACGGCGCACCCGGCGGCAGCTTCATGCGTGCACGCCCGCCCGGCCACGTCGACGCGGCCTCACTCACCGGCAGCGCACCAATGCACACCCGCTCACGGTCGAGCACCGCGAGCTGCACCAAGGGTTCGCCGGGTGCGAGCTGATCGGCTCGACGCTCGCTCGCCGCGACGGACCCGAGCCCCGCGCGTAGCTCTCGCCCGATGGCCTCGGCGAGGCCCGTGAGCTGATTGCCGCTGTCGGTGTCAGGAACCCAGAGATGCAGACCGAACGCGCCCGGCGCATCCGTCAGGAGGTGTTGCACTACCGGCAAGCACGCCGCGGCCGTGGCTGCTGTCTCGGCGAAGATCGGCAGGCCCTGGCGGCCAAAGGTGGGGTGTTTCTCCGCGGGCGGCTTGCCCCGCGCTAGCGCCGGTCCGAGCACACGACCGCCCCCGAGCTCTTCCGCGAGATCGTTCTCGAACCCCGCGCGGCAGGTCCACAGGTAGTCGTGCTTGGATGCCTTCACGTTCGTTGCACCGGGAAGCGCGGCGCCATGGGCGCCGACCGAAAGAGAGCGCGCCGCACCGACGAGCTCAGAACCGCGCAGTCGCACCCACGGACAGCACGTTGGCACTCTGAGAAAAGTGCCCGCCGTTGATGGGATACGGGGACCGAAACGGCGGAGTGCCCGCGGCATCTCCGCTCACGACCAAGAGCTTGCCGTTGCCACCGTTGTCGACGTCCGTGACGAAGACGTGCATGTACCCCACCTCGACGTCGACGAACGCGACTCGATAGGTTGCGCCCGCCGCGAGGCCAATGCGCTGGCTCGCCAAGAGCGCGACGTTTGCGTAGTCGTCGTTGTGAACGTCGGGCTCCCAGAAGCCACCGGCCCGCACCGCCAGCTGCCCTGGCAGGACTACGTAGTCGCCGCCGAGCCGGAGCCCGACGCTGTCCCTCTTCACCTTGAAGGTGACGTCGTTGTTCTGGGGGACCTGTCCCGGCGTGCCCTTCACGGGCACCACGGGTTTCGCCGGGAAGCGCAGCATCGCCCGGTCGTAGGCGCTGTTGCGCGTGTACGAGACGTCGAGCTCGACGTCGAACAGATCGTCGACGAGGGGATCCCGCACCAAGCTCGGCGTCTTGGCCGAGCCTCGCGGCATGTGAAAGCGTGCCCCGATGCGCGCCTCCATCGGGTTCGCGATGCGGAAGTGGCCGAGCCCCTTCTCGACATCAGCCGAATCCGAGACCACCGGGCTGTCGGACGTCCCGTTGTTGGTCCAGTAGTTCGCCTTCGTCGTCAGATCGCCATGGGCATCGAAGGCGTCTTGCACGAGCACGTTCAGCCCGACATCCAGCGCGCGCGTGGGCGAGTAGAGCGCACCGAAGGTCGCACCCGGAATGAACCAGTCCGCCACCGACAGCTCGGCTCGCACGTCGGAGGTCACCGGATCGCGCCAGCTTCCGTCCGGCTGACGCACGGGCGTCAGGCTCATGTTCGCGTTCGCGAGTTTGTAGTTGGCAAAACCCCAGACGAAACCGGCGCCAATGCGCAGACCCGGCATCACCTCCATGCCGGCGCCGAGTGTGGTGTTGAGCGCGAGTCCGCTCTGCTCGAGCAGCATGTAACGCCCAGGAGACGGCACGTTCTGCTTGGCGCCGAAGCTGTTGGTCACCTCTACGGTCTCGGGGAACTTCAGCGGGCCGTACAGGTTCGGCGGGGCAACCGAGAGACCGATCCCCAAGCTGTCGCTGGCGCGAAACACTCCGGCCAGCGCCGGCAAGGGTGTCGGGGTGCCCTTGTTGCTGTTGCACACCTTCGGGTAGTCGAGACCATTCGGAACATCGAGCTTCGAGCCGTCGCCCTTGCGTTCGAAACAAACCTTGTTGAAGACCAGGTGCACGTTGCCGAGCACTCCCGTGCGCTGCCCCGCCAGGCCGGCCGGGTTCTGGAAGGTCGCGAGCGGGTTGGTCGCGCGCGCAACCCAAGCCCCACCGCGCCCCAGCGGCTCGGTGCCCGTATCCGGAAAGTCCTGCGCATCGGTCGCGCTGGCAGACTTCGCGACGAAGAACGCCAGACACGCACTCGTGACCTGGATGCCCCGCCGAGCGGCCCGCAGCGCACGCCCGGTCATGCCTTGATCGGGCTCGCCTTCAACGCGGCCTTGCCGTCCTTGACGTAGACGCTGAAGTTCACGCGCGCAGCACCGTGCCTCTGAACCAGAGCGTCGCGGTTCTTCTTCAGGGTCTGCTCGAACTTCTCGTAGGTGAAACCTTCGATGTTCTCGCCGCACTGCTGCTTCAGCTCGACGAACTGCTGGTAGACACCCCGCCACTCGGCGGCCTCGCTGCCGCCGGCCGCGGCGGCGATCTCGATGTTCGACGGCATCGTCGACTCGAGCGCAGCTGGGTTCGAGGCCGGGGCGGCCGCTGCGGGCCTGGGCGGAGGCCCACCCGGCCGCGGCGGCGGTTTCGGCAGACGCGGCTGCGAGGCCTGAGAGGGCAGCACCTGCTCGGGTTCAACGCTCACGGGGTTCGAGCTCTGGACGCTGTCGCCGGGGAACGAGAACGCGCTCATCTGAGGCTCCGCCGGCAGATCGCCGAGGACCTGCTGCAAATCCGCCGCGCGCCGCGGGACGCCACCTTTGGCTGCGACCTTGTCGATACCGTCGTTCACGTCGGCGGCGATCTTGCGGTAGATGCCGCGGAACTTACTGGGTGCCAGCTGGTCCACCTCACCCTTTGCGAGCTTCACCGCTTCACGCCGAAAGATGCCGAGCGGCCGCGAGTGCTCGAACAGCGAAAAGATCAGCCCAAGGCCCATGGCGCCGAGCACGATGCCGGCGACGAGCGGAATGGGCACTTCCTTCTTGTCCTTGTCGTCGGCCTGCTTGAAGAACCCGAGCGGGCCGTTGACACGAGCGGGCAATCGGCCGACGGCGTAACCCGCCCCCAGCTCCCACGCCTCGCCGGGCAGCCGGGTGTACTGCACACCCAGGCCCATGCCACCGAGAGTGCGGATGCCGCTGCGCCCTTTCTCGTTGTAGTCCTCGTCGCTCTCGATGTTGGTCAGATCACTGACGATCTGATCGAGCTGCGCCTTGTCGAAACCCTCGGGCGCGCCAGCCGCCACCCGCTGGCCCCTGGTGTAAAAAGCCACCGCCGCACCGGTGCGGCTCGACAGCTCGCGGGCGAACTTGTCGTCGATGATGCGCGCGCCGACGATGGCGCCAGCCGGCATCGAGTTGGCGTCGACCTCCACGGGTCGGGTCACGATGCGGTAGATGCGATCGAGGACCAGGGTGTCGTCGCGGATGTAGCCGTGCAGCGCGTCGGCAACCACCGGGTAACCGCCGAGCTCGAAGTCCTCCATGCCCGCGGCCTGTTCGTAGCCGACGTGGGCCACGACACGCCCGTGTTGATCCACCGCAAACACGGCGTCGAAGGCGAACTCGGGCGGGATCTTCGCGTTGACGGCGCGCAGCGCGGCGCCGACTTTGTCCCGGGCTTCGTCCGGTACCTTGCCGTCTGAATCCCCGGATTTCTGCAGGTATTTCCCGATATCCGGCTCGAGCGCAAAGGTGATCAGCTGGGCCGACCGCTGGCGCGCATCGTTGCCGAGGTACCAGGAGACGACCTGCGCGTCCGCGCTCAGCGCCTCGCCCATGGCCCGGGCTCCGACGCGGTTGTACATGCCGGCGGCGAGAAACAGCACGAACGCCGCTACACCGAGCAAGAGCCCGATCACGACGTACCAGAAACGAGACAGCAGCATTACTTGCCCTTGTCCTTGGCTTCTTTGTCTTTGTCTTTGTCGTCGGTCTTCTTCTCGGGCTTCTTTTCCTCGGCGACCTTGAGCGCCTCTTTCAGGTCGATGTCGCCACCCTTCACCTCGACGGGGACTGCGGGCCCGACCTTCTTGCCGGCAAAGTAGGCCTGCACGGTGTATTTGCCGTCGGCGGTGACGGGCAGAGCGAACTCCCCCTTCAGGTTCGGGTAAGCGATGCCCGCGACGTTGGGCTCCGCGATGACCCACATGCGCAGGCTGGGCGCCGCCTCGTCGCGGATCTCGTACGAGCCGGGCGCGGAGGCCGTCCAATCGCGCCGCGCGCCCTTGATCGTGTCACCCGGCAGGAACGTCGAGACACCGACGCCGAAGAGGCGGTGTTTGAACGGGTCGGTGTTGTGAAACTGGAGCTGTTGGCCCGCCGGCACCACGATCGTCACCGGAGTGGTGCGCCCACCTCCGACCCGGATCAAGATCGCGGTCTTCTGCGGCGCTTGCTTGCTCTCGGCGAGCGCGACGATGCAGAGCTCCTTGGGGATGTGCGGGAACAGGTGACGAAATTCGGGCCGCACCGTCGGCACGATCTCGCGGAACGAGTAGCCGCGTTTCTTGGGATCGCGCGCTTCGTCCCACACTGGGTTCACGAGGCCGCGGAAACCCACGACCTTGCCTTTGACCTTGGCGGCCTCCGCAACCCCGGCCGCGCCGAGGAGGGAGAGACCGAGCGTGAGGGCGAGGGACGCCCGCCCGACTCTGGAAGTCATCGCGTCCGACGCTAGTCGAGCCCTCGGCCGGACGGAAGGGCTGGGAAAAGGCGAACGGGCCAGCGTTTCCGCCGGCCCGTTCATGGGTTCCTTACCGCTTGAGACGTGAGTTTGGTTGCGTAGCCCGAACCCCTAGCAAAGCGCTAGGTGGGACACTCGTCTGGATTTCTGGCTTCCCGGTGAAAAGGTCCGGGCTTGCACTCCACCCGAGAATTCGTGTTCCGGGTTCGTATGCTTGTCAGGAGTTCGTTACTGCGCTCCTCTCGTGCTCGGCAGAGGGAACCTCGACTCAGGGTATTTCTCGGCACGCACTCCGTCAACCGCTGATCCTGCAGTTTTTCCGGGGAAATTCTTCAAATTCCTGCCTGAACTCGCTTGACTTCCGGCGCGCCCGGACAGGTCCGCGCCGGAAACTGGGCCGAACACCGGCGGATGGGTCATGCCTGCCCCATGACGTGGGCGACCGTGACCAATGACCAGCCGAGCGTCGACCGAGGCGAGGTGCGCTTCGTCGACGGCGCGGAGCGCGCCGAGCTCGAAGCCGGTGCCACCACCGTGGGCCTCTTGCTAGTTCCCATCGAGCCTCCGCGACCGGCGCTGCGGGGCCGCCTGGCCCTCTTGATCGAGTCGGCGGTCGAGGAACAGCTGGAGCGCCGCGGGGCACCGCCACCCGGCGTGGGGGCATCGAGCGATCTGGATGCTTCCCTCAGCGACCAGCTGTACCGCGCGCGCCTGGTGGGCAGCCGTGGGCTCGCGATTTCTCTGCACACGCTCGAGGGCATCGCCAACCTCGCGGGCTCGATCGACGCCGAGGACAGCGCAGTGCTGCGCTGGTGGGTCGCCGCGGCGAGGGAACGCCCCATCCACCTCTATCTGGCCACGAGTGATCGATCGATCGGCGTCTACGACGAGCCCGTCTCCCTCGCGTCGCTGCTCGGCAGCGCGCCCTCGCGGGCGTGCTCGGGTCAGTCGCCCAACCTTGCGCCCGAGGTCGCCGACAGCGCGGCGGCAATGGAGCTGTCGGAGCTACCGCCGTCGGTGGCGGAAATCGCCGCCCGGATCGTGGTGCGCGAGGAGCGCGAGCCCACACCCTCGCCGACGCCGGTGACGTGTGAGCCGATCAACGACGCCGACGCCTTGATGCAGGCGATGGCCGCCATCTTCGCGGACGACGACACACCGTCCGACGCTCCGCCGGTGGTCACGGACGAGCCCCCCGAGGTGGTGAGTACCGAGCAGTCGGCGCATGCGCCGCCCGTGGCAACGCACGCACCCGACCCGCTGCGGGAGCTCGCTGCGGCCTTTGCCGAGGTGCTCGAGCCGGAGGCGACCTCGGACGAAGAGTCGAGTGTGTTGACCCCGCCGCCCGTCGACGCCTTCTGCGAACCCGCACCGGGAGTCGTCGAGGCTGAGTGCGCGGCCATCGAGCCCGAGCCAACGAGTGTGGAGCCCGAGACGCAGGTGCTCTCGGCCAAGGTCGCCGAGCCGGCGCCGGTTCCTCAGCCCAAGAAGTCCAACCCGCCCCTCGACCCGAATGCCGCGGTGGAGTGGCGTCGCTGGGTTCACGAGCTCGAGAGCACGCGCGGACCCAAACCGTTGGCGGTGGTCGAGCGCACGTTCGTCTCCGCCTTCGTGCCGTTGACCGACGCCCTCGCTCGGGGAGTTGCGGGGCCCGAAGCGGCGCCGGTCGCCGACGCCTGGGCGAGCGCCTTCGAGAAGAGCTACAGCGAGGCCTTCGACGCGCTGCGCGTCCGCGGCAAGCGACCCACCATGGTGCTCGATGTACCGGATCTAGCGCTGCGCATCGGCCGCCTGCATGGCGCGCGCTCGGCGCAGCTCATCCTGGTCGACGGCATGCGTTTCGATCTGGGGATGCGCATCAACGAGCGGCTGCGCCCGCTGCTCGGTCAACGCGCGGCGCTCACCGAGCGACTGCTGCTCTGGTCGGCGCTGCCGTCCACGACCGCGATGCAGCTCGAGCTGATCGGGCGCGGTCCACAGGGACTGAAGGAGCTCACCGAGCAGACCGACAGCGAGATCCCCGTCGCGCGAGGGCGAGCGGCGGCCACCCTGCGCCGGGTGCGTGCGGGGCAGCGCGAGGTGCTCAAGCTCGATCTGGTCGAGAGCGCGGTCAGCGTGCCCGGAGGACCACTGGCGGAGCGACTGGACGACCTGGCGGACGAGGTCGCAGAGGCCCTGGCGGGTCATCTCCTGAAGCTGCCGCCCCGCACGTTGGTGCTGGTCTTCGGCGACCACGGCTTCACGCTGGATCCAGTTGGTGGCGGCACCAGCGCGGCCCGCTCCGGCGGCGCTTCGCCGGAAGAAGTGCTCGTACCTGCATACGCGTGGCTCGTCGGCGCGGTGCACTGAGTCGGTGGGCCTTCGCCTCAGTCTCCGCGGCGCGCACCACGCTCGTTGGAGACGCGCTCCGAATTCAGAAATTTCACAGGAAGACGGAAGACGAGAGATTTGAATTGGAGCGGAGCAGAGCAAGACGCCTCCCTCTGAATCTCGGCCCTTCCGTCTTCCTGTGAATCTCTCCGAATGAGCCCCACGGCTGCGTGCGCGCCGGTGGGGTCAGCGCGGGGCGAAATCGAGGAATCAGAAATTTCACAGGAAGACGGAAGACGAGAGATTTGAATTTCAGCGGACCTTGCACCGATCACTCTGCCCCTCTGAATCCTCTGAATCTCGGCCCTTCCGTCTTCCTGTGAATCTCTCCGATTGGGCCCGCTGACGGCCAGGGGCGCGCGCCTGGGCCAGCCCGCGGCTTGCGGCCGCGCGCCGGATCGCCGATGCCTCCGCCCGATGCCCATCTTGAAGCTCGACGACACCGAGCTCAGCTACCTCGATACCGGCCCCGTTCCCGCTGGCGACACGCTGGTGTTCAGCCACGGGCTCTTGATGAACCGCGAGCTGTTTGCGGCACAGATTGCCGCCTTGCGCGGGAGACACCGCTGCGTGGCCTACGACCACCGCGGGCAAGGCGCGAGCGCCCCTAGCAACCTGCGCTCCATCGACATGGGCACACTCACGGGTGACGCCGCGCAGCTGATCGAAAAACTCGAGCTCGGCAAGGTCCACTTCATCGGCTTGAGCATGGGTGGGTTCGTCGGCTTGCGCCTCGCGGCACGCCGCCCAGAGCTGGTGAAGACGTTGATGCTGCTCGATACCAGCGCCGGTCCGGAGCCCGCCGAGAACATCCCCAAGTTCACCGCGATGAACCTCACGGCCCGTTTTCTGGGGTCGGCGTTGCTGGTGGACCGCATCTTGCCGATCATGTTCGGCAAGACCTTCCTGGAAGACCCCGCGAAGGCGGACGTCCGTCGCCAATGGCGCGACCACCTGTCCAAGCTGCCCAGGTCGCTCTGGCGTGCCGTCAACGGCGTGCTCGAGCGCGACAGCGTCGAGCCGGAGCTCGCTCAGATCCGCTGCCCGACGCTGATCCTGGTGGGTGACGAGGACGTCGCGACACCCCCGCCCAAGTCCGAGCGCATCCAGAGCGGCATCGCCGGCTCGAAGCTGGTGGTCATTCCACGCGCGGGACACTCCTCCAGCATCGAGCAGCCGGAGGCCGTGACGCGGGAGATTTCCGCGTTCTTGGCGGACGCTGCCGCCCGCGCATGACGGCAGCCCGCGAGCGGTGTAATCCGGGCTCATGACCATGGTCCACGGCGGGCGCCTCGTCGCCCAGGCGCTCAAGAAGCACGGCATCGATCACGTCTTCACGCTCTGCGGCGGACACATCCAGGCCATCTACGATGGCTGCTTGGACGAGGGCATCCGCGTCGTCGATACCCGTCACGAGCAGACCTCCGGGCACGCCGCAGACGGCTACGCCCGCGTGACGGGCAAACCCGGCGTGTGTCTGGTGACGGCGGGCCCGGGCATCACCGACGTCGTGACCGCGGTGGCGAACGCTCAGCGCGCGGGCGTCCCGCTGATCTGCATCGGCGGCGCCGGGCCGAAGACGCTGTGCGACATGGGCTCGTTGCAGGACATGGACTCGGTCACCTTGATGCGCCCCATCTCGAAGTGGAGCGTGCAGGTCCCGGAGATCCGGCGGGTGAAGGAGTACATGGACAGCGCGTTCCGCATCGCGCAGTCGAACCTGCCCGGGCCGGTCTACCTGGAGATGCCCCTCGACCTCTTGATGAACTGGCACGAGGACGAGGAGCCGCTGACCGGACCGATGCCGCCGCCGCGAGCGAGCGGTGATCCCGAGAGCATCGAGCGCGCGGTCGCGATCTTGAAACAGGCCGAGCGCCCCAGCTTCGTCATTGGCGCCCAGCTGCGTTGGTCGAAGGACCGCGAGATCGTCCAGCGCTTCGCCGACAAAGTCCGAGCCCCGTTCTTCCTGAACGGCATGGCCCGCGGCGCCTTGCCCTTCGCTCACGAGTGCCTGTTCACCCGCTCGCGCAAACAAGCGCTCGCGGAGAGCGACGCCATCTTCGTGTTCGGCACCCCCTTCGATTTCCGCGTCGACTACGGGCGCCCGGGGACCTGGAACGAAAAAGCCAAGATCGTCCAGGTCGATCTGGACGGCTCCGAGCTCGGGCGAAACCGCTCGATCGACGTGGGCATCCACGGCGACAGCGGCCTCGTGCTCCAGCAGCTGCTCACCGGCATTGGCTCGAAAGAGGCGCCTGCGTGGCTCTCGACGCTGCGCGAGGCCGAGACCAAGCGCCGCGGCAAGATGAAGGCGGAGATCGAGAGCGACGGCAGCCCGCCGAACCCGTTGCGAGTCTGCCACGAGGTTGGCAAGCGCCTCGGCAAGAGCGACATCGTGATCGGTGATGGCGGCGACTTCGTTGCCACCGCCGCCTACGTCATCCCGCTCGAGTGGCCGCAGCTGTGGATGGACCCGGGCCCGCTCGGCACTCTGGGCATTGGCCCCGGTTACGCGATGGCGGCCGCCCTCGCGCGCCCCGACGCGCGCACCGTAATAATGTACGGCGACGGTTCTTTCGGCCTGAACGGCATGGAGTTCGAGGCCATGGCGCGGCAGAAACTGCCGGTGGTGGCGGTGATTGGCAACGACGCGTCGTGGACACAGATCCGACGCGGCCAGGTGATGATGTACGGCGAGGAGCGCGCCATCGCGACCAAGCTCGACTACACGCGTTACGACAAGGTGGTCGAGGCCTTGGGTGGCAAGGGGTACTGGGTCGAGCGCACCGAGGACCTGGGTCCGGCCCTCGACGCGGCGTTCGCCGCGGGTGTGCCGGCTTGTGTGAACGTGAAGATCGCGTCCAGCGATTTCCGCAAGGACGCGATCAGCGTTTGAAACGTCGCGCCCCCGAGCTCCGCGTTCTTCTGGCAGGTAGCATCGTCTGCATGCTGTCGTGCTCGTCCGGCGAGGGCACGACTGGCGGAGGGGGGAGCGGCGGCCAGCCCGGCTGCTGGGACGTCGCCAGCGAGTGTCCGGGCACTCCGCCCTACACCGGAGCCCACTGCGACGTCTCGGACACCTGCAGCTACCCCGCCAGCCCCTACGAATTCAGCTGTATCGCCGGTCGCTGGGGCGCGAACTGTGTCGGCGCCGGTGGCGGCTCGAGCTGTGTGCCCCCGCTCGGTGAGAGCTGCGCCGAGCCGAGCTCCACCCCCATCGCGGGCGCGGCGCTCGAAATCGCGAACGGTGACCCAGCCTCCGACTTCGTGCCGCTCGCGGACGGGGCGCCGATCGATGTGATCTGGGGTGGCCAAGGCTTGCCGATGGTCTCGTTTCGCGTGCGCGTGTCGGGACAAGGCGCCCCGGACTGCGCACTGCTCTCCCACAAGCTGTCCATCGGTGGGCATGCAGGCGCGGAGTACAAACTGCCGCTCCGCTTGCACTGCGGCGAGTCACTGATCGTCTATTCGATCCTTCCGCTCGACCAGGCCTGCGCGAATCCGCCGGTCTCGAACGAGGTGACACTCGAGTTGGGTGCGCTTGGCTCAAAGCAGACCTTCAACCTGACCTGGACCGATGCGGCGTGCCCCAAGGGTGGCGGATTCGGCTGAAATTACGCCTCTTCTTGCGTGTTAGGCGGTTAGGCACTAGGTTCCGCCGCGTCACAGCGTTTTCGGACCCCGCCTGGCTGCCTCTCCCACGAGATCGCGGAAAGTCGATTCCCCGACAGCGATCCTGTGGGTTGGCAGCACTCGCTGCCTCCGGCTCGCCAGGCTGCGACTCTCTGGTGTGTCGGCCTGGATGCGACATCCCCGCATCAAGAGTCGTGATTCGAGAGAAGTAAGCAAATGAACAACCGACTGTACGTAGGCAACCTGGCGTTTCACACCACCGAAGACGTGCTCCAGAACGTGTTCGCGAAAATCGGCTCCGTCACCGAGGCCAAGCTGGTCATCGACCGCGAGACCGGGCGTTCGCGTGGTTTTGGCTTCGTCACGATGGGATCGCCGGACGATGCCCAGCGCGCAATCTCCGAGCTCAACGGTGCCGACCTCGACGGTCGCGCGCTGAAGGTCAACGAGGCCGAAGAGCGTCGCCCCAAGACGGGTGGCGGCGGTGGCGGCGGTGGCGGACGCTGGGGCCGCTCCTGATGTCCGAGCTCCGCGATCGCGGCGGTGCGGCTAGCGTCGCGCCGCCGCCCGCGGGCAACGGCAGCTCGATGGCTTCCAGAACGCGGCTGCGCGCCGCGCTCGACCGAGAGGTGGAGGCCATCGGGCAAGCTTGGGCGCAAGCCAAGATGGAAGCGCTCAGAAACGAAGGGCGACCCATTGCCGGGGGTTGGCCCGGCACGATGAGTGAGGCGCGGGCCCGTGTCAGCGTCTGTGCACGCTCGGCGTCGCGGAGCGCCGAGGCTGATCTCGAAACTCTAGCGCGGCGTGCCTACGTCGTGGCAAAGGCAACGTGGCTGTCCCGTACGGCCCCCGACGCCGACGAGTGAACCAAACGGAGAACGGAAATGGCAGGTAACCCTAGCGTCAAGAAGCGACAGAAAGAGCTGGCTCGACAGGAGCGTCAGCGCGACAAGGCCGAGCGCCGCGAGCAACGCAAGAGCGAGAAAGAGGACCAGAAGCCTGCTGTCGATCCGGGTGAAGACCCCGATCTTGCCGGCATCGTTCCCGGCCCGCAGCCGCTACCCGCGGAAGACGCAGAAGCAGAAGCTTGAGACCATCGGCCGCGCGCTCACGACAAAGCGCGCGGGCGAAGGCCGGAGCCATTGCCAATGCTGTGAACCGGGACCTCCGTCCCGAGCGTTGGCGAGAGCGGCGACCCTGCCGAGCTTCAGGCTCGGGTGCTCGGACGCGCCGGTCCGAGCTTGGCGCGGGACGCCAGGTAGTCGATGAGATCCATCTTGGTGAGCAGCGCCTGAACCCGCCGGTCCGCGTCGACCACCAGAGCGACCTCACCACGCTCGAAGATCTGCGGCAGCGCGCCCGCGCCGTCGTGCGGCGCCACGGTCGAGATCTTGCGCACCATGACCTCCGCGACTGGGGTGCTGCGATCCTTGCCCTGGACCAGTAGCCCGAGCACGTCGGTCTCGGTGATGATACCGGAGAGCGTCCCCTGACTGGTGCAGGGCAACTGGCTGATCCCGTGGGTCTTCAACATCTCGACGGCGTCCGCCAGGGTCTTGTCGTCCTCGATGCAGATGACCTGTTTGGGCGGCAGCGCACGCACGACGTCGCCGATTGCGCCCATCTCCCAGTCCTGGTCCACGAACCCGTGCTGTCGCATCCAGGCGTCGTCGACGAACTTGGACAGGTAGTTCCGGATCGAGTCCGGCAACAACGTGACGATCCGCGCGCCCTTGGCGAAGTCCTTGGCTATTTGCATCGCGGCCCAGACCGCGGCTCCGCTCGACCCGCCCACCAGCAGCCCCTCCTGGCGAATGAGCTGTCGCGCGGTCCGGAAGCTGTCCCGGTCGTTGCTCTTGACCCAGCGGTCGACCAACTTGGTGTCGAGCACGTCGGGAATGAAGTCGTAACCAATGCCTTCGACCTTGTAGCTTCGGATCTCGCCGGGGCCCGCCAAGATGGAACCTTCGGGGTCGACCCCAACCACCTGACAGCCGGGTACCTCGCGCTTCACCGCTCTCGCGATGCCGCTGATGGTTCCACCGGTGCCGGCAGTGAGCACCACCGCGTCGAGCTTGCCCCCACACTGATCGATGATCTCACGCGCGGTGCCCAGCTCGTGCGCCAGCGGGTTATCCGGGTTGCCGTACTGATCGAGGATGTGCGAGCTCGGGATCACCTCCTTCAAGCGCTTGGCGACCCCAATATGGGAGTCCGGGGCGTCCCACGCCGCCTCGGTGGGCGTGCGGATGATCTCGGCGCCCAGTGCCTCGAGCACCACCTGCTTCTCGCGACTCATCTTCTCCGGCATCGTGATGATCATGCGGTAGCCCCTGACCGCCGCCGCCATGGCCAGGCCGATGCCGGTGTTACCGCTCGTCGGCTCGATCAGGGTGTCGCCAGGCTTGATGCGTCCGGCCTTCTCGGCCTCGAGCAGCATCCGCACACCGATGCGGTCCTTGACGGAGCCCCCGGGGTTCATGAACTCGAGCTTTCCCAGGAGCTCACACGGCAAATCACGGCCAATGCGCGAGAGCCGTACCATGGGCGTCCCGCCCACTGCGTCCAGAACCGAGTCAGAGATGGGCATGAGCGCGTAACTGTCCCCGCGCTGCCGCCGCGTCAAGTCACTGTACGAGGGTCAGCTCGAGCAACAGGTCAACCTCGTCGTTGCCACGCGCAACCGTGACCTTGACCTTCTCGCCGGCCTTCTTCCCGTCGAGCACCTGGTACAGATCGTCATAGGTCTTCACACGCTGATCCGCGACCTTGATGATCACGTCACCGAGCGTCACGCCATCTTCCGTTTGTATCAGCGCGCGCAGGCCGGCCTTCTCCGCTGGTGTTCCGGGCAACACCTCCAACACCACGACGCCCGCGATGCGGAAGCGGCGCTCCAGGCGCTGCAGCGGGTCGATTCGAATGCCGAACCCGGCCTGGTCGACCCGGCCTTTGCTGACGAGCTCCGGCACGATGCGCCGGACGGTCTCGACGGGCACCGCAAAACCGATGCCTGCCCAAGCCCCGCTCTTGGAGAAGATCATGGTGTTCATGCCGATCAGGTGCCCACGGCTGTCGAGCAATGGGCCGCCGGAGTTACCGGGATTGATCGCGGCGTCCGTCTGGATCATGTCGCGAATGCTCACGCCTCCCACACCATCGACGGAGCGACCGAGCGCGCTGATGATGCCGGTCGTGAGGGTGTGGTCGAGCCCGAAGGGGTTGCCAATGGCGATGACCTTTTGCCCGACCTCCAGCTTCATGCCGGCGGGAGGCAGGTCGACGGGCCTCAGGGCGTCGCTCGGTGCGTCGATCTTCAGCACCGCTATGTCCTTGCGCGGCTCCGTCCCGACCACCTTTGCCGGGTAGACCTTCTGGTTCTGCAGCGTGACGGTCAGGCTGCGGGCCCCCTGAACGACGTGGAAATTGGTGACGACGTGGCCCTTGTCGTCCCAGATGAAGCCCGTGCCCGCGCCGGAGGGTACCTCCATGGCCTTGCCTTGCAGCCAGTCGACGACGACCTGCTTCTGCGTGACGAACACCGCGCTCGACGCCACGCGATGAAACACCTCGATGGTGTTCTTTTCGTCCTCGGTCTTCAGGTCCTTGGACAGCGGCGGCGTCGACGGCACCGCGGTCGCCGACGCGCTGGGTGGAGGAGCGCTGGTGGCCGGGCGCGGCGGCCCCGGCGTCGGCGCAGTAGGCGGGTGGCAAGCCGAAAAGAGTGCGCCGAGCGTGAGGACCGCCCCGAGAAGGTCGAGCGGGAGACAGCGCGCCAACACCCTGCTCACTCCTTCTCGACGGGCGTCCCGCCTGCGCCGCTCGGCATGGGGTTCTGTTCCTTCTCGAGGTAACGGAAGATCGTCCGCGGATCCACCCCGAGGTCTCGCGCGGTCTGGGTGCGATTGCCGTTGTTGCGTTCGAGGACTTCGAGCACGTAGCGGCGTTGAAACTCTTCCTTGGCCTTCTCGAGCGGCACGATGGATTCCATCGCCTCGGGACCGAGGTCCATGTCCTCGGGACCGAGCAACGACTTGTCGCACATCACCAGCGCCTTCTTGATGCGGTTCTCCAGCTGCCGGATGTTGCCCGGCCAGGTGTAGCGTTTGACGGCGGCCAGCGCCTGGGGAGAGAACCCGCGCACCCCGCTCCCGAGCTCGTCCGCGTACTTGCTGAGCAGAGCCTTGGCGATGATGAAGATGTCGTCGGCGCGCTCCCGCAGCGGCGGCAGCCAGATGTTGACCACGTTCAAGCGGTAGTAGAGGTCTTCTCGGAACTCACCGGTCTTGATCATGTCCTCCAACGTGCGGTTCGTCGCCGCGATGATGCGGATGTCGCATTTCTCTGCCCGACTGTCGCCGACGCGAAACACTACCCGCTCCTGAATCGCTCGCAGCAGCTTCACCTGAAGCTGGAGAGGGAGCTCGCCGACCTCGTCGAGGAACAGTGTGCCCCCGTCGGCCTGCTGGAATTTTCCGGGGCGGCTGGCGATGGCGCCGGTGAAGGCTCCCTTCACGTGGCCGAACATCTCACTCTCCATCAGGTTCTCGGGGATCGCCCCGCAGTTGACCGTGATGAAGGGCCCCTTTTCACGATTGCTCCGCCGGTGAAGCTCCCGGGCGATCAGCTCTTTGCCCGTACCCGTCTCACCCGTGATCATCACACTGATGTCGGTACCCGCGACCTTCTGCAGCTTGCGGAACACCTCGAGCATGCTGGGGCAGCTGCCGATGATCTCTCCGAAGCGTTTGTCGTGCAGCTCGGTCTTGAGCTTCTCTTTGTCCGCGCGCAGCGCGCTGACGAGCATCGCATTCTGCAAGATCAGCGACGCTTGGGCGCCGAAGATGTTCAAAAGATCGAGCTCTCGTCGATCGAACAAGTGCTTGATTTCGTTGTTGCCAACGTAGAGCGCACCGATCACCTCGCCCTGGGCCGAGAGCGGCACGCACATCACGCTCGACAGCTTGAGGGCGATGACACTCTCGGACTTGCTGAACGTGGTGTCCGTCAGGGCGTCGCTGACGATGACGGGACGTTTGGTCTCGATCACCTGTCGCACGATGCTGTCGCTGATGGCGCCCGAAGGATCCTGGATTGCCTCGCGTTGTACGTTGCGACTGGCGCGCACCCGCGGCTGGCGTTCATCGCCCTCACCGGGATCGACCAGGAGCACCACTCCGCGGGACGCACCGGTCAGCTCGATGATGTCGTCGAGCAGCGTCTCGAGCAGCTCGTCCACGGAGCTCGAGCTCATCAAGCGTTCGCTGAAGGACTGCAGACGAGTCAGACCCATCAGCTCGTTGGCTGGGCTGCGGCTGTCCGTCGGCTGCTCGCGCTCTGCCGCGATGGGCTCGCTGAACATGCTGAATCCCAGCTGCGCGCGCCCCAGGGTCAGACGGTCACCGTTCACCAGCCGCGCCCGCCGCTTCTTCTTGCCGTTGATCAGGATCTCGGCGGTCCGGTCCACTTCCTCCAGCTGGAAATCTCTGCCGTCGAACACGATCTGCGCGTGGTGCTCGGCGGCGCTCGCGTCGGGAACGCGCACGTCGTTGTCGAGCGCGCGGCCGAGGGTCGTGACCGGTTTGTGGAGCGGCGTCAGAACCGGTGCGCCATCGGAAGGGTAGTAGCGGACCAAAGCCATTTTCACGCCGAGGCTAGGGCGGTTTTCGCCCCGATGGAACAACTGCTGCCCGAGACCCCATCCGCTCGCTCCGGCCAGGCCAAAAGGCGGCGCGGTCCGCACGGAAATCCGGCGGCGACCGCGCGGCGCTCAATAGAGGAGTCCGCCGAGCGTCACGCCGCCACCACCCGGCAAGACCATCGGCCCCAGCGTGGTGATGCTCGCGAAGCGATTTCCGAGCGGGGCGTCGTTGCGTTTTCCGATCTCGTATTCGTCGAGCTCACCCGACGCAAAGATGGCTCCCGCCGCGATCCCGAGTGTGGTCGCGGTGCCCATGAACAGGAACCCTCGCTTGGCCGGCGGTCCGTCGTCGCCGGCATAAAACAGGAACACGGGCAACGAGACGGCCGCCCCGATGCCGGCGCCAGCCCACATCCAGCCGACCTGTTCGTAGCTGGGAATGTAGATGGCGCTTGTCGCGGCCCCCGCCGCCAACGCCAGGTTGAAACCAATCAGGCCGCCCAGCGACGCACTGTCGTTGGCGCGGCCGTAGCCCACTCCCGCCTCGGAGCCGCCGTAGCCGAACATGGTTCCGATGCTGGCACCCCAGACCACGGCGCTCGACGTGAGCAACGAGCTCTTCGGCGAGGGCTCGAGATAGTACCCGGTAGCGAAGCCAGCGACGCCACCCAGGGTCGCACCGAGAGTGGTCGCGCGAGTGAGTCCTTTGAACCCCCACGCCTCACTCTCGTCCGAACTGACGAACTGATAGCTCCAGATGCCGATGCCCTCTGCGGCGCCGATGACCATGCCCGACGCGATGGATGCCGGCAGTCCGCGATCCATCTCGGGATCATCCAAGAAGTAGACGCCGGCGGGAGCCGCCACTCCCAGGAGTGCGGGCGGGATCAGAAAGATCCCGGGATCTTTGATCCCGACCTCGGTGGAGAACCACACGCCAGTGCCGACGCCGTAGAGCGCCGCCGTGGTGTAGAGCAAACCCAGCTCGACATCGGTGCGTTTTGTCGAGCGCTGCGCCGCGGGATACCCCGGCGGGCGTCCGTAGCCAGGCGGCTGTCCGTAGCCGGGCGGCTGTCCGTAGCCCGGTTGCTGTCCGTAGCCCGGTTGCTGTCCGTAGCCCGGTTGCTGTCCGTAGCCCGGTTGCTGTCCGTAGCCCGGTTGCTGTCCGTAGCCCGGCTGCTGTCCGTAGCCCGGTTGCTGTCCGTAGCCGGGTTGCTGAGCCCGCGCGCTCGGCGCAACGAGCGACAGGCCCATCGCGACCACCAGCGCCGAGAGCCCCGAGATGGCGCGCGTGCTTGGTCCAGACTGTTCGATGCGGCCCATGTCCAGGTGCTCTCCGGGTGCTCAGGTCATCCGACGGCAAGGCAGGGGGGTCAAGTTTCCGACCCCCGAGAATTCCGACGCACAGGCCGCCGGGCTGATTCAAAAATCCTGGGCGCGGCGCTCAACCCCACTCTTTCTTCAGGGGACGAGTCAGCACGTCATGCACCGCGGCGCGCGGATCTTTCTGCTCGTAGAGCACCCGGTAGACCTCGTTGCAAATCGGCAACTCCACGTCGAGCGCCTGCGCCAGCTGGTAGGCACTCTTGGCGGTCTTCACACCCTCCGCCACATGCCCGAGCCCGGCGAGCACGTCCGTGAGCGAACGGCCACGCCCCATCTCGAACCCCACGGTGCGATTGCGACTGAGCTCGGCCGTGCAGGTCAGCACGAGATCCCCCATGCCGGATAGCCCGGCCAGGGTGAGCACGTTCCCACCCTTTGCGATGGCGATGCGGGCGATCTCGGCCAAGCCCCGGGTGATCAGCGCGGCCCGGGTGTTGTGGCCGAAGCCGAGGCCGTCACAGGCGCCAGCTGCAATCGCGATGACGTTCTTCAACGCCCCGCCGACCTCGACACCGATGGGATCGTCGCTCGAGTACACACGAAAGCGATCCGTCGCGCAGCGCCTTTGAATGGCGAGCGTGAGCTCTGCGTCGGAACCCGCAACGACGACGTTGGTCGGAAACCCCTGGGCGACTTCCTTGGCGAAGCTCGGCCCGGACAGAAAGGTCGAGCGCGCCTTGGCCTCGGGACCGAGCACGTCCACGACGACCTCGCTCATGGACATCAGCGTGTCGTTCTCGATGCCCTTGGTTGCGCTCATCAACGCCGCGCGCGGCGGCAGACTCGGCGCCATGCGCACCAGCGTCTCGCGGAAAGCATCCGACGGCACGACCAGGACCACGAGGTCGGCGCCTTCGAGTGCTTCCCGGTAGTCGCTGGTCGGCAGGACGTTTTCGGGCAGCGGGAAGCCAGGAAAAAACTCCGCGTTCTCCCGGTCGCGTCGCATCGACTCGGCGTGCTCCGGCTGCCAGGTCCAGAGCCGGACGGCCTCGCCTTTTTGTGCGAACAGCAGCCCGAGGGCCGTGCCCCAGGCTCCGGCCCCGATGACTGCGACGTGCGGCTCGTTCACCTCGGTCACGGAGCTTACCCGCCCGCGCGCAGGTCCGCGACCGCCGTCGTGTCGGGCCGCCCGGCCGCCCCGAACCGCCCCTGCCGAGAAGCCGGGAGATTCGGGCTATGCTCCCGGCCATGCGCCGCCCCTGGCTCGCCCTCCCTCTCCTCGCAATCACCCTCGGCTCCACCGGCTGCCCCAAGAAGGAGACCCTCGGCGCAGCCTCCATGTCGGTGCTCGGCGCCGGCGTGATCAACAACCCCAAGAACAAGTCGCTGCGCTTCGACATCCTGAAGTTCGGCCTCGAACGCTTCTGTTTCGAGATGACCCATCGCGGGGCACCGCTGAAGCTCTCCGACGATCAGCCCGTGCTCGGGCGTTTTTTCGCCGACACGTGCAGCCAGACCGTGCTCGACGACGACAATCGCAAGAGCATCATCGTGCAGTACACCGGCAAGGGCTACGGCTGGACGAACCTGACCGGGCGCATCGGCTTCACGTCGGCCGGCCTCATCGAATACGCCCCGGACTTTCAGCTGCACGAAGACGGGTCGATGTACATCTACTTCCGACCGCGGAAGATCGACTCGACCAACTTCCAGATGTTGATGGTGGAGAGCGCGCTCGCGCGCGGCGGCATGAGCATCCTGAACGTCAAACCGGATCAAATCGGCCGCCAGATCGTCGACGGCCAGTTGCAACGTGGGTTCACCGTGATCCGCTACAACGACAAGGGCGAGACCGATTTCGGCCTTGGCTACGTGCCCAAGGGACGGAAACCTTTCAAGCCCTTCGTGGTCGCGAGCGAAGACAAGGTCACCCTGATCAACGACCGCACGGAGGTGCACACCGGACAGATGGACTTCATCGGTGGCTTCGAGATCAAGGACGACGACCAGGCGCTCTACATCACCGCGAGCCTCGACGGCGCCCCGGGCGTCGACGCCTTCTTGGTCCCCAAATTTCTGGGTGACCAGATGATCGAGCAGTACGTGAAAGCGCCAGGCGCGGCTGCGCTTCCGCAACCCCCTCTGCTCGACGAACCGCTGCTGGCGGGCCAACCGTGGAAGCGCTTCGTACCCTCGCCGAAGGGCGTCTACTACCTCGTGATCGACCACTCGAGTCAGGTCGGCCGCACTTCACCGCCAGCCCAAGCGGGCGACGACCGCGCGGCAAAGATCGACTACGTCGTTCAATCCGGCGACCGCCCCTAGAACACCGATCAGCTTGCGCTGCTCGTGTTCTAGGACCTTTACGTTGGGGCTGCGCCCCGAACCCCCGGCCTTCGGCCGTGCGCGCTCCGCGCGCGAGCGCCGAACACCTTGCAAGTCGCTGAAAACAAACGACGTTCAACCTGTTCGGCGCTCTAGACTCGCCTCGTGCGCTTTCGCGCGGCGAAAGCAGCGCTGCGAGAGGGTGACGCGTCCCGCTCCGAGCGGATCACTCGAGCTTGCCCCGCCTGGGGCAAGCTTGTAGAAGTCACGGGCGGCCCAACTCGTGCAACCTTCGAAGCTCCCGCGCACCTTGTTCTGGGCCGTCTGGTTCGTCCTGGTACCCCTCGCCCTGGCGGCAGCGACGGTGTGGCTGCTGAAACCAGCCGGGGCAGAGGCCGCGGCGAGCGGCCTGGGCAAGCTGCGCTTCATCGTGCAAGACCAGCCGGTCCCGAGCGGCATCGTGCTGTTCACGCTGTTCGAGATGGTGCTGTACCACTACCGGTACCACCTGCCGTTCGCGTCTCAGGTCGGTCTTGGCGGCAGGGCCGACGTGCCCGCGGAGCTGCGGCGAGCCTACGAACAAGCGGCCCACTTGCTCGACGAGGCCGAGCGCATCCGCGACAAGAACCGCAAGGCAATCGAGCGAAACGTGCCGAAGAGCGCGCGGGAAGACCTCGACGAGAGCCTGGAGGCCCTGCGCGACACGATGGACCAGGCGACGTTCGACGCCGAAGCGTTCGACACCGCTGAGGAGCGCGCCGAGAAGCTGGTCGAACGCCACCTGGGGCGCTGGCGCAAGGGTGAGCTGCGGGAGTACGCGGAGTCGATCGGCGTCGCGGTGGGAGTCGCGCTCCTGCTCAGAGCGTTCGTCGTCGAGGCCTTCAAGATCCCCAGCGGGTCGATGCTGCCGACGCTGCAGATCCAGGATCACATCTTCGTCAACAAGTTCTCCTACGGACCCACCATCCCGTTCACGAAGACCCGGGTGCTCTCCCGACTGCCGCCCAAACACGGCGACGTCATGGTGTTCGAGTTCCCGGACCCGAACCCCGCCAACGCCCGGCAAGACTTCATCAAGCGGGTCATCGCGCTGCCGGGAGATGTGCTCACCGTCGAGGGCGGTCACCCCGCGCTCAACGGGTGGCGCATTCCGAGCTGTCTCGTCGGCGCCTACGAGTTCCGCGAGGGGGACGACGGCGGCATGAAACACGGGGACTTGTTCGTGGAGTTCCTGGGTGAGTACAGCTATCTGACCTTGTTCGAGGACGACCGTTTCGACGGCCGACAGGGTCCGTACAAGGTGTCGCCCGGCGAAGTCTGGGTGATGGGCGACAACCGCAACAACTCGAGCGACTCCCGAGCCTGGCTGGGTGGACGCGGCGCCGGGGTCCCCTTCGCCAACATCAAGGGGCGGGCGCTGTTCGTGTGGATGAGCTTCGGCGCCGACGGAAACGTGACCTGGGACCGCCTCTTGTCGAACGTGATGGGGCATCCACGGCTCCCGAAGGAGGCGCCGCAGGCGCTCGTCGACGGCATTTCCAGGTGCCTGGCCGGACGCCCGCCCGTCCCCGAGACGACACCGCCCCCTCCCCGCCCCTGAAGGGGGGCCGAGTTTTTGCGTGGGTTCTGCCCAAAGCGCCCACGGCTTACGCGCCACTCGACGGTGAACGAGCTTGTTTGCTACGGTCCCGCTCCGACGGAGGATCAACGGATGCGCATGCTCGATAAGTGGACGATCACGGCTTCTGCCGCCCTGCTCCTGGGCGCACTACTCGCATGCAAGAAGAAGGAGGAGCCGCCGCCCGAACCGCCCGCGCCGCCCCCAGCCCCGACCGCGAGTGCGGAGCCGCCGAAGGAAGAGAAGAAGGACGACAAGGCCGTCACTCGCTACGGCGACAAGGAGAAGGACGAGAGCGGCACGGTCCGTGTGATCTTCGCCAACGCCAAGGTTTACAAAGAGGCGGACGATACGACTTCCCACATCTCCACGCTGTCGACCGGAACCCTGGTCAACCGCAAAGCCCGCTACGGCAACTGGATGCTGGTGGACTGGCCCAGTGGGGTAGGAGAGCTTTCGCCGGGCTGGATCGTCAGCAAACAACTCGACGACAAGATCTTGAAGATCGACCTCGAGAAGGTGAAGAACCAGGACGCGGGCGTCGTGATGGTCGCGGATGCCGCCGCCGTCGCCGTCCCGGATGCGGCCGCTGTGGCCGTCCCGGACGCGGCCGCCGTGGTCGTCCCCGACGCCGCAGCGCCGCCGGTGGCGGACGCCGGCAAGGGCGGTCGCCTCAAGCTGCCGATCAAAGAGATCCTCAAGGCCACCAAACCCTGAGCCCGGCTCCTCGGGAGCCACGATCGCCGCGGACGTCGCTGACGCGCCGCGGCGATTCGCCATTTCGCCGCACGCATCGTGCATACCCCACTCGACCCGCGACTCGCGCGGTCGTATGAGTGGCGGGCATGACCGACTCGATGCGCGCCCTGGTCTACGACCGCGTGAAGGATCCCTGGGACCAGAGCCGGGGCCTCCGCATGGCGGAGGTGCCGAAGGCCACGCTCGACGAGAAGGACGACTACAACGACCGCTCGCGGGTGCTGATCAAACCGCGCTTCGTGGGGTTTTGCGGGAGCGACCGCGGGATCTGGTTCCGACGTGCCTTCAAGGAGATGATCGTCGGCTCGCTCGACAAAGAAGCGGGCGCCGCGCACGCGGCCCGCGACCGCCGGGTCATCGGCCACGAGCTGTTCGGTGAGATCATCGCTGTGGGCAGCGACGCGGCCCGCACCCACGGCCTCGCCGTCGGTGACATGGTGGCGGCAGAGAGCCACATCTTCTGCGGGGTCTGTTACCAGTGCCGGACCGGCGACGCCCACGTGTGTGCCGACGACCTGATCATCGGCATCAGCTACGACGGCGCCTTCGCCGACTACGTCAAGCTGCCAGCGCGCGTGATCTGGCGCACCGACATGAAGAAGATGCGGCCCGAGGTGGCGGCGATCCAGGAGCCGTTCGGCAACGCCGTTCACGCCTGTACCAAGGTGAACTTGCGCGGCAAGCGCGTGGCCATCGTCGGGTGCGGCACGATTGGGCTGTTCGCGGTGGTGATCGCCCGAGCCCTCGGAGCGTCGAAAATCATCGGCATCGAGCCGGTGAAACACCACGCGGACATGGCGAGCAAACTCGGCGCGGATGTCGTGCTCTCACCCGGCAACATGGGCCCGAACGACTACGCCCACGACAAACAGCTGGTGGCCGAGGTGCGACGCCTGACCGACGGTGTTGGCGCCGACGTCGTGCTCGAGATGAGCGGCCTGAACTCCAGCGTCAACAACGCCATTCACTCCGTGCGACGCGGCGGGGACGTGATCCTGTTCGGACTCAAGAGCGGCGACGCGGTGATCGAGAGCTTCGACCGCGTGATCGTGGACGGCATCGCCATGCACAGCGTGATTGGCCGGCGCATCTGGGAGACCTGGCACATCACCCGCCACCTGCTCGAGTCGCGGGATCCAAACATCCACGATCTCGTGTACGACGTCATCCTGAACAAGGGCGACGGGCCCATCGTCGATTTCGACAAGTTCGACAAGGACACGTTCGAGGAGCGCATCACCGCCTTCCCCAAGGTCGTGCTCCGCTTCTGAAGCCCTCGAGCGACCCGCACCCCTCGGAGATCGCACCCATGTACGACCGAGCGAAACACATCTACGCCACCGAGCTTTCCGGCATCCGCGAGGCGGGGCTGTACAAAGACGAGCGGGTGATCACGACGCCCCAAGGCGCGCGCATCGCCTCCAACGGCAAACAGGTCCTGAATTTCTGCGCCAACAACTACCTGGGATTGTCCAGCCACCCGGCGGTGATCGAGGGCGCCAAACGCGCGCTCGACTCCCATGGCTTCGGACTTTCGAGTGTGCGCTTCATCTGCGGCACCCAGGACCTGCACAAGGCGCTCGAGGCACGCATCAGTCAGTTCTTCGGCACCGAGGACACCATCCTCTACTCCTCGTGTTTCGACGCGAACGGGGGCCTGTTCGAGGTGTTGCTCGGCGAGCAGGACGCCATCATCAGTGACGCCTTGAATCACGCCAGCATCATCGACGGGGTCCGGCTGTGCAAAGCCGAACGGCTGCGTTACCCGAACGGCGACCTCACCGCGCTGGAGGCCGCCCTGCAACAGAGCGCGGGCAAACGCCTGCGAATGATCGCCACCGACGGTGTCTTCAGCATGGACGGTTACCTGGCCAAGCTGGGCCCGATCTGCGATCTGGCCGAGCGTTACGGCGCGATGGTGATGGTCGACGATTCCCACGCCACCGGTTTCATCGGGCCGACGGGGCGCGGCACGCCGGAGCACGCGGGCGTGCTCTCTCGCATCGACGTCCTCACCAGCACGCTGGGGAAAGCGTTGGGCGGTGCCAGTGGAGGCTTCACCACGGGTCGCCGCGAGGTCATCGACCTCCTGCGGCAACGCTCGCGGCCTTATTTGTTCTCGAACACCCTCGCGCCAGCCGTCGCGGGCGCGAGCCTCGCGGTGTTCGATCTGCTCGACTCGAGCGCCGAGCTCCGGGAGCGAGTGATGAGCAACGCCGCCCGTTTTCGCGCCGGCATGACGGCGGCGGGCTTCCGCGTCAAAGAGGGGATCCACCCGATCGTGCCGGTGATGCTCGGCGACGCAAAGACGGCCCAGGAGATGGCCGCCCGCCTGCTCGAGGAAGGCATCTACGTGATCGGGTTCTCGTATCCGGTCGTGCCCAAAGGGGAAGCCCGGATCCGCGTTCAGCTCTCCGCACAGCACGAACCGGCGCAGATCGACCAGGCGATCGGCGCGTTCACCCAGGTCGGGCGTGCGATGGGTGTGCTCGGCGCCGCCTGAAGCATGCGGTGTGCTAGCGGGGCGGCAGCTGCGCTCGCCCGGGCCGACGTAGCCGAGGCTCAGCCCGGGTCGGCGGGCTCGAAAGCGGAGTCAGAGGGGCCGAGCCCATCTTCCCCGACCCGAAACACGCCACTCTCGCTGCGCAGTCTGGGGCGGCGCTGGGAGTCGACCTCTTCGTCCTCGGCCTGGAGGAGTCCCGCCAGCAGGATGCCCAGCGTGGTGGAGAGGCGCTCGCGCTCGTTCATGGACGCCCCTCCTTACGCCGGTCCCCACCGACTCCTTCCTCCGGCACTGGAACCTTTGGGACCTAGCGCTCGTTGCGGTCCGCCGCGGGCCGCCGTTGTAGCTGGAGGCCCAGCTTTTCCTGGAGTTTCCGCGCCTGGCTGCTGCGCACCCACACGGTAATCAAGACAACCACCCAGGCGACGAACAGCCCGAATCCCGCGACGCGAATCGCGGTCCAGGGCACGCCGATGCGGGGCGCGCCCAGCTGAACCAGGTAGTCCAGGAACAGCTTGGCAAAACAGCCCAGGCTCCCGAGGTTGTAGGCCCCGAGCGCGATGACCTTCCAGCGCTCGAAATCTGCCGGCGCCGCCTCCGGGTGGTCACTGGCTTCGTGGCGCCGGACCTCGAGTTTGCGAATGGTGAGCCAGATGCCGAGAACCAGCGTGAGGACGTCGAAGACCATGGGGCTGCCTCAGAACTGGCCGAGAAATCGCGGCGCCAAGCCGATGTCGTCGCCGACCGTGAGCGGGCGCGCCGCGCCCAGCTGCCCCGATCCGTCCACGTCGAAGGCGAACAGCAGTCCGCGCCCGGCGTCGGTGGCAAAACAGACCGAGCAGCTCGGCGCACAGCGCACATCGCCCAGCGTGAACGGGGTGTCCTTCGACTCGAGCAGCGTCCGTGTGAGGCCGGTCGCGAGCTCCACGCTGACGAACGCGTCGGGACGCGCGGCGATCGACCCGGAAGCATCACGGCCGAAGGTATTGGTGACAACGAGCTGGTCGGTCGCCCACGTGAGAGCAAAACCAAACGGGGCGCCGGGCGGCGCAGCGTGGCGCTGCTCCTCGACGAGGTCGGGGGAAAGCCGGACGATGGCAAGCGCTGACTCGCCCGGATCGGGGTTGTCTCCGCCGTGGAAACGGCCGGAACACGAGATCGCGATGCGGCTCTGATCGGGTGAGAGTGCGAGCCCGTTGCACTCGTAGAGTCCGTCGAGCACGAGCACGTCCTCGACTTTCTCGGAGTCGACGTCGATTGCCACCAGGCGTGACGGCACCGCATCGCTGTGGTCCTTCGTCTTGCCGAGGAGCGTGACGAACACGCGCTGCCCGACGCGCGCCATGCGGTGCGGATTGGCGTGAAACTGTGCAGGAGCTCCGGCCATGGCCGGTGAAAGATCGATGGACCCCACGGCCGCGGGCACCGACAGGTCCAACACGAGCACGTCGTCACCCCGATCGAGCGGCCCCGCGTCGGGGTCGGAGTTCCGATTGAAGCGCGTGACCCAGGCCCGGGTATCGGAGAGGTCGAGATAGTCGTGGGGGTTCGCAGCAAAGCCGGAGCGCACGCTGAGCTGCGCCGAAACCTGCGCGGACTCGACGTCGACCCAGGTGATCACCGACGCAGGGTAACGATCGATCAGCACGAGCGGCGGGCCGACGACCGGAGCCGTTGGCAAGACCACATCCCCGGTGAGCTTCTGGGAGAGTTTCGCGCCGGTCGTGGCGCTCGAAATGAACGATGACGACAGCACCTTGCCGCCCCAGTCGAGGAGCGAGACGTTCGTCGACTCGAAGTCCGTGTGGATCACCGAGAGCCCCCGGCCGCAAGCGCCGGGAGTCACGTGAGTACCGCCGGTGGATCCCGGGGGGTCGGGCGCACCGCAGCCGAGCGCAACGAGCGCAGCGAGCAGGGGCCATGAACGCACGGGCGACATCGGCGCCGGGAGCCAAGCATGACCCGCTCCGTCGATCAAACTCGCCCCGCTTCATCTGACGGTCCGCGGGGCCTATGCTCGACCCGTGCACAATGCGCCGCACGTCGTTGCGTTCGGGGAGCTGCTCTTCGACTTGTTCCCGGACGGCCCACGCCTGGGTGGAGCGGCGGCCAACGTGGCATTTCACGCGCGCCAGCTCGGCGCGCGCGTCACGCTGGTGAGCCGCGTTGGGGCGGACACGCTCGGCGATACGGCGAGGGCGGAGCTCGGCCGGTGCGGCGTCGACGTGCGGTTCGTCGGTGTCGATCCCGTCTACCCAACCGGAACCGTGCGGGTCGAGCTCGCGCAGGGGGAGCCCGTGTTCCGCATCGGCGACGCCGCCGCCTGGGACCGCATCGAACACACGCCGGAGCTCGGCCGCGCCGTCGCTGACGCCGATGTGTTCGTGTTCGGAACGCTGGCCCAGCGCAGCTTGCTCGGCTCCGCCGCGCTCACGAAGATCCTCGGCGATCTGCCTGCCCCTTGCCTTCGCGTCTGCGATCTCAACCTGCGACCCCCGCACGTCACCGAGGCGGCCCTGGAGACCGCCCTCGCGCACGCGCAGCTGCTCAAGCTGAACGAGCTCGAGGCCCGCCGCGTCGAGGAGCTGCTCGGAGTGCACGACGCCGCCGTCGCCCTCGTGGAGAGGGGAGTCCTCTGGTGCGCTGTGACCCGCGGGGGAGCCGGCGCTGTGCTCCGTTCACGCGAGGTCCGCTTGGACCACCCGGGCTACGCCCTTCGCTGCTCCGACGGCGATCCAGTCGGCGCCGGGGACGCGTTCACGGCGTGCCTCGCCATCGAGCTCGTTCGGGCGACATCCCCCGAAACCGCGCTCTCGCGCGCCAACCGGTACGCGAGCTTCGTTGCAAGCGAACGCGGGGCGATGCCGGTGCCCCCCGAGCCGCTCCTGGCAGAGCTCGCCATGCTCCGCGCCCCGTAGTCTATCCGGCGCCGGCAGCGGCGAGTCCGGATGGCGCCGCTCGCGCGCAACGTCTAGACTGCGCGGATGCGAACCGTCGACCGAAGCCTGTGTGTCGTGACTCTGTTGGGCCTCGCTGCCATCGGCTGCGGATCTTCGGACGACGGCGGCGGCGGCGGCGGCATCCCGAAGGAACCGGTGCGCCTGACCACCGACGTGACCCTCTTGCCCTCCAAGGCGCCGATGAAGCCCGCGGACGGCCGAAAACCCTCCGATCCCGATGACCGCGAGGCGATGCTGGCCGAAGGGTTTGGTGATCTCTCCGAGGGCCCGGGCGAGCCGTACGTCGCGCGCATGCCCGCCGGCAAGACCGCGCCCGCCGCCGGGCCCAATGCCAAGCGCATCTCGCGCTTCGTGCACATGCCCGATCTACAGCTCGCCGACGACGAGTCCCCCACCCGTCTCGCCGCGTTCGATTCACCCGGCGCAACCGCCGGCGCCTATCGGCCGGAAGACGTGGACATGTGCCACCTGATCAACGCCGCGGTCCAGAGTGTGAACGAGCTGCACGACACCGACCCCATCGACTTCCTTCTGCTCGGGGGTGACAACGCCGACAACGCACAAACGAACGAGGTCGACTGGGTGCTCGCGCTGCTCAGCGGAAGCGAGAAGGTCGAGTGCGATTCCGGCAAGAACGACGACCCGAAAAAAGGCGCGCGCAACGACGGCAAAGATCCATTCAAGGCGCCGGGCCTGGCGATGCCCTGGTACTGGGTCACGGGAAACCACGACATCTTGATCCAGGGCAACCTGCCCGTCACACCGGTCAAACAGGCCGAAGCCACCGGCTCGGAAGCCGTCGCCGGAACGCGGGATTGGTCCTTGCCCGGCGGGCCGATCGTCAAGGGCGAGATCGTCCCCGACGATGCACGCATGCCGCTCTTGCGCACGGAGCTCATGACCCGCATCGCCGCAAATGGAGATGGCCATGGGTTGGGCGCCGACCAGGAAAAGAGCGGCAAGGCCATCTACACATTCGACGTGCAGGGCACCGAGTTGCGCTTCCTCGTGCTCGACACCGCGGCAGAGACCGGTGGCTCCGAGGGCCTGCTCCGGCAGGGCGACATCGACACGGTGATCAAGCCGGCCCTCGACAAAGCCCAGGCAGATGGCAAATGGGTAGCGCTCGCCTCGCATCACGCCACCAGCTCCCTGGGTGACGGCACCGGCCTCGGCGGCAAGGCACAGGCTGACGCAGTCTCCGAGCAAGCGTGGCTCGATCTTCTGGGGGTCTATCCCAACGTGGTCTTCAGCATGGTGGGGCACTCGCACGAAAATCGCGTGAAGTGGATCACTCCCACCGCCGGGCATGCGTACTGGGAGGTGATGACGAGCGCGCTCGCCGACTTCCCGCAGCAGATCCGCGTGGTCGAGGTCTGGGATCAAGACAACGGCTGGCTCATGCTCCGGACCACGAACGTCGATTTTTCGGTGATGGGGGATCCCGTCGCCCTGGAGGGCCGCCAGCTCGCCGCGCTCGATTTCGTCTCGGGCTGGACCGGCGCCAGCGGTCCCGGCACCACAGACGACCGCAACGTCGAGCTGTGGATCGAAAAGCCGTGACGATTCAACGGGCGACGGGATGACCCGCCACCGTCGCCACCCGGGGTAGTGCCGCCCGGAGCGACTTTGCGCGCAGC
The DNA here is from genome assembly GCA_016706225.1 of Myxococcales bacterium. Taxonomy (NCBI): domain Bacteria; kingdom Pseudomonadati; phylum Myxococcota; class Myxococcia; order Myxococcales; species Myxococcales bacterium. The sequence continues at coordinate 163,226 of JADJKB010000021.1, forward strand.
CCGCGCCAACGGCCGAGCCAGCCTCGGCCAGTCGTGCTATTCGCCGGAACCCTGACCCACGAGACTACAGAGCTGGGCCGGCACGACATCCGGTACCGCATCGCGATGCCCGTCGAAGTTCGGCAGGGCGCGACCTGGACCCCGTTCTCGAGCGAAGACGTGAGTCTTGGTGGCCTCTACCTGAGGACGAAGGAGCCGCCGAGTCTGCGACAGCTCGTGCGACTTCGGTCGCACCTCCCGTACGAGCTCGGCGCCTTCGAGGCCAACGCGGTCGTCACGCGTCGAAACCTGGCTGAGGGCCAGCCGGAGCAGGTCGCAGGCATGGGTGTCGCGTTTTTCCTGCTCGCCGGTGAGCAGCGCGAGCGCTGGGACAGTTTCATCGTTGCCGCCGCGGCCAATTGCCAGGCGCTCGCCGAGACCCCGTTCGAAGCGCGGAAGATCAGCGGGGCGAGGCCTGCGTTTGCGGCCAGTGATACGCCGCTGTTGGAGGTGTCCCTCGGGCGAATCGAGGACCTGTTCGTTCTTCACTCGCGCGACGCCTCGCGCGCCGGGCTGTTCCTGGCCACGCCGCCAGGATATTCTCCATCCCAGCGCATCGCGCTCTGCGTGACCCACGCCCCGAGCAAGAGCGCGCTCTGGATCCCGTGCGTGGTCAAGCAGCTCCGGGCCCGCGGTATCGCCGTCGAGTTCGCCCGCGACGACCCCAAGCTGCTGCGTGAATTTCACGATCACCTGGCGCAGCTGATCGACGCGGCGGAGCGAGCCGCCGAGGGCGAGTGAGGGCCTGCCGGGCGCGCCCGTTCAATCGAAGCCGGAGCCGTTTGCACAGAAATATCCGCGCGCGACCCCGAGTCCCCTCGCACTTCGGCCTCGCCCGAGCGACAATCCGAGCATGCTCACCGCCGAGCTCCCGGACGTCAGCCTCTTCGGTTCGATCGAACGTTATGGCGACTTGGGGATCCACGCGGTCATCGACCTCAAGCGCAGTTTTTCCCGCGCCGATCTGGAGCGCGCGTTCCAGGCTGCGGTCAGCGCCTTCCCGGTGCTCGGCCGCCGCTACGTGCCCGGCTTCTGGCGCGACCGCTGGCGGGCGGTCGAGGGGCCCATCTCGGACGCCGTGCACCTGCTCGACAACCCCGTTGATGTCGAGGCCGAGACCAAGCACTGGGTCCGGCGCTCCATCGACTCGACTCGCGAGCGCCCGCTCAGGATGGTCAGCTTGCGGCGCAACGAAGGTTCGCGGCTGATCCTGAGCATCACACACCTCGCCGTCGACGGGGCCGGCGTCGCCGCCGTGGGGCACGTGCTCGGCGCGCACCTCTACAACCAGGAACCAGCGGCCCCCACCGACGCGCGACGCGGCATCCTCAGCTCGCTCGAGGGCCTGGGCTGGCGCCACGCTCCGGTGCTCGCCCGCGACATGGCCGCGACGACCCTGCTCCCTTTTCGGACCTACGCGGCAGCCAAGCGCGAGCGCCACTTTCCCCTCGAGCCGTCGAGCCCATCGAGGTGGCGTCACCTGACCCTGACAGCCTCCGATGTCGATCGCATCAAGGCTCGCTGCAAACCCCAGAAGGCCAGCGTCAACGACATCCTGCTCGCGGCCTTGGCAAAGGTCGCTGCGCGCCGCTCGAGTCGCGGACCCATCGCGGTGATGTACACCATGGATCTGCGCCGTTATTCCGGCTCGCCGCGCCTGACTGCGGCCAACACGTCCAGCATTCTGTCGGTGATCGTACCGCGAGCGGCCGTCTCGGATCTCGGGCGGACCCTCAGCGCCGTCTCCAAGGTCACCGCGCAACACCGCCGAGGCCTCGCGGGCCCGGCCTTCTTGCTGACACCGTTGACGCTGGCAATCGGCGCGCCGCACGCCTGGGCACGACGCATCACCCGCTGGTTGCACCCGGTGCTGATCGATCTCCCCCTCAGCCGGGGGCTGGTGTTCACCAACGTCGGCCGCATCGATCACGGTGTCGCGGCGTTTGGCGATGACATCGAGAGCATCCGGATCATCGGACCGAACATGGAAGGCGTGCCGGTACCCGCCGTCGTTGCCTTCGGTTACCGCGGTGAGCTGCACCTGGAGCTGTTCGCCGCACCCGGGCTCGCCGTGGAGGCGCTCGATCAGCTCGAGCGTGAGCTGCTCGACGCGCTGGAGATCCCCGAAGGTGAGTCACGCCGCGCCGCGGAGCTGGCCGGTTGAACGCGGCGGAATCAGCGGAAGCGCATGGGAATCGAACCCACCGGAGCCCGGGTTGAACCGAACCCCCATCGGTTTTGAAGACCGAGGGCCGCGCCAGCGTACCGAGCGCTTCCGAGGAAGGCTTACCAGCTCGGGCCGGGGGTTGCTACCGTTCTCGGCGTGCCGCAGCCAGCCGAGAATCGACGCCGAGTGGTGCTCGCCACGGCGGGGCACGTCGACCATGGCAAGACGTCGCTGATCCGCGCCTTGACCGGGACCGACACCGATCGGCTGCCGGATGAAAAGCGCCGCGGCATCAGCATCGAGCTCGGCTTCGCGGAGCTCGCGGACGCGGGCATCAGCTTCATCGACGTGCCGGGCCACAGAAAACTCGTGCACGCGATGATCGCCGGCGTCGGTGGCGTCGACGGTGTGCTCCTGTGTGTCGCCGCGGACGATGGGGTCATGCCGCAGACCCGCGAGCACTTGCACATCTGCACGCTGCTCGGCATCCGTCGCGTCGTCGTCGCGCTGACCAAGGCAGATCTGGTCGACGCGGAGATGCTCGAGCTCGCGGTGATGGATGTCCGCACCACCCTCGAGGCTCTCGGCCTGGAGGCAACCACCGTCGTCCCCACCGACGCCCTGTCCGGCCGCGGCCTCGACGAGCTCCGAGCCGCACTCGGCGAGCTCGCACGCTCCGCGCCGGACCGCGGCGCAAGTGGGCGCCTCTGGCTGCCGGTCGATCGTGTGTTCACGGTGAAGGGCGCCGGCACCGTCGTGACCGGCACCCTCACCCGCGGAGCGTTGAAGCTGGGCGCCACGGTCTTCGTCGCCGGCCCGCGGGGGATCCACGAGAGTGTCTGCCGCGGCCTGGAGGTGCACGGCAAACAGGTCGAGACCATCACAGCCCCGAGCCGCGTGGCAGTGAACCTCGCGCGCCTGGAGGTCGACGAGGTCGGGCGCGGAGACATCGTGACGCTGGAGCCCCAGCTGCCGCTGAGCACGCGCCTCGACGCACACTTGACGCTCCTGCCTGGCGCCGACTCCGCCCTCGGCAACGGCAGCCCCGTCATCGTCCATCTCGGCACGACCCGGCGAAGCGCCCGCGTCACGCGCATCGGGGAGGGGCTGTTTCATCTGCGTCTGGAGGAACCCCTGCCCTGCCAGGGCGGCATCGGCATCGTGCTGCGCGGCTTCAAGAGCACGCGCGAGCATGGCGCCGTGCTCGCCGGCGGTCGGGTGCTCGACGCGCAGAGTCCGCCGCTGCCCAAGCGCAAAGACACGTCGGGCTGGCAGCTCCGCGCCACCACGCTGGCGAACGTCGCCCAGGGGGACTGGGCCGCAGCGCTCGGCGGTTTGATGACACTCGCCGCACCGCGGCCCATCTTCGGGCCCGACGTCGAACGCCGCTTCGGCCTCGAACCGGGAGATCTCGCGCGCTGGCTGACCGGAAAGAAACGACGTGGTCCGGCCGACGCGCTCGCGCTTTCCAACGACGCCTACACGGTTCCCGCCACGCTCGACGTCCTGGTCTCCGAGCTGGTCTCAGAGCTCGGGCGCCATCACGAAGCCCACCCCGACCAGCCCGGGCTGTCGCTGGAGACGCTGCGCACGCGACTGGCCGCCCGCGCCGGACGCGAGGTGACGGACGTCGCCCTCGAGCGCGCCACGAAATCCGGTCAGACACAGGTCGCGGCCGGCGTGATCTGTCTACAGAGTTTTGCCACGCTCGCGGGCCCGCAGGCGCGAGAGTCACGCGACCGTGTGCTCGAGGTGCTCGACGCCGCCGCCCTCGAGGGTTCGAGCGAAGCGGTCATCGCCGAACGCTGCCCAACCCTCAGCCCCGAGTCACTGAAACATGCGCTGGCAGGGCTGTCGTCCGAAACTCGCGCACGCCGTCTGGGTGGGCTCTGGTTTGCCGAGCGGCACCTGGACGCGCTGCGCCTCAAGATCGGCGAGTTCTTCGCGGGCCGACCCGTGATGAGTGTGCCGGAGTTCAAAGATCTGGCGGGTGTGTCTCGCAAACAGGCCATTCCGCTGCTCGAACAGCTCGACCGTGAGGGCACGACCCGCCGCCAGGGGGACGACCGAGTACGAGGCGCCGGCCGCGTTTGAGCGCGGTGCTCAGGCAGAAGACGCGCGGCCCGGAGGTTTTGACGTGCTTCGCCCGGACGCCTGAGCATGGCGCCAGCGGCGATTCTCCGCCCGGAGGACCTTGAGTACGTCCGTGCCCCACGGTTGTTCGGCCAGCAACGCGTCGGCGTCCCGCCGCAAGCGGTCGTCCAGGCGATTCTTCAAGGCCTCGGACAACGCCATCGCAAACATCAGCGACGACGCAAAGCGACGCTCCGCGTCCTTGGCCAACGCGAGCGCGAGCGCGCGGTCGACGTCGTCCCCGAGCCCAACCAGATCCGACGGCCGCACCGGCTGCACGTGGACCACGTTGTAGAGGGTGCTGGCGCTATCCGGACCGGTGAAGGCCGGTTTGCCGGTGAGCACACGGTAGGCGACGATCCCGAGCGCAAAGACGTCCGCGCGATGATCGACCGGCGCCCCCCGCGCTTGTTCGGGGGACATGTAGCTTGGCGTGCCGACCGCCGCCCCAAGCGTCAAGTCCTTCGCCGAGTCCAGGACCTTCGAGACCCCGAAATCGAGCACCTTCCAATGCGGGCGGCCCGAGCTCAGCAAGCGGAAGAGGTTCTGAGGTTTTAGGTCGCGGTGAACGATGCCATTCTCGTCCGCCTCCGCCAGGGCTGCTGCCACCTGTGACACGAGCTCCAGTGCCTCGCCCGTGCCCAGCCGTCCTTTGTCCCTGAGGACCTGGGCGAGATCCGCGCCCTCCAGCAGCTCCATCACCAGAAACGGTGCGCCGCCGTCGGCCACGCCGTGGTCGAAGACCTTTACGACGTGCTTCGACTCGAGCTTCGCGGCGATGTCCGACTCCCGAAAGAAACGCTCCAGCGCCGAGGCATCTTCAGCCAGGGCCGCGCTCAAGAATTTCACCGCCACTGGTCGCTCGGCGCCCTGCTCCCAGCCCCGATAGACCTCACCCATGGCGCCGCGGCCGATCACCTCGCCAATCAGGTACTTCCCCAGCTTCTGGTCGGTGAACCGGCCTTCCTTCGCCGCGCGCTCCTGATCGAGCTCGGCTCGCACTTCATTCAGCAGCGCCTCGCGCTTGCGGATTTGCCTCGCGGCGCGCTCCAGGCGATCGAACGCCGCCAGCGTCGCCCGCCGGCTGCTGCGCGCCATCCAGAAGGTCGCAAAAAATAGCACCTGACACACCCCGGCCACCGCGATCATCGAGGACAGCTCGGGGGTCGACAGCGCCATCACGGCGCGATCAGTCGGGAGCACACCGAGCATCGCTGCCATTCCGAGCGCGAGATAACCGATGGCTCCCGTCAAGTAGATGGCCCAGCCCGAGCGCGGCGAGTCGCCGACGCCGAAGAAGTAGACCCCGATGTACATGGCGATGATCGTCGGTGAAAAGATGCCCACGTAGTAGACCACCGCGAGGATCGTCGCGACGCAGCACAGTCCCTGGAACAGGAGTTTGTTGGCGCTGTAACGCTCGGGATTTCGGAACTCGACCAGGAGCCAGGTCGTGACCGCCAGAGTGAAGCTGATCACGAAGGTAGCCAACCAACGCCCGGGCGATTCCCGCTCCGGCAACCAGACCGCGACGAGGCCAGCGACCGCGGCGGCGATCACCAAGCGGAAGAGCGCAACGGCACGCGCATGCTCTTCGCTCTTCAGAATCAGCGGGGCGGCGGTCGTGACCCCGCTGGCGGCGCCCCGAGTGAGAGGCAAACCGGTGACCCCGGTCACGCCGCTGATGGTGCGGGAGGCGGTCTCGTTGCTGCTCGTGCTGGTCGAGCTGCCCTCGCTGGCTTCGGCCGCCTCCGGCGAGTGCCCGGTACCGCTCGGCTGTGCTGCCTCCGCGCGCGGCCTGATGTCCACTTGAGTGGGTTCATCCGGCGCCGCCGCGCGCGCGGGCAGCGCTCCTCCGTCCTGATCGTCCGGATGCTCGGAGGGCATAATCCCGAGTCGGAGCGTAGCGCCGAGGGCCCCGGCCGCGCAAAGGCGCGCGACCCATCTGACCGAGCGTTGGACGGATGCCCCTGCAATTCGGGCCTCGTGCGCTCCCGAACAAAAGGCGCCGGTCCGCGCGATTTTGCTGGAGATAACCCACGCTCCCGCGAGTAGGCTGCCGGCAAATGTCACTCGAGAGAGTGCGCCAGCTCGTCGCTCGCTTCTGCGAGGTCGTCAAAAGCCACCAACGTCGCGCGGCGCGCCCCGATTGGGATCTCGAGCCGCTGCTCGGCTGCGAGCTCCTCGAGTCGATGCTCTTGACACGCCAGCTCGATCTCACCGCGCACGAGCTCCGAGGCCGAGGGCACGGGCACTACACCATCTGCAGCACGGGGCACGAGGCCAACGTGGTCCTCGGCCGCCTCACCGGCCCGAGCGATCCAGCGCTGCTCCACTACCGAAGCGGCGCCGTGCAGGTCGAGCGTGCTCGCCAGGTCCCTGGAGTCGACAGCGTGCGGGACATCGTCTTGTCGTTGGTGGCCTCGAGCGAGGAGCCAATCAGCGGCGGACGACACAAGGTCTTGGGAAGCAAACCACTCGGCATCATCCCGTCGACCAGCACCATCGCCTCGCATCTGCCGCGGGCCTTGGGGCTCGCCTTTGCCCTCGAGCGCGCGCCGCGACTCGGCGTCGAAGTGCCCGGCGCCCGCAATTCGATCGCCGTGGCCAGCTTTGGCGACGCGAGCTTGAACCACTCGACCGCGCTCGGCGCGTTGAACGCCGTGAGCTGGACGCTGCACCAGAACCTGCCCATGCCGCTGCTCGTGGTGTGTGAGGACAACGGCCTCGGGATCAGCGTTCGGACCCCCGAGCACTGGGTCGAGACACGCCTCCGAGCCGTGCCCCACCTGGCGTACTTTCGCGCCGATGGCTGGGATCTGGCCTCGACGTTCCGCACGGCCCGCGCTGCGGTGCAGCACTGCAGGAAGACCCGCCGGGCCGCGGTTCTGCATCTCTCGATGGTCCGGCTGCTCGGGCACGCTGGTAGCGACGTCGACACCACCTACCGTACTCAAACGGAGCTCGAGGACGCCGAGCGCCGGGATCCCGTGCTCCGCGCCGCCCTCGATCTCATCGACGCGGGCGCCCTCGACGCCGAGGCGGTGCTCGAGATGCGCGCTGCCGCGGCAGCCCGGGTGGAAGAAGCCGCGCGCATCGCCATCGATCGCCCCAAGCTCACGTCCCGCGCCCAGGTGCTCCGCGCCGTCGCCAACCCTTGCGACGAGATCGTGCGGGCCGCGGCCACTCTCGACGAGCGTGTGCGTTCTTCGCAGCCGATGACGCTGGCCCAGGGCATCAACGCCGCGTTGGTCGAAGCGATGGAGCGCTTTCCGAACGTGATCTTGTTCGGGGAGGACGTCGCCAAGAAGGGCGGCGTGTACGGCGTCACCAAGGGGCTGCTCGCGAAGGCCGGACCACTGCGCGTGTTCAACACGCTGCTCGACGAACAGACCATCCTGGGGCTCGCGCTCGGTACCGCCACGCTCGGCCTGCTCCCGGTGCCGGAGATCCAGTACCTCGCCTACCTGCACAACGCGGAAGACCAGCTGCGCGGCGAAGCTGCCACGATGCAGTTCTTCTCGGACCGCGCCTACGACAACCCGATGGTCGTGCGCATCGCGGGGCTGGCCTACCAGAAGGGTTTTGGCGGCCACTTTCACAACGACAACTCCCTCGCCGTGTTGCGCGACATTCCCGGGCTGCTGGTGGCGGTGCCCGCCCGCGGCGACGACGCTGTCGAGCTCTACCGCACGGCTTTTACCCTGGCCCGTGAGGCGCGGCGCATCGTCGTGCTGATCGAGCCCATCGCGCTCTATCACACCCGAGATTTGCACGACGACGGCGACGGCGCCTGGGCCGCGCCCTTGCCAGCGACGAGCACCCCGTCGGGACGGGCTCGCGTGTATCACGCCGACGCCCGCGATTTGCTGATCGCCAGCTACGGAAATGGCCTCTGGATGAGCCTGCGCGTGGCGCGGCGCATCGAGCACGAGCTCGGCAAACGTGCCCGTGTTCTGGATCTCAGATGGCTGGTGCCGCTGCCGGAAGCAGAGGTCGTTCAGCACGCGGTCGAGTGCGGCAAACTGCTGGTGGTCGACGAGTGCCGAAGGAGCGGAAGCGTGTCGGAGGCGCTGGCCGCCGCCCTGCTCGACGCGAAGGCAGCCGTAGGCTTCGAACGGGTCAACGCCGCCGACAGCTTCATCCCCCTGGGTGACGCCGCGAACCTGGTGCTGGTGGACGAGGTCGAAATCTTCGAGGCGGCCCGGCGCCTCTTGTCCTGAGACCCCGGGGCTCCGGATTGCCAGGGCGGCGGCGCTCCGCTATCTCCGAACGGATGTCGAAGATCGTCGAACTCTATTACGACTTCTCGAGCCCCAACGCCTATTTCGCGGCGCTGATGTTGCCGGCCATCGCCGAGCGCACGTCGGCGACCATCGAGTACCGCCCGTTTTTCCTGGGGGGTTTGTTCAAGCTGCTGGACGTGTCGCAGACGCCGGGCATGACCAGCCCGGAAAAGAGCGCGGCGAGCCTGCTGGACCTGCAGCGCTGGAGCCAAAAACATCGCATCCCGTTCCGCTTCCCGTCTCGCTTTCCGATGAACACACTCCTTTCGCTGCGCATCGCGCTCTCGAGCCAGGAGCTCGGGCTCGCGCATCGAGCCTGGGCGGAGGCCGTCTTCGACGCCTACTGGGTCCAGGACCGTGACATCGCTGACGAGGCCGTGCTCGGCGAGCTGCTCTCGAAGCTCGGAGCCGACCCGAAGGTCGCGCTCGAGAGAGCTCGGGGGCCCGAAGCAAAAGCGGCGCTCAAGGCCTCGACCGAGGCGGCGCGCACTCGCGGAATCTTCGGTGCGCCGGCGTGTATCGTCGGGGACGACTTGTTCTTCGGCAAGGACCGCCTGGACTTCGTCGAGGATGCGCTCAGAGCCTCGGCCTGACCTGACCCTTTGAGCCCTCAGCGCTCGCGAGCGGCGGACGCCGCGGCTTTCTTCTTGCTCAGGGGCCTTCGCTTCTTCTTCGGCTTTGCGCCGACCGCCTTTTCCGGCGCCGGGGACGAGCTAGACGCCGCGAGGTCGGGGGCGTCGCTCATCAGCTCCGCGAGCGCCTGGTGGATGCCCTCGGAAAATACCGCGAGGTCGGGCAGGCGATCCCAGTCGCCAGTGAGTCCAAATCCGAGCGCGCCGTCGTAGGAGAGCACGGCGACACTGAGCGGGTTCTGCGCGAACACCGGCACGTAAGGAAACGCCTCGAGCATGCGCGCGCCCCGCAGGTAGAGCGGGAACTGAGGGCCCGGCACGTTGGTGACGACCAGGTTCACCATGCGCTGGAGCGCCAGGGCGCGCCCCGCGAGCGAGAGCAAGGTCGGCGGGGCGTACTCGCCCAAGCGCACCCAGAAATCCGCGCCAACGGCCTGGCCGGAGCGCTTCAGATCGGCCATGCGATCTCGCAGGATCACGATGCAAGCTCTCGGATCGGGCTCACCGACCGGCAGCTCCGCCGCCATCATGCTGACTTTGTTGCCCCAGGTGCGAGCCTGCGACGCATCGCGCACGCTGACCGGGACCATGGCTTTCATGACCAAGCCCTCGACGTTCTCCCGGCGAGAGATCAGGAGTGTTCTCAGGGCGCTCGTGACCAGGCACAAGACGACGTCGTTCACCGTGCACTCGAAGCGCCGGCGCACCGCCTTCACGTCGGCCAGCTCCAGGCGCACCACGTCGTAGCGGCGGTGAGGGCCGATGCTGGCGTTCAGGCTGGTCATCGGCATCAGCTCGGTGGCCGCTCGCCCGAACGACTTGATGCCATCCAGGATGTCCCGAGCCTTGTCGGCGAGCGGCTCACTGCCCTCGAGTTTGTCCATGACCCGGCGCGCGACAGCGCGTAGCTGACGCGGTCGCTCGGACAGGTCGAGCAAGGCGTCGCGGGTCAGCTCCGCGTCGCTGGGCTCCGGCTCGGGACTCCAGGGCTCGGCCTCGGGCGGCGGCGCGTCCGCCGCAAAATCCAGGAGCACCGTGCCGAGGTCGACGCCGCTGGCGCCGTCAATCAGGCAGTGGTGCGTCTTCTGGATGATGCCCCGGCGCCCGTCCTCCAGATCGAACACCCACATCTCCCACAGGGGCTTCCGTCGATCGAGGTTGTGGCTCATCACGCGCCCCATCAGGGCGAGAGCCTCGCGCTCGCCGCGGGGTTTGGGCAGGCCGGTCCAGCGCACGTGGAAGCGCAGGTCGAAGTGTGGATCGTCGACCCAGACCGGGCGATGCAGCCCGCCCGGCACCCAGCGCACCTTCTTCCGGAACCGCGGCACGTGGTGCAAGCGGCGGGCGATGTGGTCGAAGATCTCGGCCTCGGTCAGGCCAATGTCCTCGAAGAACAAGAGCGAACCCACGTGCATGTGGGCGGTCGGGCTCTCGGCGTACAGAAACGATACGTCGAGGGCGGAGAGGCGTTCCCAGTGGCTCATGACGCGTCGACTCTACGCGCGCACGAGACGGGGCCGGCTCGTCTCAGCAGCCACCATCCGCTCCGCCGCCGTCCGCGCCCCCGCCGTTTGGACAACACTTCGAGGCCGTACACGTCTCGCTACTCAGACATTTCTTGCCGCAGACGCCGCAGTTGTTGTCGTCGTTCGTGAGATCCGCGCAGCCGCCGCTGCAGCAGGTCTCGCTCGCCGAGCAGGTCTTCCCGCAGGTGCCGCAGTTCAGTTTGTCCGTCTGCTTGTTGACACAGGCCGTACCACACAGGTCCGGAGTGCCTCCCGTACAGTTGATGCCACAAGTTCCGCTCCCGCAGGTCGTTGTCCCGGTGCCCGCTGACGGACCCGGACACGGCGAGCAGTTCGTGCCGCAGCTCCCGACATCCGAGCTCGACTTACACAGGCCGCTGCAGTCGTGGTAGCCCGAGTCGCACGTCAGCTTGCAGGCGCCGGTGACGCAGTTGTTGGTGCCGTTTGACGGGTCCACGCACTTGGTCGCGCAGTTGTTGCAGTGGTTCTTGTCCGTCTGAAAGTCGAAACAACTGCTACCGCACTTGCCCGCGGTCGGCGGGCTACAGTTGATGCCACAAGTCCCGGCACTGCACGTCGCACTCCCGGTGCCGCTGCCGGGGCCGGGGCAGTTGGTGCACGCATTGTTGCAGCCGCCTCCAGAGCAGCAATGCGTCGGGTCACTCCCGTTCTGATAACACTGGGTCGTGCCACACGACGCCCAGCCGCCATTGCAGTTGAAACCACAGCCGCCCCCACTGCACGTGGCCGAAGCGTTCGCGGGCGGGGTGCACTTCGAGCCGCAGCCACCGCAGTTGTTGATGTCCGTCGCCGTCGGCACACACACGCCGCTGCAGTTGGTCAGCCCGCTGCCGCAGGCCTGCGCACAGGTGCCGGCGTTGCACACCACGCTGCCGCCCGAGGGCGCCTGACAGACGAAGCCAGAGCCACACCCCCCGCAGTTGTTCTTGTCCTGAAGGATGTTGATCTCGCAACCGTTGGCCTTGTTGCCATCACAGTCCGCGAACCCGGCCTTGCAGGCGGTGTAGCTGCACGCCCCGTTGTCGCAGAGCGCGGCCTGAGCATTTTGCGGATTGCAGGCCTTGCCGCAGATGTTGCAGTGGAGCGGGTTGCTCTTGAGATCCGTCTCACAGCCGTTGTCGGGGTTGTTGTCGCAGTTGCCAAACCCGGGGAAACAAGCCAGCACACAGTTGCCACCCTGGCAGGTCGCGCCGCCGTTGGTCTCGTTGCAGGCCTTACCACAGGCCCCGCAGTTGCCCTTGTCCCCCTGGCTGATGTTGATCTCACAGCCGTTGACGTCGTTCTTGTCGCAGTTCGCCCAACCCCCACTGCACACCGTGACCACGCAGGTCTCTTGAGAGCAGGAGCTCTGGGCGTGGGGTAGTGAGCAGACGTTGCCGCAGGTCTTGCAGTTGTTGGCGTCCGTCGCGAGGTCGACCTCACAGCCGTTCTGTTTGTTCAGGTCGCAGTCCTGCTTGGTGACACAGGCCGGATTCCCGTCCGGGCAACACTGATTGACCTCGCACACGCCGCTCGTGCAGATCCAGCCCGGGCCCTGACCCGCGGCGGTGAGGCAGTTGTTTTCACACTTGCTGCAGTGTTCCTTGTCGCCCGTCAGGTCGGTCTCACAGCCGTCGACCGGGTTGCCGTTGCAGTCGTCCCAACCCGCATCACAGCTACCGACGGCGCAGTTTCCCGCGTTGCACTTGGCCTTCGCGTGGGGCAGAAGGCAGGGCGAGCACGCCGTCGAGTTGCTGCAGCCATACGCCGGCTCGTCCGCGGTCAGGCACAACAAGTCTTTCGGGTTCTTCGGATCCGGGCACACCTTCGCGCCGGGGAAACACGTCCCGCCGCCCACCCCGGTCCCGCCGATGCCGCCGTCGGCGCCGGTTCCTCCGTCCGGCGAGAGGCCGCCCTCCTCCGTGATCCCGCAGCCCCCGAAGGCGGGCACCAGCATCAGCACAAAGCCCAAGGTAACGAGGAGTCGCCTGACCACGACCTGAGCTTACTACGGCTCCCCACCGGGTTCGAGCCCAGCGCGTGTTTCGTCGATCGCAAGCTGGAGCGCCGTTGTCAGCGCGGCGTCTTGCCCGGGGAAAACCGTGCGGGCGTCCAGGAGCAGCGCACCTTCGACGACACGCCCCAGCACTGCCGGACTGCCAGCGCGAAGGCGTTCTGCCAGGACGTCGGGGTTGCCGTGTGTCAGCCGGAGGGCGACCGAAGCCACCGGAGCCTCGGCCAGAGTGCCCCCGCCGATCGCCCCTTCGGACTCCACGCACTCGATGGCGATGCCTTGCTCGGAGAGCGCTGCACGCCAGCTCTCGACCCGCAACCTCAGCACTTCGAGCGGCGTCGCGAGCAGCGCGTGAACCGGGATCTCGGACGTAGCTCCGCGCCGGTAGGCATCCAGCACGCCTTCGGTGGCGGCCAGCGCTAGCTTGTCGAGCCGCAGCGCGCGCGCCAGCGGATCGTCGCGCAACTTTCCAACCAGGTCCCCGCGCCCCGCAATGGCACCCCCCTGCGGCCCGCCGAACAGCTTGTCCAAGCTGAAACAAACGAGGTCGGCCCCCGCGAGCAAACAGCTCGTGACACTCGGCTCCCTTGCGAGATCCGAGGCGGCGATCGCGGCAGGCAGCTCCGAGACGAGTCCCCCGCCCAGATCTTTGACCACGACGACTCCGCGTTCGTGCCCAAGGCGCGCGAGCTCCGCGAGGGATGGTCGCTCCGCAAAGCCGGTGATCTTGAAGTTGCTCGGGTGCACACGCAGCAGGCACGCGGTGCGCTCGGTCAGTGCGTTGGCGTAGTCTTCGACTCGCGTGCGGTTCGTGGTTCCAACCTCGACCAGCCGCGCGCCGGAGCGCGCCAGCACCTCGGGGATGCGAAAGCCACCGCCGATTTCCACGAGCTCACCCCGCGACACGATCACTTCGCGTCCAGCGGCCAGCGAGCTCAGCGCGAGCAGCACCGCGGCGGCGTTGTTGTTCACCAGGAGCACGTCGTCGGCGCCGACCAGCTCCGAGAGGCCCAGCTCGACCTGAACGCCGCGCCGGGTGCGCACGCCCGTCTCCACGTCGAGCTCCAAACTCGAGTAAACGCCGGCTGTCTCGACGATTCGCGCGATGCTGGCCTGGGGAAGCGGCGCTCGCCCGAGGTTCGTGTGCAAGAGCACACCGGTCGCGTTGATCACCGGCTGAAGGCCCGCTCGCAAGCGCGCCTCGGCGCGCACGCGGACCCGTGCCACGACCGCGCCAAAAGCCATCGGCGCCTCCCCGGCGAGCATCAAGCGCCGCGCATCGGCGAGCTCACGCCGCACGAGCACCGTCACGGCCTTTTTCCCGAGCCGCTGCCGCACGGCCGTGAGCTCCGGCGCGTCGACGACCCGGTCCACCTTGGGCAGCTTTCCGGCTGGCACGGCCGGGGACCATAGCGGAATCAGCGCCCCGGAGCTTGCCCACCTGGCAAGAGATGATGGGACAATGCCTCGGTGCGGAAGGCTCAGGCCCTGGTCTGGCTCGTTGCTCTGGCCTGCTCGCCGGAGACGGCGGGGCGGAACGCCACGGGCACGGCCTCGGCTCACGCCGACGACAGCCCACCTTCCCCGGCGGACAGCACCTCGCGCGCGATGGGCAGCAGCGTTCCGAACGCCGGCGCCGCTCCCGCTGCCGCCCCGAGCGCGGACCCCACCGGCCCGCTGCTCTTGACCACGGACGCCGGGCTCGTGCCCGCGGCCAAGGCCATGCGTGTGCTGCACGTCGGGGACTCGATGGCGCCGCTGGTCGGCAACTACCTGAGATCGATCTTCTGGCGTAGCGGCCGCAACTACTGGGTGGAGGCCACGGTCTCGAGCAGCACCCTCGACTGGGCCGGCAAGCGCCTGCTCCAAGACGCGATGTACAAATACGATCCGGATCTGATCCTGATCTCCCTCGGCTCGAACGAGCTCTTCGACCCTAGGCCGGAGCGCCGCGGTCCCGCAGTGAAACAGATCGTCGCCGACACTCGCGGACGCCCGTGTCTCTGGATCGGTCCACCGCTGTGGAAGAAGGACACGGGGTTCATCGAGCTCCTGAAGCAGAACCTCGGACACTGCCGTTACTTCGACTCGTCCAAGCTCGAGCTTCCCCGCATGGAAGACGGCCGCCACCCGAGCTGGACTGGAGGCTACCAGTGGGCCGCCGCCGTGTGGCGCACCCTCGGCGGGACCGATTCCGTTCCGACGGGATCCCCCCTGCCGAAGCCGGGTCCCTCGAGCTCAAGCGGCTGAGAAGAGCGAGTCGACGACCTGCGCGGGCACGTTGCCGATGGTCATGCCGCTGAAGTTCAGGTCGAGGGTGGTGACCTTGCCCTTGTCGTCGCTCTGCACGGCGGCCACGCTGAGGATGACGCCCTTCTTGACCTCGTAGCCCTGGACCGTGCAAGTGCGCTTGGCCTTCACACGCATGCCGACGCGATAGCGCGCAGCGGGAGCCGCGAGTGCGTCGTCAGCGACCGTGATCACGGACAACGCCGGCGCCACCGCACCGACGAGAGTCACGAACAACCAAACGCTTCTCCGATTCGCCATTTGAGCCTCCCCGGCTGCCAACCGCGGCCGAGAGTACCCCAGTTGAGAAGTTCGGCAAGTTGAGCGCACGAGTGGCCAACCGAAGCTCCCGTGGGTCATGGGCTATTCCTGTGCGGACGTCACCGTCGTAGCTTCACTCCCATGCGACGAAGTCGTGCAATCGCCGTTTGCCTCGGCCTTCTGGCCCTCACCGCCCCGGTCGCCGCCGAGCAGAAGTCAGCCGCGCCGAGCGCAGCGCCGGAGATCCCGTTCGAGAAGTACCAGCTCGCCAACGGCCTCGAGGTAATCCTGCACCGAGACTCCACGCTGCCGCTCGTCGCCGTCAGTGTCTGGTACCACGTCGGGCCCATCAACGAACCCGCCGGGCGCTCCGGGTTCGCGCACCTGTTCGAGCACTTGATGTTCACCGGCTCCAAACACGTTGGGCAGCGCTTCGACCAGCTGCTCGAGAGCGCTGGAGCCACCAACGTCAACGGTACGACGAGCTGGGATCGCACGAACTACTTCGAGACGGTCCCGCGCGAGCAGCTCGAGCTCTGCCTCTGGATCGAGAGTGATCGCATGGGATTTTTTCTCGACACCCTCTCGAGCGAGCGGCTGGAGGTCCAGCGCGGGGTCGTGAAGAACGAGCGCCGGCAGTCTTATGAAGATTCCCCGTACGGGCCGAGCAGCCTCGCGCTGCTCGACACCCTCTTCCCGACCGGGCATCCGTACCACGGCGCGGTGATCGGCTCGATGGCGGATCTGGACGCGGCGAAGCTCAGCGATGCCGAGGCGTTCTTCCGAGCGTACTACGCACCGTCCAACGCCACCCTCACGCTCGCGGGCGATTTCGATCCCGCCACGGTCAAGCTGTGGCTCACCCGTTACTTCGGCGGCCTGGCCAAGAAGCCCAAACCCAGTCAGAAGACCAACCCGACACCGGCGCTCACGAAGGTGACGCGCGTCGACGTCACCGAGAATGTGGAGCTCGCAAAGGTGAGCATGGGCTTCATCACTCCTCCCGCCTATTCCCCTGACTCTGCGGCGCTCGAGCTGACGGCGGCGGTCCTCGCCGGGGGCAAGGCGACCCGCCTCTACAAGACCCTGGTGGTCGAGAAGAAGGTCGCCAGCGACGTGGAGGCGGAGCTGGATCCGAACGCCCTCGCCGGCGTTTTCTCGGTGAGCGCCGTCGCCGCTTCCGGGAAGGCACCGAAGCTCGTCGAGACGACCATCGACGAAGTGCTGACACTGCTCGCGTCCAAGGGCCCGACGGATGCGGAGCTCGAGCGGGCACGCAGGCGTGTGCTCCTCGAGCTGTCGTCTTCGCTCCAGCTCTTGAACGGTCCAGGCGGAGAGTCGGGACGAGCCGGGCTCTTGCAGCGCTTCAACCAGTACGTCGGGGATCCGGGTTACTTGAAGCAGTACTACCGAGGTCTGGAGGCCGTCACCCGCGCCGACGTCGCGCGCGTCGCGCGAGAGCACCTGGCCCTCTCTCGGCGGGTCATCGTGACCACTCTGCCAAGACCCGCACCAAAGCCCGAGGCCAAGCAGCCCGCGGGAGCGAAATGACCATGAAGCCGAGCTTGCTGTCTTGGTTCGGAGCACTGGCCCTCGCCTGCGCCACGCCCCCGGCAACGCCGTCCGCGCACCCTGCACCGCCAGCCAAAGCCAAACCGCCGGCGGTCGCCGACAGCTGGCGGTCCAAAGTTCCGACTCCCGGCAAACCCGCGGAGCTCGTGTACCCGACCGCGGAGAGCACCACGCTGCCCAACGGTCTGAGTGTGTTGTTCGTGAAGCGCCCGGCGCGCGTGACCTCCCTGTCGGTGGTGATCCGACACGGGGCAAGCTCGGTCCCGCCGGGCAAGAGTGGGCTCGCTGCCCTCACCGCTCGGATGCTCACCGAGGGTACGAAAAAACGCTCCGCGTCGCTCTTGGCGGAGGCGGCGGAGTCACTCGGTTCGAGCCTGGGTCACGACGCGGGTCGCGACTACTCTACGCTCGGCATCGACACCTTGACGGCAGACTTCGAGCGCGGGCTCGAGCTCCTGGCAGAGGTGGTCCAGCAGCCTGCCTTTGCTCCCAGAGAGCTCACTCGGGTGCGCACCGAGTGGCTCGACGGACTGACCGCCGAGCGCCAGTCCCCCGACCGACTCGCGTCCCTCGCGGGGCTTCGAGTGCTGCTTGGCGACGCCACCGGCGCCCCGGTCGGAGGCAGCGTGCCGGATGTGAAGAAGCTCACCCGGCAAGATCTCGTCGCGTTCCACGCCGCGCACTACGTGCCCAGCGCGAGCGCGCTGGTCGTCGTCGGCGATCAAGACTTCGAGCACCTGAAGAGTGTGGCCATGAAGTTCTTCGGCGCCTGGCAGGGCAAGCCGCCGCCCGCGGCCGCCGCGCCCGAGCTCCCCGCGGCGCCCCAGCAGACCCGCGTGTTGATCGTGAATCGTCCCGGAGCCGTCCAGAGCGCGGTGTTCGTCGCGCAGCCGTTTCCCAAACGCTCCGAACCTGGTCACGAAGCGCGACGGCTGCTGAGCTCGCTGCTGGGTGGGTTGTTCACCTCCCGCATCAACCAAAACTTGCGCGAGAAGAACGCTTACACCTACGGCGCCCGCTCCGACGCGATCGCGACCCGCGACTGGGGCGCGCTGGTGGTCTCCACCCGCGTCGAGGCCGGCGTTACCGCGCCCGCGCTCGTCGAGCTCACCCGCGAGCTGGCAAAGGCCCGGGACCCGAAGCTCGGGGCGCCGATCACGGACGACGAGGTCTCGCGCGCGCGGGCGGATCTCGTGAGCTCGCTCGGGGCGCATCTGGTCGAGGTCGACCGAGTAGCGTCGGATCTCGCGGTCGCGTTCGCGGAGGGGCTCGGCCCGGACTACTACGCCGGGTTCGGCCGCTTGCTCGCGGCGCGGACCACAGCCGAGGTCGCGACCGAGGCCAGGCGCCTGGACGAAACCCGACTCGTCGTGGTGATCGTCGGTGACCGCGCCGAGATCGGGCCGGCTCTCGAGAAGGCAGGGTTCTCCCTCTCCGAAGCCAAGCCCGAGCTCACCGAGTGATAGCGGTCGAGACCGGCGACGGCGCGGGTGGGGGCGGTGCCGCGTCGCGCCGAGCGGCGACCACGGCCAGCGCGCCGCCGATCGCAAAAGCGATGATTCCGGCAACGCCCCACACCAACCATGGCAACCAGCTCGGCCAGGCGTTCTTCGGGGCGGAACCCGCAAGCGGGTATCCGCGCTGAGACCCCGGAGCGTAACCGGAGGGGCCTGCGTGGGGAAGAGTACGGATCAGCATCGTCGGGTCGTTTCGTCCACGCGAGAGCGCCCGCATCCGCGAAGTCTCCCCCGCCGCCGCCGGCGGCTCCTCCACGACGATGGTGCGCGCCTCATCGGTGACGTGTGCGCGAGGCGCGGGGGCGTGGGCCGGGGCCTGCTGGGCCACGATCGCGTCGTCGTCGATCTCCTCCAAGAGCTCGTCGTCTCCGTCCTGGGGAGGCATGCTGGGCCGCACTATACCGAAAGTCGCCGGGGTTTTCCGAGCAGGCGCCGATCGCATGGTACATTGGAGGGGAAGTGCCGGAGCACGCCCCGATCCTGGTGGTGGACGACGATGCGGTCAGTCGCCGAGTCCTGACGGAGACGCTCGCGTCCGCCGGCATCGAAAGTGAGGCCGTGAGCTCCGGAAAAGAAGCGCTTGCGTGGCTCGAGAGCCACGCGCCGGCGCTGGTCCTGCTCGATCTGGTCATGCCGGCACCGGACGGTTTCGAGGTGCTGAGGCTCATCCGTGAGAACCCGGCCATCGCAGAGACCCCAGTCGTGGTGCTGACCGGCCTGGACTCCGACGAAGAGATCCGCGCCGTTTTTGCCTCGGGCGCCGACGACTACGTCCACAAACCCTTCCGAGCCGCGGAGCTGGTGGCGCGAATCCGCGGCCAGCTGCGCATGCGCGAATACGTCGAACGCCTGAGCCGCCGGGAACGCGATTCGCAGACGGTGCTCGAGCTCACCCAGGCGCTCGCCTCGACGCTCAACATTCGCCACATCCTGTTCACGGTCGTGCGCCGGGTCGCGGAGGTCGCAAGCGTCGACCGCTGCAGCATCGTGCTGGTGGCTGAGAACGAGGGCATGGGTCACGTCGTCGCCACCAGTGACGACGAGCAACTCCGCGATCTGACCATCGAGCTGAGTAAGTATCCCGAGATCCGCGAGGTGTTGCGCACCGGCAGCACCCTCGTGATCCGTGACGCCCGCAAGCACCCACTCCTAGAAGCCGTCCGGCAAGCGGAGCAGGGCCTTGGCTTCACTTCGCTGGCGCTCGTGCCCATCTCCCACGAACAGCGCCCGATGGGTGTCATCTTCCTGCGCTCGCGCGGCGTCGCCGCCTTCGCGGACCATGAGATCTCCCTGGTGCACACCGTGGCCAACGCCACGGCCATCGCCTTGCGCAACGCACGCATCCTGAAGCTCTTACGTGACGAATCGATGCAGAGCGCGTTCGCTCGGGTCGAAGCGGAGCGCCGCGTGCGACTGTTCCAGCGCTACGCGGACATCTTCGAGAGCGCCGCGGACGGCATGGTGGTCTCCGATCGCGCCGGCCAGGTGCTGTTTGCCAACCCCCGCGCGCGGGAAATCCTCGGCTACGACGAGACCGAGCTGATGCGCCTGCCGTTCCGCGAGCTGTTCGCCGAAGACCAAACCCGGGCCGATCGCCTGATGGACGGCTTCAGCCAGGGTGAATTCCCTCAGAGCATCGACGTGCGCCTCGGAACCAAGGGCGGTGGCAGCATCATCGCGAGTGTCAGCTTCAGCTCCGTGCTGCACGAGGACGATTCGGTCCTGTTCGCTTTCCGCGATGTCACCGAAGAACGGCGCACCGCCATCGAGTTGAAACAGACCAAGGAGTTCCTCGAGCGGGTCATCGAGAGCTCGGTGGACGGCATAGTCAGCGCCGACATGAGCGGCCGACTGCTGTTGTTCAATCGCGCCGCTTCTCGAATCTTCGGCTTCGCAGCCGACGCGGTGGTGGGCAAGCGGAGCGTCGTGTCCTTGTATCCGCCGGGTGTGGCCCGGGAGATCATGGCAAAGATCCGCGACCCGAACGTCGGGGGCCCCGGGCGCCTGGAGGACTGCCGGGTCGACATGATCAGCGCAACCGGCGAGCTGATCCCGGTGACCCTGTCGGCGGCCTTGATCTTGGAGAACGGCAAGGCGGTCGGCTCGGTGGGTGTGTTCACCGACATCCGGGATCGGCTGAGGATGGAAGCGCGGCTGACCCGCGCTCAAGAGGAGCTGCAGGCGCGCGAGAAGATGTCGGTGGTCGCCGAGCTCGCGGGCGCCACGGCCCATGAGCTGAACCAGCCGCTGACCAGCGTGATCGGCTACGCCGAGCTGTTGCGGCGCGGCCTCGGCTCGAGCTCCCCTCTCGTCAACGCCACCGAGGTGATCATCTCCGAAGCCGAGCGCATGGCCGAGATCGTGCGGAAGATCGGCAAGATCACCAAGTACGAGACCAAGAGCTACGTGGGCGGCGCAAAGATCCTCGACCTCGAGAAGGCAGTCGAGGACACCGATTCGGAGCGAGCGCGGCGATGACCAGGTCGGACGAAGATCGCCTGACGGAGCGCCCCGCCGCGGTGGTCTCGGATCTGCGGGAGCTCGCCCCGACTCCCTCCGGGGTCCAGCGCCCAATCGACAACGCCGTGCTCGAGCGCCTGTTCGACCTCGCCGTGGCTCTGCCCGTCGAAGAGGGTTCCCATGCGGTCGTCCGGGTGTATCTCGATCGACTCTCGGAGCTCTTGCCAACCATCGCGCTCGGGGTCTGCCTGGTCGATCCCAGCGCCGGCGGGCGGCTGGTCGACCTGCGGCTGCCGGAAGGGGTCGACGCTGGCACCGAGCACGACCCCAGCCGTTTGTTCCCCGCGCTGCTCCGTGAGCAGATCGTGCGCCTCGGCGAATCGCTGACTGGCTCGACCTTCCATCTGGGCTCGGACGAAGCATCAGGCATCCCCGAGGCCGCGCGAGGGATCCTCACCCGGGCCGTCCCGCTGCTCGAGCAGGCCCTGGTCCGCGCACGCAGCGTCGACCGCACCCAGACCGCGGGCAGCGCGATCGACAAGCTTCAGGCACAGCTCATCCAGAACGAGAAGCTCGCCTCACTCGGTCAGATCGTGGCGGGTGTCGTGCACGAGCTGAACAACCCCCTCACCTCCATCGTCGCCTACGCCGACTTCCTCAAGCGCAGGCTGGAGACCCGGGGTGAGACCGACGACGTCGAGCGGGCCCAGCGCATTGCCGAGGCTGCTCACCGCATCCTGCGCTTCTCGCGCGATCTCGTGGCCTACGCGCGACCTTCCGGCGACACAGCCAGCGCTGTCCTCCTGCCTCACGTGATCGACAAGGCGCTCGTGTTCTGTGAACACGAGCTCGAAAAATCGGGCGTGCGGGTCGAGCGTCGCTGGCACGTGGAGGGCCCCTTGGTCATGGGGATCAGCGGGCAGCTCACCCAGATCTTCGTCAATCTGTTCACAAATGCCGCCCACGCAATGAGTGATGGCGGAGGCACGCTGACCATCACGACGTCGGTCGGGCTGAGCGCCGACAGAGTCTCGATCACCGTCGACGACGACGGAGCTGGCATCGACCCCGAGCACGTCGATCAGGTCTTCGAGCCGTTCTTCACGACCAAGACCGAAGGACGAGGCACCGGGCTCGGGCTGTCCATCGTGAGGGACATCGTCAACGCGCACGGGGGCAGCGTGCGCGTGACGAGCATCCTCGGCCAAGGCACCGCATTCTTGCTGGAGCTTCCCGCCGCCGTCCGCCGCGCATCGACGCGTCCACCGGGCCTGTGAGGCGCCAGCCTGGAGGCTACCTCACGACGCGGATCACGAGCACGAGGATCCCGCCCTTGTAGCTTTGACCGGCCACGATGAACGCCTGACCGACCTTCGCCTTCACTTCGAGCAAGGGCAAGAACGTCTTGCCGCCGGGCTGGTTGATGCTGGCGCTGATTCTGAGGTGCTCCTTGTCCGCCAGCACCTCGAGCAGCTTGGTCTTCAGAACCCTGCCGTTCGGCAGGCTCATCGTCTTGTCCTCTTTGGAGAGAGGCAGACGCGTCTTCGATAGCAGCTGGTAGCTGTCGTACGAGGAGAAGGGCGGCTTGCGCAGCTCACCCATGCTGCCGATCCGAGCGTCGATGCCCTTCCCCGAGTTGGTGGCGTGCAGCACCATCACCTCGGTACCAAACTCCGCCTCGGCGGGTTTCTTCCCGTCCTTGGCCTTGGGATCCTTCGGCTTGGCCGGCGGCGCCTTGCCGCCTTGCCGCCTTTGTCGTCAGCCACGGCGGGCAGCGAAAACGAAAGCAAGGCCGAGACGAGTAGCAGGCGCGCAGCTCTCATAGCGGCTCCATCCTAGCTCCCGCTGGGTCATCGACCAACCAAACGACCGGCGTTGTCTCTTCACCCGCAGGGACCATGAAGATGGACCCGGGCTGGTTGCCGAAATCGACCGCCTCGATGGACGCAGCCGGGGCTGAATCTTCTTCCACGAGCTCCGGTGCGGGGTCGCCGGCTGGCGTTGCACTCGCGGGCTCCGGAACGGGCAGCGACGGCGGCGTGACGGCGAGCGGTGCCGGCGCGGTCGGTGAGCTCGTCGGAGTGTTCATCCAGATCAACAGAGCAGCGGCCGCAGCGAGTGCTAGACCCCCGACCAACACCCAAGCGCTGGGAGCACGACGTTGACGCTTGCTGCCCGGCTGACTCGCCGCGACTTCGACCCGAGGCAGGGCAACCACGTTCGTACTCGGCGCCGGCTCGGCGTCGACCGCGGCCATCACCGCGTCAGTCAGGCTCTCGAAGTCGTCGGTGCGGGAGGCACTGAGCGCTCGAACCACGTCGCCGAGCTGCTCGATTCCACTCGCGACACGGCGCTCGTCGTCGCTCAGGCTCGCCTCGAGCTCTGCCGCCTCCGCTTCGGACAGCTCTCCGTCGTGGAGCTGCATCAGTTCCATGTGGCGCTTCATGCATCCTCCACGACGCGCGGATGCGCGCCGATCTGCTCTTCGTAACAGTCGACGAGCGCCCGCTGGAGCTTCTGCCGCGCGTGAAACAAACGACTCATGATGGTGCCCTTGGACACGCCCATGGCCTGCGCCATCTCTTCATAGCTCATGCCCTCGACCTCACGCATGACGATGACGCCACGATGGTAGGGAGGGAGTGCGTCGAGCGCGGTCTGGATGCGCGCGCGGATTTCTCCGCGGCGCACGACGTCCGCCGGATCGGCGCCGTCGATGCGCGCGAGCAGCGGGATGTCCAGCTCGTCCTTGATTTCGCGAGTCTCGTCCAGCTCCTGTTCGCGTCGCGAAGGCTTGCGCATGAGGTCGATGGCGAGATTCGTGACGATTCGATAGAGCCAGGTGAAGAAGCTCGACCCACCCTGAAACGAGTCGATTCCGCGAAAGACCCGCAGGAAGGCCTCCTGGACCACCTCGCGAGCGTCGTTTTCGTCGCGCACCAAGGCGAGGGCGATGGCAAAAGCCCGACGTTGGTGGCGGTCCACCAGCTTTCGAAAGGCTTGTTTGTCACCCGCTCGGGCGCGCTCGATGAGGGCACGGTCTTCCTCGGCTTCTGCCTGTCTAACCAAACGGTTGGACGCCGCGCGCGCAGTGCTATTCACGCCAACCCTGACAGCAGGATCATCCCCCTTGGGGAGCACGCTTGCGGTCGAGCGCTCGGCACCGTTGCCCTTCACCGTGGCTGAACGCGGCCCCGACGTGGGGCTTACGTCCCGAGTCGGGCCAGCCACGGATTGGGGCCTGGTGCCTTCAGCCATCACGGTTCACTCTACGCCCCCTGCAAGTCGGGTGCCCCCGGCCGAGGAGCCGACTCACGGGTGACCAGGGGGTAATCCGAAGGGGGGGTCCTCCGGAGGCTCCTCTCGCGAATCATCCTGATCCGGCAGCTCACCCAGGCTCATCTTGAGGTCGAAGGTGCGCTTTCCTCGGGTCACGCGCAGGGTGACGGTCTTTCCAACCCCAGCCAGGCTCGCGGCCCAGCGCAGCTTCTCCGGACTGGGCACGGCGTCCCCTTCGAAGGCGGTGATGACGTCGTCGGCCTGCACCCCGGCCTTGTCGGCGGGGCCACCCGGTAGAACGGAGCGAACCAGCGCACCGGAGGCGTCCGGCAACCCGAGACGGGTGGCATCCTCGTCGATCAGCGAAGACACGACGATGCCGATGGCGCTGCGGGTGATCTTGCCGTCCTTGATCAGGCGCGGCAAGAGCTCCTTGACCATGTTGATCGGAATCGCGAAGCCGATGCTGTTGGCGTTGGCGCGAATCGCGGTGTTGATTCCGACCACGCGCCCCGCCATATCGAGCAACGGTCCGCCGCTGTTGCCTGGGTTGATGCTGGCGTCGGTCTGGATGAAGTTGTAATAACCGCTGCCGTCGCCCAGCCCCTTTACGTCGTTCCCCGTACGACCCTTGGCGGAGACGATGCCGGCCGAGACCGTGTGGGACAACCCGAACGGGTTGCCAATCGCGACGACCCAGTCTCCCACCCGCGCCGCGTCCGAATCCCCGAGCGGCAAGTGCGACAGCTCCTTGGCCTCGACCCGGAGGACGGCGATGTCGGTCGGGCCATCGCGACCGACCACGGTAGCCTTCAGCTCTTTTTTCTGGATGATGACCCGGATGTCGGTCGCATCCTTGATCACGTGGTTGTTGGTCAGCACCAAGCCCGACGCGTCATAAACGAAGCCCGTGCCCAAACCCTCGCCGACTACCCTGCGACGACCGGTGCGTCCGCGTTGCTCCTGCAACGTCTTGACGAAACCGACGGCTGGGTCGGCCTTTGCAGCAAGATCCGCGAAGCTGCGGGGTGTGTCCGCCGGCGGCGCGGCGGGACCGACCGGTGTCGGGACCGGAGCGACGCTCGGTAGGGTGCTCGGTGCTGTGGTCGCCGTCGGGCTCGGAGAGGCGCCACGCCGGCAACCCAGCACTGCGAGCCCCACGAGCCCAGAGAGCGCGATGGGAAAAGCTTGAGAGCGGCTCACGTCGCCTTCGCAACCTCCACGTAGCGCATACGCAGATCAAAGAGCGTCTGCTCCACGATGCGTTCCTCCTCGCCGGTCAGGTTACCGTGGGTCTTTTCTTGGAGCATTGCCATGAGGTCGATGGTCTGCCGGGCCAGCGGAAGCTCGACCATCGGCGCAGTCCCTTCGGGCCCGGGGGCGTCGCCCAGGTGCATGCGCGCGGAGTGGTACAGGGACAAGACGAAGGTCACGAAGTCGACGGGCGGAAGGCGCTCGCTCGACTGCGAACCTTCCTGATTGGCAGCATCGAAGGCTTCCTGCGCGTCGCGCAGTTGACCGCTGCTCGGCCCATCCACTTCGTCCGCGCTCACGAAGCCCCCTCGTCGTCGTCGCCCTCGTCTTCCTCTTCGTCAACGGAGTCAACGGAGTCAACGGAGCCGACGGGCGACGCGCGATGCGGGTCGTTCTGTCCGAGCGCCGGCTGCGCCTGAGGGAGCGTCTCGCTCTTGGCCTCACTGTCGACCAGGCCCTCGAGGTGGCGAGTGACATCCGCGTCGTTGACGAGGCCGCGACGCATCAGGCGCTCGCGAATGCGAACGTCGTACTTGAAGAGCTCCGGGTCGGTCATGATTTTCTCCGTCCCCCGCATCGGGACAAGCCCGGCGAAAATGCCGGACGGCGATGGGGTTCCTAGCGCCTGGAGGGCCCGCGAAGCAAGCGCTCGGCCACAATCAGCTGGGAGTCTGCAGTCTGAGCTGACCCCTGGAGCGCCTCCGCCGCGGCTTCCAGCTCGCCCACCGTCGCGGGTCGCGTCGCCAGGACTCGGACCTCGACCCGGAGCGCTTGGCCCGCAAGCGGATGATTTTGGTCGATCACCACGGCGTCGGGGGTGACCTCGAGCACCCGCAAGATCACCGTCTCGCCCTCGGGTCCGTCGGCCTCGAAGCTGTCTCCTGCGGCGACCTCCGCCGGGAATTCCTCGCGATCGACCTCCAGCACGGCTCTCGGGTCCCGCTCCCCGAAGGCGTCCTTGGCCTTGATGCGCAGGGTGCGGCTCTGGCCCGGCACCGCACCCTCCAAGCCCCGCTCGACCGGCGGCAAGAGCCCACCGAAACCGAACAGCGTCTCGAGGGGCCCTTCGCTGCCACCGATCAACTCCCCGTCTGCGTCGAAGACCTCGTACGTGAGCGTGACGACGACTTCAGGTCCGGCCTGGTAGGCCCGCTCCACTCAGAGGCTCTCCGGCGCCACGATCTTGCCCGCAATGGCGCTGGCGGCGACAACCAATGGACTCGCCAGGTACACTTTTCCAGGACCACTGCGTCCGGGAAAATTTCGATTGATGGCGCTGACCGTGACCTCGTCGGGGCCCATCGAGACGCCCGGGCCGGCGCGAATGCACGCACCACAGGACGGGTCGACCAGATTGGCTCCGACCCGCTGGAAGATCTGGATGTACCCCATCTTCTCGGCGTAGTCCCGGATGTGCTGCGAGCCGAACTGAATGTAGAGCTGCACGCCTTCGGCGACCTTCTGGTTCTGTTCGAGCGCCCGGGAAAGCACGGCCGCGTACATGTCCATGTCGGCCTTCTTGCCGCCGGTGCACGAGCCGCCGTACGCGATGTTGATCTTCACGTCGCCGCCCGCCGCCAGCTCGGTCAACGGCACACCGTTTCTCGGATCACCTGGGGTCGCGACCATCGAGACGATGGCGCTCAGATCGATGCTGAAGGTGGCGGCGTACTCGGCGCCGGCGTCCGCGCGCACGATCAAGGCGCGCATTTTGGCCGGATCCTGGCCGCGCATCTCGGCTAGGTAGCTGACCACCACCTCGTCCGCCTCGATGATCCCGGTGAAGCTGCCTGCCTCCACCGCCATGTTCGTGAGGGTGGCGCGCTCGTCCAGCGAGAGCTTCTTCACGCCGTCACCGGAGAACTCGAGGACCTGCCCGATGCCCTTGCCGCTCTTGAAATGCTCGAGGGCCAGGATGTGGAGCATCACGTCCTTGGCACAGACGCCCGGTCGAAGCTCACCGGTCAGCACGAACTGCACTGTCTCGGGCACCTTCACCCGCACGTCCCGCGTGAACCACGCGTTCGCCATGTCGGTGCTGCCGACGCCGAAGGCAAAACAACCGAGCGCGCCCGCCATACAGGTGTGGGAGTCGGTGCCCGCCACGATCTGGCCGGGGAGCGCCAGCTCTTCGATCACCTTGTTGTGGCAAATCGCTTCGCTGCCGACGGTCTTGCCGTTTCGGGTCACCTCACCGTAGAGCCGGATCCCGTGGCGCTTGCTGAAACTCTCCTGCACAGTGGCCAGGGACGCGGCTTGGGCGTCGAGTCCCATCTTCTTGTGCTGCTCGGGCATCACCAGCTCGAGGAAGGTCAGGTGATCCCGGAACGCAAACACACTCTCCGGCTCACTCAGCTTCGCACCCTCGCCAAAACCCGCGCGAAATAGCGAGTCGGCCATGGGTGTCACGTATTCGTGGCTGAAGCGCACGTCGGTTCGCACGAACAGCGCGTCCCCGGGCTTCACCGCCGGAGTGCCGAGCACGCCGGTGCGGGCGTCGGCAACGGCGTGGGCCGCGATGATTTTCTCGCACAGATTCAGCGGACGCCGAGCCGTGTCGACCGGGGGCGGCGCGATCTCACCCGCCATGCGTTTGCGGTTGTAGGCAAAGAGCCCCCCGCATTCGACGATTTGCGCGCTGATTGGATCGAGGCCCCGGGTGAACTCACTGACAGGGATGGCCTCACCCCGCTCGATGCGTTCCAGCAGCGAGAAATCGGTCGAGGTCAGCAGCCCGATGTTCTGGGCGTTCTGCCGATAGATCTTCTCGATGTTCTCGGCGATGACCAGCTGAACTCCGGCTTTGAGCTCGGAGTAGGGCGCAGTCTCTCGGGACGATCCACAACCCTTGCTGCGCCCGCTGACGATCACGCCAAAGCCACCCTCTTTGATCGCGTCCTTCTGGATTGCCCCGCCCCTCAGCCCAACCAGGCTGAAGCGCGCCAGCGTCTCGTCGAAGTAATAACAAACCCAACCGGGCGTGATCTCGTCCGTGGAGATGTTGTCGATCAGCTTGCGGCTCGGATCGTGGGCGAGCTGTTCACCAGCGAGCTGCCGGTCGAGCAGCTCCGCATCCTCGGTCAGGTACAGGACTCGTCCGGTGATCCGGACGCTTTGTTCACTCATCGACGCGGCCTCCCGGGGCGGGGACGAGGAACCTAGCCCGGATGTCGCGCTCCGTCATGACGGAACCGCCCCGCCGACCGCGGATCGCCGTCGGCCGGGGCTTCCTGCGGCGCGTCATTCTGCTTCGGCGACCAGCTCGCCCGCCCGCCAGAGCGCCACGGCACACCTGGCACCCGTCACGGACAGCGCATCTCGGAGGGCGCCCTCCAGGCTGTCGCGGGGCTCGGCATAGGTCGTCTCCGTCACCGACCGCGGGAGCTCGCTCACCAGATACACTCGATGACCCGCCGGGAGCTGCGGACGCACTCCGAGCTCGTAGATCCCGCGCATGACCCGCTCGTGGGGGCCGACACCATCCGACAGATCGGCCACCAGGATGACGACTCCGCCTGCTTCGAGCAAGGCGCCCGCGGGCGGCAAGAGCTTCGATGCTTGGTACAGGCTCCGGGAGACCGGCGGGCGGTCCGCCACGATGACCACGCGGCTCTTCGGGGCCCGTACCGTGAACAGCTCACGGGCGCGCGGGATGAGTGAGCGATGCGCCGCGAGCAGATCGCCGGCGGCGGCTGCCACCGGGTTGCCGTCCACGTCACACAAAACGTTGAGCAGGAACGTTCGCCCCGGCAGCGCGCCCGCCGCTTCCTCCATGTCGAGCCGGCACACGTTGTCGTCGACCTGACCCAAGCGCGCGCTCGGGTGGGCTTTCAGCCGGTGGTTCGCGAGCACGTCTTCGGCCAGCGCGCAGCCGGGGAACACACTCTTTGCGCCGCCAGAGAAGCCCGCAAAGTAATGAGGCCTCAGGCGGCCTGTGCTCACCACGAGATCGGCGCGCGCTACCTCGACCAGGATGCGAATCCGCGTGCCCCGCGACGTGCGCCCCAGGTCTTCGCACTCGGCGCCCTCGCCGAACACCACAACCGGGCGATCGCGATGGAGCTCTGGGATCACGTCACTGTTCGCGGCATGCGTGCCGGAGGCGACGACCAGCGTCACCCGCTCCCAGGGCAGGACTTCGCGCAAGGCGCCGAGCAGCTCGGGTCGGGGCTCGTCCCGCGACCCGTCACTGACGAGCACGGCGATGCGCCGAGCGTCCCGCGCGAGCTCGGCGAGCGGAGCAGCCCCGATCGGGCTCGCGAGGGCCGCACGGCAGAGCTCGAGCACGGACGTTCCGGCAGCGGCGGGCCGAGGTGTGTGCACGGAGACCAGCCCGCCCGGCAGCTCGGCGAGGGCGCGCTCCGCGAACGAGCTCACGCACGGCCCCGGACACGGCGTCCGGACAAGGCCAAGACCGCGGTCAGCGCGATCTCGATTTCTTCGTGGGTCGGCGGCGAAGGTCGCGCCGAGATGCGCCGCTGCACCGCGCTCAGCTCCGAGCCGAACACCCGGTAGCGGGCCCGCTCGTGCTCGTCACTCTCGTCGAGCACCCATTCGGCAACGATGCAGTGCAACTCGACGAGCTCGTGGTTCATCAATGGTGCCAAGCGACTGGCTAACGGGTGCGTCATGGGTTCCCCGAGCAAAGGGGTTGCAGATGAGGGCATCCTTCGTCAAGGTCGCCGGCATCTGGTCATGCCGAAT
Source organism: Myxococcales bacterium (assembly GCA_016706225.1). Classification (NCBI taxonomy): domain Bacteria; kingdom Pseudomonadati; phylum Myxococcota; class Myxococcia; order Myxococcales; species Myxococcales bacterium. The sequence goes on from JADJKB010000021.1 coordinate 193,359, forward strand.
TGTAGTCGAGCCGTGTACGCCGCGCTGCCGCTGTTCATCGCTTTTGCGACAACCGCGGGCTGCAACAAGGGCGCACCCGCGCCCGCCGGCGGTTCGGCGCCGAGCGCCAGCCCATCGGTTGCGCCGCCCGTGGGGTCGGTGCGTCCCCCGAAAGACCAGGCCAAGGCCGACACAAAGGTGAGCATTCCGGGAGGCGCATTTCGTGCCGGCAGTCGGCCGGGAGATCCCGGGCGCCGCCCGGATGTGGAGCCGGTGGAGGCGAGCGTGGAGCTCGGGCCGTTCGAGATCGATAGCCTGCCGTTCCCCAACGACCCGGCCAAGCCGCCGCTCACGGGCGTCAGTCGCGACGACGCCAAGCGCCGCTGCGCAGAGCGAGGCGCGCGTTTGTGTACCGAGCTCGAGTGGGAACGAGCCTGCAAGGGCCCCGCGAGTGAGACCTTTCCGACCGGGGCTGCCTGGGATCCCCGCTGCGCCGAAGAGCCGCGTAGCTGTGCCTCCGGTTTCGAGGCACTGGGCATGGGCGCTGCGCTCCGCGAGTGGACGGCCAGCGACGTGATCCCCACCGACAAGGACGCCAGCCGGCGCGCAGCGCTCCGGGGTGCGGGCCCGAAAGCGCCCGCCTACGAGCACCGTTGTGCAGCTCGCACCGGCATTGGTTCGGGCACCGAGAGCGAAGACTTGGGGTTCCGCTGCTGCCACGGTGCCCCCAACGCGGCACTGATCAAGGAACCCACGCTGGGGCAGACCTTCGAGCGCGCGAAGGTGAACGCCGAGGAGCTAGCGATGATCTTGGCGGCGGATCCGCGCACGGCAGAGCTGGGCAAGGACGTGAAATACTTCCGCGAGCCCGACGCCGCCAACACCGTCGTCGAGCGTGGACCTGGCGACAAGAAGGGCTTCCTGTTCACTGTGGCTCCGTTGATCTGGAATCCGGTGGCGGGCTCCGAGTACCTCGTGGTGGCAGCACGCTCCGGCGAGAACACCTCGTTCGTCGTGGCGTTCCACGTGCTCGGCGGCGGTGAGTATCGCCTCGCTTCGAGCTTCATCATGAAGAACGAACCGGGGCCCGTGGCGCTCGCCTACAGCGGTTACATCCGCCCTCGCTTGCACTTCAGCAGCTGCTGGGGATGCCCCGGCGAAACTGGCAAGATCTTGCACCGAGATCCGGACGCCGTGGTGATCGTACAGCCGTGATCGGCGAGAGAACGCGCTCGTTTGCGGTGGCCGTCAGGGAAGCCCGAGCGCGAGGTCCTTGCCGCGCTGTTTCGTGCGCTCGGCCATCAGCCGACGCACACTGCGCAGGCGGTCGACACACTCGTCGATCTGTTTGGGCGTCACGAGCAGCGTAGGGGGTTGTCCCCAGCCGAGCGCGCTCTCGAGATCCGCTCGTTCCAACTTGTCCAGCCGCTCTGCCAGGGACTTCGAGTAGGTCATGTGCCGGGAGAAGCGGGTGAGCGCGTCGTTCTGCGCACCCTCCTTCGGCACCGCCGAGAAGGCTTCGTTGCCCTCGGCAGCCGTGATGCGCCCGCTCCTGTCGTGACGAAACACGGTGACGCGCGCTCCGTTGTCCGACACGTAGTCGATCACCAAGAGGGCCTGGTACTGGGCGAGGCCGAGACGCTCGGCACCGGGCACCGGCTCGCGTGCGCCGAGGCGGGTCTCCCACGCGCGCACCGGTGACTCTTCGCCGATGTCGCGCACCTCGACCCGCGTCAGCGCCGGCGAGGGCGCCAGAGTGAGCGCAACCTCAACCGTCCCGTTGGCGAGCACGCGCGCCTGCTTCTCGAGTCGCTTGCGGGTTGGTGCGTCCGCGACGCGGCTGAGCTCGGCCACGCTGAGCGCACGCAGCGCGGTCGGCGCCACCACGCCAGGTGCGACACGCTCGGCGATGCGGAAGTGTGCCGCCCGCGAGCGCGGCGCGAGGGGCGCTTCTTTGGTTGCGAGAGTGAGCCAGGCTCGAGCCGGAGGCGTCCGCTCGAGCTCCGCCACCCACATCCCTTTTTCGAACGTGAGCTTCGCCAGCGTGGCCGCCTCGACCAGGGCAATTCCCGAGGTGGGTGGGGCCGTCCCGGTCGAACCCGACGCACTCGCCGACGGCTCGATTGCACTCGCCGACGCCGTGGCCAAGGCTGCGCTCGCCGACGTCGCCGCCGCAGCTGACGCCGTGGTGTTGGGTCCGGTCCCCTCCGGCTGAGTCTTGCTGCAGGCTGCCCCGAGCGCGATCAAAGCCGCCGTCATCCACTCTCGGGGTCGACGACTCATGTGAGGCCGTGCTCCGACAAGAACTTCTCAATCCGCAAGCTCACGAGCTCGTGTTGCTCGAGCGGTGCCACGTGGGTGCCGCCGGACAACATCACCAGCTCGGCCCGCGGAATGACCTCCGCCATGCGCTGCGACAGCTCCGGCGGCGTGAACGAGTCGCGATCTCCCGCGACGATCAGCACCGGCACCTCGATGGAGGGCAGAAGGTCCTCTGCAGAGTGCTCGCCCGCCGCAGTCAGCATCTGGGCAAACATGGGGAAGTCGACGTGCGCTGCGTGGTGAAAATACGGCTCCACGTCCTCGGGACGCACGGTGTTCGGATCGATGTCCCCAGTGAAGAGCGCAATGCGGAGCGCGGTCTTGGTCGGGACGCGAGACCAGAGAGCGCGGGTCAGTCGCGGATGTTTGAGTGCCAGCTCCGAGAGTTTTGGCAGCACGTTGGCCAGCATCTCGCTGTTCTTGAAGGTGTGGGTCACGCGCCCGTAGCTGCCGCACAGGAGCATGATGCCGCGGACGTTGTCGGGCCGTTTGCGGTAACCCTCGAGCGAGACCTGGCTTCCGAAGGAATGCCCAGCCAGTACGACCGGCGGGTCGCCGAGGTGACGCCGGACCGCATCGAGATCGGCGACGTGGGCTTCGACCCCAACCTGCTCCGGATCGACCGGGCTGCCGCTGCGGCCGTGGCCGCGGTAGTTCCAGTGAGCAACGGAAGCGATCTTCGCCAGGTCGTCCCACAGATATTTGTAGATGAACCCGTCGCAGCAGATGCCGTCCGACAGAAGCAGTGTGGTCGCGGAGGGGCCAGCGCGCCGACGCACGTACAAACGAGTGCCGTCCGGTCCCTCGGCTACCGACTCGACGACCCCAGACTCAGGTGGCTTCGCCGTCTTCGTCGTCCCCGATATCGTTGACACTCGGGATCTTCTTGATGTCGACCCGGGCCATCTTCCAAGCGCGTTGAACGACCCAGGACAGCGAGCGGTCGAGCCGCGCCGCTTCGTCCTTGATCTCCTGCAACATTGCCTCAGGGAAATAGAGGCTTTGTTTGCGCTTGTCGCTGCCGCCCTTGTTCTCGTCAGCCACGCTCGAACCTCATCGGGGAAAGTCGTTTTGGAACACTCTGGGTGGCCCTGTAAGAGGGTGTCACCAGAAGAACTCTAATAGGGGAGTAACACCCACAGGCTAATAAAATCAACGACCTTCCGCTACTTACCCCGAGGTCGCCCACGTCCGCCCGGACAAAAGCCCCTCTTTGACGGCCGCCGCCCCGGCTCGAGCGTGGAAGGAACGGACTGGGCCACGCGACCCCGGGCGACCGCGCCCCGGCCCCGAGTATCCTGCACCCATGCCCTTCGGCCTACCCTCGCCCCGCGTTCTCCTGACCACCCTAGCCGCTTTTGCGGGTGGCGCGATGACCGCGCACCTGGCCACCGCCACCCCGGCCCGCGAGAGCCCGTACGAAATGATCGAACAGCTCAGCCGGGTCCTGGTGCTGATCGAGAACGAGTACGTCGAGCCCGTAGACCGCCACCGGCTGGTCGAGGGCGCCATCAAGGGCATGGTCGCCGAGCTCGATCCCCACTCGGGCTACCTGCCCCCGCAAGATTGGTCGATCTTCCAGTCCGACACCGAAGGCAAGTTCGGAGGGGTCGGCGTCGAGGTCGACTTCCGCGGTGAGTACGTGCTGGTGATCGCTCCCATCGAAGGCTCGCCGGCCGAACGCGCGGGCGTGCGCTCCGGCGACCACATCGTCGCCATCGACAACACGGACGTGCGCGACAAGAGCCCGGACGATCTGATCCGCCTGATGCGGGGCGCAGCCGGGACGAAGGTCGTGCTGAGTATCAAGCGCGGCGGCAAAGACGCCCTGCTCCACTTGACGCTCACCCGCGAGATCATCGCGGTCTCGAGCGTTGCCCAGAAGCTGCTCGACGACAACGTGGGCTACGTGCGCATCAAGCAGTTCCAGAACGGCACCCACGACGAGCTCCTGGTGGCCGCGGCCAAGCTGCGCAAGGAAAACGGCGGGGAGCTCGCAGGGGTCATCCTGGACCTGCGCAACAACCCCGGCGGCTTGGTGGACGAAGCCGCCGCCGTGGCGGACGAGTTTCTGAGCGGCGGAGTGATCTACACGACCCGTCACCGCGGGCGGGTGGTGGACGAAGCCAAGGCCGGTCTCGGAGGTGTGCTGCGGCGGGGCCCGCTGGTCATCTTGGTCAACGAATACAGCGCGAGCGCGGCGGAGCTGGTGGCCGGAGCGCTCCAAGATCAGAAACGCGGCAGCGTGGTCGGTGCCAAGACCTTCGGCAAGGGTTCGGTACAGACGCTGCTCGACTTGCCGGGTCAGGCGGGCCTGCGGCTCACGACGATGCGTTATTACACGCCGAGCGGGCGCGCCATTCAGGCCCAGGGCATCAAACCCGACGTGCTGGTGGAAGCGGCCTACGTGCCGGACAAGACCTTCGGCGTGATCCGTGAATCGGATCTGCAGAACCACCTGCCGGCCGAGGGTGCGCCCGGCACCGCGCTGCCCGACAAGCCGGACGCCGCACCACCCGCCGCGGCAGTGACCGCCGACGGTGGGGTGCCGGACACCCACCTCGGAGTGACGCGCGAAGTTCCCAAGAACCCGACCGGCGGCGCCGATCTCGCGCTCAGCATTGGTTACCAGATCGTGCGCGGAGTGCTGTCGAAGAAACCCTGAGCCGTGGCACGTTCGCCACGAGCGCCCGCCCTCCGTCAACCGCCAAGCGTGCGAAAAATCTCTTCGAACGCCCGTTGTTCGCTGGAACAGAATCGATCGCGATCTCCGTCCGGGTAGGCGGCGATGCACGCCGCACCGATGTCCAGACAGAAGCTCAAGATGGCGCGTCGCCGCTGCACGCTGTGGGGCTCTTCGCCGGAGATTCCGGTGTCGGGTAACAATCGACGGAGCAGGCCCAGGAGCTCCGCGTTCGGTCGCTCTTTCAAGTACGGGGCGACGAAGGCGCGTGCCCCTTCCAACGTCACCACACTCTCACCGGCGAGCTGATTGACGTTCTCGACGTGCGCCGCCAGGAACTGTTCCAGCAGCTGGATCTCTTCGGGTTGCACGATGCCGTCGGCCCAGATCATTTCGAGCAGCGGGATGGTGTCGATGAAATAGACGTCGGTTCCGCGGATGCCAAAGAGCGCCAGGCGCGCGAGGGCGTCGTGCCGCGACATCGACAGGACGGGCTGGCGTTTTGCTCCCTTGGGTGAGGCGACGACGGTGGCTCCACCCGCCTCGGCGGCCAGCGGCGCGGGTGCCACGGCCGCCCCGGAAGGCTCGGGCAAAATGCCTGCGAGCTCGGCCAGGCTCGACGTGGGCGCGTTGGGCAGCGAGACCGCGATCCTGGCCAGCGCCTGCTGAAATGCGCGGGCGTCGGGGTGTCGGTCCTTGGCATCGAAGGAAAGCGCACGGTCGATCTCGTCGCACAGCGCAGCCGGCAGCTCTGGTGCGACCGTGATCAGCGGGCGCGCGGGCCGATTCGTGGCCATGTCACTCAGCTCGCGGTCGGTCTTCGCCGGGTGGATGTACTCCCCCGTCAGCAGACGAAAGAGCGTCGCGCCGACGCTGAAGAGGTCCGACCGCGCGTCGACCCGCTCCCAGTCTGAGCGGGCTTGCTCCGGCGCCATGTACGCGAAGGACCCGAGCTGCATGCCGTCGTCCTCACTTGCAACGCTGGCACCGCGCACGCTGGCGATGCCGAAGTCGAGCACCTTGAGCCGCCCGTCGCGGAGCACGAACAGGTTCGTGGGTTTCAGGTCGCGGTGCACCACGCCGCGGTCGTGAGCGATGGCGAGCACGTCCAGGGTTTGCTCCGCAGCCGACAGCGCCGCGGCGACAGGCAGTTTGCCGCCCGCGGCGGCGCGCAGCTCGTTCAGCGTGCCCCCCTCGAGCAGCTCCATCACCAGATACGCCGTGCCGTCTTCGTCCTCGTCGTCGTCATAGACCATGACCACGCCGGGGTGACCGATGGAGTTGGCGGCGTAGCCTTCGCGCAGGAAGCGGCGACGGATCTCGAGGTCGTGGGTGAGCTCCGGCGCCAGCACCTTGAGCGCGGCCCGGCTCTGGTTGCGATGTGTGGCGGCGTAGACCCAAGCCATGCCACCCACCCCCAGGAGTTTGTCGAGGCGCCATTTTCCCCGAAGAGTGGTGCCCACCCGGTCCCGGGCGCGATCGGCGGAGGCGTTCACGCCACGCAGTATACGTGGGCGCGCCCGGAGCGCACCGTCCATCACCCATGTTCGTTCGGGTTCGAGGGTCGCCGCGGTTGATCGGTCGGAACCGGGACCGATCAAGTCGGAGTCGGGCGTACACAGCTGATGATCGCCCGCGCGCGTTCCTCGATCCGCGCGAACGCGCCGGCCTCCAGATCGCCCGCCTCGAACAGCGAGCGGACGAAGCCGAGCGCAAAGGCGCCCGCGTCGAGAAACGCCCGAGCATTGGCCAGGGTCACTCCGCTCGTGGGCACGATGCGCAGGAACGGCAGCGGACCCAGGCACGCGCGGACGTAATCAGGTCCGTCTGGCGGCGCGGGGAAGAGCTTCTGCAGCGGCGCCCCGGCGCGCTGCGCAGCCAGCATCTCCGTGGGGGTGAAGGTGCCCGGGATCGCAACGGCACCCAGCTCGCGAGCCAGCGCAACGACCTCTAGATCGAACACTGGTGACACGAGAAAACGAGCACCACACTGCACCGCGTCGCGGGCGTCGCGCTCGGTGAGCACGGTGCCCGCTCCGATCAACAGCTCGGGGTCCGCCGCGAGCGCTGCGATGGCATCCAGGGCGCCCGGGGTGTTCAAGGTGACCTCGAGGGCGCGAAAGCCGCCTCGCACCGCGGCGTCGAGGGCAGGGCGCACTCGCTCGGCGCGCGCCGTGCGCAGGATCGCGATCGCGCGCTCCCGGCCCAAGCGCTCCACGATCTCGTCTGGGTTCATCGACGCGGAGCTTGCCACAGCGCCGGCCCGGAGGGCTCGCGGATGCGGCGCCGCGGCCTCGGGCCTGATACAGCGTCCAGAGCGGGCGGCCCGAGGCTGGCTGTCTGCCGACCGGGAGTGACACGTTTGTTTTCCCCTTCGCCACTGCACCACGCTCTGCTCGATCGCCTGACGCCGAGCCACGCCTTCGACGCCACCGATCTCGCGGGTTGGCGCGCCGGCCTGACCACGGCGCTCCGCTCCGCTCTGGGATTCGATGCCCTCCCCACGGAGCATGTGCCGCTCGCGCCCGTTGCAGTGTGGCGCCGCGAATACGCTTGGGGCCGGGTCGAGAAGCTCCACTTCACCTCGGAGCCGCTGGCAGACGTGCCGGCCTATCTGGCGCTACCGCACACGGGCACTCCGCCATTCCCCGTCATGGTCTGCCTCCAGGGGCACTCGACCGGCATGCACAACTCGCTCGGGCTCGCGTCAGACGACGAGATGCGCGAGATCAGGGTCGAAGGTGGGCGAGACTTCGGGCGCCAAGCGCTGGCCGAGGGTTACGCCGCGCTCTGCATCGAGCAGCGCTCACTGGGAGAGCGCCGCGAGTCTCACCAGCCTCACGTCAACCAGTACAACCCCTGTCACGACGCAGCGCTGCACGCGCTGATGCTGGGCAGGACGCTGCTGGGCGAACGGGTGTACGACGTCGAACGCGCGCTCGATTGGATCGCCACGCGACCCGAGCTCGACCGGGCGCGAGTCGGCATCATGGGCAACTCGGGCGGGGGGACGGTCGCGCTGTGGGCGGGAGCGCTGTTGCCTCGCATCGGGTTCGTGCTCGCGTCGTGCTCACTGTGCCGCTTCCGCGACTCCCTCATGAGCGTGTATCACTGCGCGGACAACTACGTGCCCGGCATCCTGCGCGTGGCTGAGATGGCGGACATCGCAGGTCTGATCGCCCCGCGTCCGCTGCTCACCGTGAACGGTCGAGACGATCCGCTGTTTCCGCTGTCGGGCGTCGAGGCGTGTTTTGCGCGGGTGGCTGAGGTGTACGCGGCGCATGGCGCCTCGGACCGGGCTTCGCTGCTCATCGGTGAGGGCGGCCACCGCTTTTACCCCGAGTCCGCGTGGCCCGAAGCCCGCCGCCTGACCCGCTTGGCCTGGGCCTAGAACACCGATCAGCTTGCTCTGCTCGTGTTCTAGGACCTTTACGTTGGGGCTGCGCCCCAAACCCCCGGCCTTCGGCCGTGCGCGCTCCGCGCGCGAGCGCCGAACACCTTGCAAGTCGCTGAAAACAAACGACGTTCAACCTGTTCGGCGCTCTAGGGTCGTCGCCGACCCCGTGCCCGCGCCCCGCAGCGAACGCCGACTCCCGCAAACTTTTCATATCCTCCCGCGCCCGGAACAGGGGGCCGCGCTTCGAGCGCTGCGGGATTTCCTAGGTGGCACGACCGTTGCGGCCCAGCTTCAGGTTTCTTGGAGAGGACGCCGGCATGCGACATTTCGGGTGGCTCGGGCTGCTGTGTGCAGCCGTTTGGTTACCGATCGGTTGTGGCGGAGGTGATGCGTTCGAGTCCACGGGGACCGGAGGCACCGCAGGGAGCACGACGGGAGGCGCGGCGGGGAGCGGGACCGGAGGTACGACCGCGGGCGGTGCAGGCGGGAGCGGGGCCACGGGCGGCGCCGCAGGTGCGGGTGGTTCGGTCGGTGGCGCCGCGGGCGCCGGTGCAACGGGCGGCGCCGCGGGCGCCGGCGGCGGCTCCGGAGGTACCGGTGGCGCAAGCGGCGGCAACGGCGGCAGCGGAATCGGCACCTACGTCTCGCAGGCGATTGGCCACGACAACAACCCGGGCACCCAATCGTCACCGGTGAAGACCATCGCGGTGGGAATTACCAAGGCGCAGGCCCTGGGTTCGAACGTGGACGTGTACGTCGCCGAGGGCACCTATCAAGAGAAGGTGGTGATGGTCCAAGGGATCAACCTGCTCGGCGGGCACCACTGCGACAATTCGGGTTGCAGCTGGGCGCGAGATCCAGCGAGCTACAATTCGACGATCAAGGCCACCGACGCCGAAGGGCTGCTCGCGGGCGCCTCGATCACACAGGCGACCAAGCTCGACGGTTTCAAGATCTATGGGGCCAATGGCGGCGCCGCGGGCACGGGGCGCATGGCGGTGACCCTCAAGGGTGGCACGCCGACGGTCAGCAACAACGTGATCGTTGGACCCGACGTCACAGGAACGGGACAAGGCGCGCGCGGCATCGCGCTCCAGATCCTCAGCCCGTCGAACGCTTCGACCGGTGCGGTCATCGATCAGAACACCATCACTGCCGGCCAGGCGGACGTGAGCATTGCGCTGGGCTTCGAGAACGGCGGTTCCGGCAAGTCCTACGCGGTGGTCACGAACAACTTCATCCAGGGCGGCAAGGGGCGAATCGCGCGCGGCATCGGCGCCGGCACCTCCGGCACTGGAACGCGCGTAGCGAAGAACAAGATCTACTCCGGAAGCTCGAACAACGCCTCGGGCGACGCCTGGGCCATCAGCGTGGGCGGCGAGCTGGAGATCGACGCCAACGAGATCAACGTCGATCAGAGCAAGGTCGGCAACTGCATCGGCAGCGGCTACTGCGGCGGCATTCTCAGCGCGAGCTCGACCTCGGTCATCACCAACAACATCGTGATCGGAATCACCGCGCCGTGGAGCGTCGCGGTGCAGCTGGCCGAGTTCGAGGTCGCGGGAGGCGCAGTGATCCTCAACGCCAACACGCTGCACGGTGGAGGTGTGAACACGGGCACGAGTGCCGCCTTGGTCCTGAGATTGGGCAACTGCCCTACGTGCGGCTTCAACGGTTTCGTCGGTAAGATCCGCAACAACATCCTGTGGGCCGGCGGCGGTGGGACCCGGTTCGGCGTGTACGAGGACGCCCCGCCCGGCAAGACGCAGCACCCGGTCGCGCTCGAGAACAACGACTTCTGGCTGTCTGGCAACACCGCGGCCACGAGCGCGCTCTACCGGGCCTACGACGGCTCGGCGCAGACTCTCCACACCACGACCAACGCGGTCGACGGCACCACGGTGCAGCTCACCGTCGGGAGCAGCGTCAACGTGAGCCCCGGCACCGATACCACCTGGCACCTGACCAGCGGCTCTCAGTGCATCAACAAGGGGACCGCGACGGAAGCGCCCAAGACCGACATCGACGGCGACCCGCGACCGAAGAACAACGGTCTCGTCGACATCGGGGCGGACGAGGCGGGCTGAGCCCCAGCTCACCTCGCGCCGACATGCTCTGACCGCGCTGGCGCGCCGAAGATCTGGGCGAACAGCTCTTCGGGGCCCGCCAGCCTGTGTTTGAAGCGCCGGCGGCGGGCCTGAGCACGATTGAAGCGGGCAACGAGCTGGTGATGGTGCCGGAGCTCGTCCCGGAGCAGCGCCTGATCCCGGCGCACAGTGCGGAGCAAGGACGGCTCCGCGAGCTGGTAGGGGCAATCGACCGCAGTCAGCACCCGGAGCCGGCGGATCCCGTTCCTGGGCCCAAGGGTCGCGCTGAGCGGATACGCACGACATGCCGTGGGGCGGGATGTATGAACTCCGCAGCGGTCATCCGGCTCCAAGAACTGACACACACCCGCTCGCTGCGCGAGCAACATCACGCGAGGGCCTTCGGGCAACCAGATCAGGCTGCTCGGCTCACCGGCGATGTCGACCTCGTGGGCGGATGCCCAGCTGACGAGCCGCGTCGGCGGCTGGCCCGTTGCTGCGCTGAGGCGAGCGAGATCGCTGAACGTCAGCGGCACGCGCAGATTGCGACAACACTCACCACAGCCGGTGCAGCGGAGCCGTGCAAGATGGAGACCGGACGCCATGCGGCGCGCTCGAGGGTTACGCGCGCGGACGGGCGAGTAAAGCGCTCTGACACAACCTGGGTTATGCTCGGCCCGTGACGGGTCAACCCCCACGCGGTTGGGGACCTCCGCCGCCGGGTTACGGTCCGCCGGCGTACGGTCCGCCCACCCCGCCCGGCGGCGGAGCTTTTGCGCCGCCACCGATCGCGCCCTACGGCTACGGGTACGATCCCCGCGCACCGTACGGTATAGAACCGCGGACCGGACGACCGTACTCGGACAAACAGAAGGTCATCGCGGGCATCCTGCAGATCTTCCTGGGCAAGTTCGGCATCGGCCGCTTCTACACCGGCCACACGGGCATGGCGGTCGGTCAGCTCGTGGCGTGCATGCTCGGCGTGTGGGTCTTTTCATGGTTCACCTGCGGCCTGACGGCCCTGGTGCTGCTCTGGCCCATCATCGATGGGATCGTGATCCTCGCGTCCGACCCGACGGACGCCGAGGGCCGACCGCTGCGCTGATTCGACCCGAGCTCAGGGTTCCAGCGCCGGCTCGACGAACAACCAGCGGACCTCGGGGCAGCGTTTACGTAGCTCGGCTTCGAACTCGTCGATGGCCTGAGCCAGCTCACGTGTCGTGAGCGTGGCGGCAAAGCGCAGCTTCACGGCGACCATGACCTCACCCGGCCCCTGCTGGATCGTCGTCATCCAGAGCAATTCCTCGGTGCGCGACAGCTCCGTCACCACATCCGCGACGGCGCGACTGATCTTCGGATCGGCGGCCTCTCCAATCAGCAACGACTTGATCTCGACGGCCAGAAAGACGGCGACACCAATCAACACCACCCCGATCGCAACACTGCCCACCCCATCCCAGCGCGTGTCACCGGTATAGTGGGAGACGATCACCGCGACCGTCGCGAGCGCCAGGCCGAGGGTCGCGGCCATGTTCTCCCCGAACACGACCACCAGATCGGAGTCCTTCGTCTCGCGCAGATAACGCATGAAGGGCACGTCGCCGCGGCGGCGCCCGATCTCCTTGATGTTCGACAGCGTGGCAGCGCCCTCGAGCGCCAGGGAACACAACAGGATCACCAGGGCGATCCAGACCCTGTCGACCGGCTCCGGATGACGGATCTTGTGGATCCCCTCGTACACCGAGAACACGCCACCGCCCGAGAACAAGAGCAGCGCCACCATGAACGACCAGAAGTAGAGCGCGCGGCCGTAACCGAGCGGGTGGCGCTCGTCGGCCGGGCGCCGCGCCCGGTGCACTCCAAGCAGCAGCAGCCCCTGATTTCCGCAGTCGGCGGCAGAGTGCAGCGTCTCGGCGAGCATGGCGCCAGAGCCCGTGAGCACTGCTGCGACCCCCTTGCCGGTTGCGATCACGGCGTTGACGACCAGCGACTGAAGGATGTGGCCGGTACCGTGTTTCTGTTCGGAGCCCATGGGGTGAGCCCGGCTTTTAGCACGAGACCGGAGGCGTTTTGCCGTATCGTCGCGGCATGCGCGCGGTGTTCCCGTGGTCGGCCTCGTTCCTCTTTGGCGTCATGGCGTGCGGGTCGCAGGGCCCGATCGTGCCTGGAGCAAGACCCGCCGTGGTCGCGGTTGCGCCCGCGAAAGAGCCCCGGCCCGCCCAGTCGCCACCCTCTCTCAGCGGACCACCCCGCGATCCGCGCGCTTTGTTTCCGCCCTCGCCGATCACCGATTTCGCCAATTCGATGCGCCAAATCGCCCTCGCCGCTCTGGACGGTGGCCCGCTCCCGGAGGTCGGCGTGCCCATCGAGCGGCAACGCGACCCGAACCGACTCGTCCGTGCGGAGCAGCCAAGACCGGCGGCTCGCGACCTCGAGGTCTTTGCGTTCGCGATGGAGATCACGCTGATCCTGCGCGCGCCGAACGCAGACGGCGGCAGCGACGAAGACGACGGCGGCTTCGAAGTGATCGCCTTTCTGTCGCGCACCGGCCTGAAGGTAGCGGGGCTGCGTCCGCGGGGTCCACGCGCGATCAAGGAGACGCCAGGCTGGCTGTCCGGTGCCCGTACCTTCGGCAACGACGTGCTCGGAAGCCCTGCGACGGCGTCGCATCGGCGACCTGTTGGTCGGCGACACCGAGCGCCCGGTGCTGAACGACGACTTCTTGTTCAAGCGGCTGATGGACGAGCGTCCCAAGGTCGATGCGTTGGAGCGCCTCGAGGCACTCGCTGCGAAACACGAGCGTGCGCTGGGCTACCACTTCGACGATGTGTACCTGCTCGCGCGCGATCGGAGCGGCAGCCTGGTCGGCCTGCAGCTCCAGGTCGACGAGGATGACGGTCAACTCATGCTGGACGCCGCGCCGCTCGTGCGCGTGGAACGGCTACGCAAGGACCGCGACGAGCCGGCGGCGCTCGAGGCCCCGAAGCCGCCGCCGCCGCCGTGAGGTCAGCGGTCGGTCGCGTGATTTCGCGCCGCGACCCAGCCGCCCAACATCAGGACAGCCAGCCCCACGAGCAGCGCCGCCGAGACCCGCGCCCCGACATCCGCGACTGAACCCTGGACCCCGACGCCCGCGGCGAGCGCGGCGGCGAGGGAGACGCCCAAGACCCACGAGTTACCCGGATTCACGCCCCTCCTACGCGCGGCCCCGGCCGCTCTTCCCTGGCGGCGCTCAGAAATATGCGGCAACACCCAGGGTCATCACGACCTGGTATTGCCACTCGGTGTGATAGGTGACTTTCTGAGCCGCGCCGGAGGCCCAGACGACGTCGATGCGGTCGGCCAGTTTGTCGGACACGCCGGGGTTGTAGCTGCCCCGGAGGCCGACCGGAATGCGCAGGTCGATGGACGGCACCGGGAGCTTGATCTCCACTCCACCGCCGAACGTGAGCATCGTGTAGTTGTCGGCTCGCGCTTCCATCTCGGTCCCGAGCGGTTTGTCCACCTCCGCCTTGGCACTGCTCGGGAACACGAGCTCCGGACCCACGAAGAACATCGGCTGCACCACCGGCCCCGGCACCACGATCTTGGCCAGAATGGGCACGTGCCACGCACCTTGTTCGATGCTGATGGTCACCTTGTAGACACCATTGAACGTGATGTCGCCCTTGCCGCGATCGGTGGTGCGGAGTGCGTCGACCTCGAGTCCGAGGAGGTCGATGAACCGCGCATCGAACATCAACCCACCGCCGAGCGTCGTTCCGCCGAAGCCTGGATAAAACTCGGCCTGTCCTGTGCCCACGCCCGGAACTGTCAGGGTCTTGTCCCCGGGCTTGCTGATGAAGTTTCCACCGGCCACACCCAAGAGGCCCACACCACCGGAGAAGGATTTTCGTGCGGGTTTGGCCGAGTCTTCCGCGAGCGCGCGGTTCGAGACGAACAGCCCGAGCGCGAGCGCGAGGCCCTGCAACACAACGACGTTCTTCGATTTGAAATAGCGCATGGCAATCACGACCTCGTGCCCAGCCGCCTACCACGGAACGAGTCGGGCGGCAGTCGGGCTCAGCGCAGGCGGTAGTGCAGCACGAGTGTGCGCCCGCCTCGCTCCACGGTGACACCAAGCTCCTTGCCTTGTCTGACCCCCGCAAGCGCCAAGAGCGCCGACTCGGGTCGCCTGGCGTCGGCGCCGTTCAGCTGCGTGACGAGATCGCCTTCGACGAGGCCGATGCTGGCGAGCAGTGACCCTGCTCGGACTCCCAGCAGTCGGAACCCGTTGGGCGCGCGGACGAACCGTGCTCCGCCGAGGGAGAAGCGAGCGGCCGCCGGCGCAACCGCAGGCGACTGAGGCGACGGGCGCGCGCGCGAGGCGGCCACCGGAGTGGACTGCGCCGCCGAGATCAGAGAGAGCTCTGCCCGGCAGCGACTCTCGTTCCGCTCGAGCCAAACGCTGGGAGACGCCGCCGCGCCCGCGTGACCAATGAACGAGACGGTCCGGTCCCCGAAGTGATCGCCGATCCGCACGAGTCGAGCCTGGCCGGCCTGGTCCGTGAGGGTCGCGAGAGACCAGGTCGGGTCGGCGGACTCGGTGATGATCCGAGCTGCGATCCCCGGACAGGCTTGCTCGCCGGCGAGCCCATGTGACTCGGAGGAGCGAGAGCCCCATGCAGCGCCGAGCTCGGCGGCCGTCAGCGGACGCTGGGGCACCGCCGGCCGGAGCGCAGTCGCACGGTCGCCGGACTCGATCCGAAGCGCCGGCGGCCCGAGAGCGCCGGCGATCAGCGTCGAGAGCGCGTGCGCCTGCAACACGCTCAGCGCCAGCACCCCGAGCGCAACCACGACCGCGTGCAGGACGAGCGGCAACTGTCGACGCATGCGCACCCCGTTTGCGAGCGCCGTGCCAGAGACTCGAGCTGCTGCAGTCGCGCGGATCCGGGAGGTTTCTGCGTCCGCTCTCCCGCCCACTTGTCAACTTGGCAGCGCGGGCTTCCGAAAGCTGACCTCGTGTCTTAGGCTCGCGCGCGCATGACCGGCTACCTGATCGAACGTTTCCTCCACCTGCTCGGCGCGTTTGGCTTCGTCGCCTCCCACGGCGCCACCGCCGCCGTCACGTTCAAGCTGCGCAAGGAGCGCGATCCAGCGCGGGTCCGCGCTTACCTGGATCTCTCGCGCTCGACCCGCGGGGTCATGCACGGTTCGTTCTTGCTGCTCTTGCTCGGCGGCATCGGCGCGGGCTTCCACGGCAAATGGTGGTCGTCGGGTTGGATCTGGACGTCGCTCGTGCTGCTCATCGTGCTCTTCGCCGCGGCGTTTCCGCTGGCCGTTCCGTATTTCAAGGCCATCCGCAAGGCCGCGGAGGCAGATCCGCCGAACCAGACCGAGCTCGACTCCCTGCTGCAATCACCCCGGGGCCTCGTGCTCGCCTGGGTGGAATCAATCGGGATCCTGATCATCCTGGGGCTGATGGTATTCAAGCCGTTCTAGCTAGTCTCGACTTGGGCAGTCTTGCGATGCTCAGCGCACGCACGGCCCCCTACCCCCGCCCCAAGTAGACCGCGGCGGCGACGCCGATCAGTACGACCCCCAACAGAACGACGTACACGAGCCGGCGTGACTCCGAGGCCTCGCCCGCTTCACCCTTCCGAATCTTCGCGAGGCTCACCCAAGCCTCACCCGCGCTGGCAAAACGCTGCTCGGGCCGCCGGTTGACCGAACGCGCGAACCAGGCGTCGAACCCAGGCGGCAGCGCGTCGCCCGCGCCGACGCCCGCCGCCCGGAGCGAGGCGGGCTCGAGCTCCCCGCGTTCGAGCTCGAGCATCAAATCGACGACACTCGAACCAGCACCAGCGTGCCGCCAGTAGTGGTGCGAGGTGAGCACGAAGTACGTCAACAGCCCGAGCGCCCACACGTCTGCCGAGGGGGACGGCACAAAACCCGGCCGAGCTTGTTCCGGCGCTGTCCAGAGCGGCGTACCCAAGCCCGCCTCGGTAGACGCGAGACTCTTGTCCGCGAGCCCCTTTGCGATGCCGAAGTCCGACACCTTTGCAGTCGGCGCCCCGGCTTCGTCCAGCAGCAGCAGCACGTTCTCCGGTTTCAGGTCCCGATGCACGATGCCGAGCTCATGGGCGCGGGCCACGGCAGAGAAGATCTGCTCGAGCAAGCGGAAGCCTGCGTCGAGCGCGGGCTTGCCGTGCTCCGCGAGCCACGCCGAGAGCGCTGGGCCGCGGATGAGCTCCATTGCAATCCACGGCTGCCCGGACTCCTCGTCGACCCCCGCATCCAGGGTCGAGACCACGCTGGGATGATCGAGCCGGGCGCTCAGCCGCGCCTCACGCCGAAAACGATGCAGCGCCTTGCCCTCGTCGAGCAGCTCGCGCTTGAGCAACTTCAGCGCGACGCGGTGACCATCCTTCACCCGCTCGGCCTCCCAGACCGTGCCCATGGCGCCCTGCCCGATGCGCCCGAGCAGTCGATACTGGCGCACCAGCGGGCCGGTTGCCGACGTGCTCACGTGCGTCCGCGACGTTCCAGCGCAAGCGCGACGAAGCTCGACATCAGATAGGCAAACGTCTCCTCGTCGCTGTTCCAGGTTCGCTGCTGCCCGACGTGCTCGTGGCACACCACCCCGACCATCCTCCCGTTCACCCAGATCGGCACGTCGAGCATCGACGAAATCGAGAGTGGCGCCAGGTAGACCGAGGAGAAACACGAAGTGCGTGGGTCCTTGTGGGCATCGTGCGCCGCAATCGTCCGCTCGGTCGCCAGCGCCTTGAAGTAGGGCGTGAAGTCCTTGGCAAACAGCTCGACGCCAGAGGCGTGCGAGCCCGTCGCCCGCTCGAACAGGTCGGCGCAGGTGATCTTGGTGCGTTCGGTGTCGAGGAACCAGACGCTCACGCGCTCGACGTCGAGCGCGCTCGATGCGGCCTCGTTGATCCGCCGCACCGTGGCGTCCACGTCCCCGACGAACAGACTGCGTTGTGTCATCAGCTCGACGTAGGTCGCCAGATGTCGACGCAACGATCGGGTCTCGTCGCCCCCGGCCCGAGAAGGCGAGATGGCCCCGATACCCGGGGTGGGCCTGGGCGTCGTGGGTTGGGTGAATTCAGTGCGCAAGCGCGCCATCGCGTGCTCGAGCCGCTCGAGAAGCTCTGGCGAGTCCTCGACCGCCGCGGCCTCGGTGGAGGTCAGCTGCGCCATCGAGGCCAGTCGCATCTTGGCCACCAGCCCCCCGAGGCCGTTCGCCTCGTCGAAATAACCCCGACTCCGGTCACCCATGCAGCACGACGCTATCAGCTCCGCCCGCTTGCTGGGTGCCGCTGCTTGCCCCGGCCCCACCCAAACGCTAGGCCTCGGGTGTGCGAAACCTGCGTTGGGTCGTCGGGCTGGTGCTGGGCGTCGCCCTCGTCGCGTGTGCAACGGCCGAAGAACCGCGGAAGCAGCTGCCGGCAGCCGGCGGCGCGAGCGGCAGCGGCGGGCTCAGCTCGGACGGCGGAGGCGTCGGTGGGTGCACGAGCAACGGCGCATCGACCGGCAACGGCGCATCGACCGGTAACGGCGCATCGACCGGCAACGGCGCATCCACGGGCGCGGGTGCGAGCAGCGGGAACTGCTCCGGCGGCGCAGCCGGGGCCGCGGGCGCGGGCGGCGCGCCACAGTGTGACGACGCTTCGAAGCGCTGCCAACACGTGTTCAAGTACCCGCTGACGAACGAGACCAGCGTGGAGCTGCGCGGTGACTTCGCTCCGGACGGCTGGGACACGGGGGTGCAGCTGGCAAAGTCCGGCGGAGAGTGGCAGGCGAGCGTCGAGGTGCCGTTCGGCGTCGAGCTTCACTACAAGTACTGGGTCGACGGTTCGAAGTGGGTGACCGATCCCACCAACCCCAACAAGGTCTCGGATGGACTCGGCGGCGAGAACTCCGTGCTCGCCCCCATCAGCTGCACGAACTTCACCTGCGTGCCGGTCGTCAGCGGCACCTTCGACTGGCGCGACGCGATGCTTTATTTCGTGTTCGTCGACCGATTCTTGGACGGTGACCCGTCGAACAACGGCAGCCCGATCTCGGGGGTCGAGCCCCCCGCGGCCTATCAGGGCGGCGACTACGCGGGCGTCCGGCAGCGGATCAAGGACGGATATTTCTCGGACCTCGGCGTCAACGTGCTGTGGCTGACCGCTCCCATGGACAACCCGAACCAAGCGGGAGCCGGCACGGATGGCCATCAATACAGCGCCTATCACGGCTACTGGCCCCAGAACCTCGACCAGACCGAGGAGCACTTCGGGAGCCTTGCAGATCTAAAGGCGCTCGTCGCCGAAGCACACGCGAAGGACATCCGCGTGATCCTCGACTACGCGATGAACCACGTGCACAAATCGTCGCCGGTGTTCGCGCAGCACCCGGACTGGTTCTGGCCGCTGGATCTGGGTGGCAAGCAGTGTGTGTGTGGCGAGGGTTGTGCGTTCGAAGGCCCGGACGCCAAACGTTGCTGGTTCCGGGACTACCTGCCGGACTTCGACTTCACCAACGCGGCGGCGCGCAAGTTCAGCGTCGACAACGCGATCCAATGGGTCAAGGACACGGGCGTGGACGGCTTCCGGTTGGACGCCGTCAAACACATCGAGGATGCCTGGGTCACGGATCTGCGCGCACGCGTCAAGACCGACGTCGAGGCCACCAGCGGTGAGCACTTCTACATGGTCGGCGAGACCTTCACCGGCGACAGAAACGCCATCAAGTACTACGTCGACCCGACCACGAAGCTCGACGGCCAGTTCGACTTTCCGCTGCGCGCCAAGGCCGTGGCGGCTCTCTTGACCCGGAGTGTGCCGCTGACCGACCTCGCGGCGTTCCTGGCTGGGAACGACGGCTTCTACGGCGCCGGAATCATGAGCACGTTCATCGGCAACCACGACGTGCCCCGCTCCATCCACTTCGCCGCGGACACACCGACCTGGGGCAACGAGTGGTCGGACGGCAAGGACAAGGCGTGGAACAACCCGCCAACTCTGCCGTCCGGGCTGAGTGCCTTCGAGCGTCTGGCCAACGCCTACACGTTGATCTTCACGCTTCAGGGCGTGCCGCTCCTCTACTACGGCGACGAAATCGGCATGGCCGGGGGTGGAGATCCGGACAACCGCCGCGCGATGCAGTGGAGCGGCCTGGGTGCTGGCCAGACTCAGCTGCTCGCCCACGTGAAGAAGCTCACCGCCATTCGAGCCGCGCACCCCGCGCTTCGCCGCGGCACCCGCACCGCCCTCTCGGCGAGTGACGAAACTCTTGCGTACAAGATGCAACACAACGCGGACGCGGTGTATGTGCTCATCAATCGCGGCGACGGAGCGCAGTCAGTCGGCGGAGTCCCGAACGGCAACTACGACGAGCTTTTGACCGGCACGCAGGTGGCCGGTCCGAGCCTGAGCGTGCCGCCGAGGAGCGCGCGCATCCTCACCCCAAAATGATGCACTGAGCCCACTCCGACTCCGCTTCGCACTCGTGTATGTGAAGGTGCCACCTCGATCGCGGCTCGACGCGGCCCGAGCGCTTCGCGTATAGTGTTTGATTGGAGGCTTGTAGATGACGCATTGGCTTCGCCGCGTAGGTGGCATGGTGGTTTCGGTGACCCTCGCGGTGGTGTTTGCCGCGGCTTGCGGTGGCTCCGAAGACTCGGGCTCGAGCGCCGCTCCTTGTGGCGGACTGCTCAGCTGCGCAGGAAAGTGCGTCGATCAGAAGGTCGACCCGCAAAACTGCGGGGCCTGCGGCAAGGCCTGCGCAAGCGGGGAGGTCTGCCAGAGCGGGGCCTGCTCCTTCAACTGCGTCGGTGGCACCACGAACTGCACCGGCTCGTGTGTGACCACCAACACGGACCCCAAGAACTGCGGGAGTTGCGGTAAGGCCTGCGCGAGCGGTGAAGTCTGCCAGAGCGGCGCATGCGCGCTGACCTGCTCCGGAGGCAGCACCAACTGCACCGGCGCCTGTGTCACCCTGTCGACCGACCCCGCGAACTGCGGCGCCTGCGGCAACATCTGCGGCGTCGGTGAAATCTGCCAAGGGGGCACCTGCAGCCTGGCTTGCTCGGGCGGCACCGCGAACTGCAGCGGTGCGTGTGTGAACCTGAACAACGACCCGGCCAACTGCGGGACCTGCGCCAAGGCCTGCGCCAGCGGCGAGGTGTGTCAAGCCAGCGATTGCGCTCTGTCGTGTGTGGGCGGAACCACCAACTGCACCGGGTCCTGCGTCAACACCAACAACGATCCTGCCCACTGCGGCGGCTGCGACAAACCCTGCGGCACCGGCGAGGTGTGTGAGAGCGGGGTCTGCTCGCTCAAGTGCGCCGGGGGTACGACGAACTGCGGCGGGGCCTGCGTGAACACCGAGAGCGACCCGCAAAACTGCGGTAGCTGCGGCACCGCCTGCACCACCGGTCAGGTCTGCTCCGCGGGCCAGTGCGCGCTCCAGTGCGCCGGCGGCACGACCAAGTGCAGCAGCTCGTGTGTCAACACCGCGAACGACGCGGCCAACTGCGGCAGCTGCGCCAAGGCGTGCGCCACGGGCGAGGTTTGCCAGAACGGGACCTGCTCGCTTCAGTGTGTCGGCGGCAGCACCAAGTGCGGCAGCTCATGCGTCAACACCAAGAGCGACGTGCTGAACTGCGGAGCCTGCGGCACCAATTGCGGTTCGGGGCAGACCTGCTCGAACGGTGTCTGCACGTTGATCTGTCCGCCCGGCACGACGAAGTGCGGCAGTACCTGTGTGACGACCTCGATCGATCCGCAGAACTGCGGTAGCTGTGGCAACGTCTGCCCAAGCGGTCAGGTTTGCCAGAACAGCGCGTGTTCACTCCAGTGTCCGAGCGGCCTCGTCAAATGCGGCAACTCCTGTGTGAACACGGCGAACGATCCTCAGAACTGCGGCGGCTGTGGCGCCGCCTGCGGTGCCTCCCAGGCCTGCGTCGCCAGCAAGTGTGTGTCGTACTCGTGCCCGGCGGGGACCGCCCTCAACCAGGGTTATTGCTGGGTACCGACCAAGGACTGCATCGAGAACCAGGCGCAAGCCTGCGCCCGGGTCGGGCTGAACCAGGGTCCGCCGGGATACGCGTCGGGCGTCACCTGGGACGCCACCGTGATGGCCAGCGTCACGAGCCAGCTCGGCTGCACGAATCTGGGAGACGTCTCGTGTTGTGTCGAGTCGCTCTGGTTCAACAAGACGAACAACACCTGCTACACGCACAACTTTGGTGCGCAGTTCTACAGCTGGGGAAGCGGCTGTGTGGACGGCGGCCCGAGCGTGGTGCTCTGCTCGAAGTGAGCGCCGCGCGCGCTCGTTGAATCGCGGCGCCCGCCCGGGGCGCCGCGCGCGTGCGAACTCGCCTACGCGCCTGGTCGGGCAGGGAAGCGGAGCGAAGAGCGCACTTGTGTCCAGTCGTGGCGCAGGCGTTTCCGGCCCAGACCTTTACCGGACCGCTGACTTGTGCGAGGTTCCGCCCCGAAAGGACACCGCCATGGGTCTCCGTTTTGCCGCCGACGTTCGCACACTGCTCTGGGTGTGCATGACCATCGCACTGGTCGCCTTCCAGTTCGCGCGGCCCGACTATGCGCCGTACCTGTTCTGGCTGAGCGCGTACTTCGCCCTCGCCTGCGGTGTCATCGCCCACAATCACAATCACTGCCCCACCTTCAAGAACAAGCGCGCCAACGAGCTGTTCGGGCATGTGATCAGCATCTTCTACGGTTACCCGACCTTCGCCTGGATCCCGACGCACAACCTCAATCACCACAAGTTCGTGAATCGTGCCGGCGACGCCACCATCACCTGGCGCCACTCGAAGAAGAACAACCTCCTGGTCCTGGTCACGTATCCGATCATCTCGGCGTACTACCAGTCGGAGCCCACGGCCGCCTTCATCCGCCAGGCCAAGGTGAAGAACCCGAAGCTGTTCCGGCGCATCCAGATCCAGTACGTCGTGTGGCTCGGCAGCCACGCTGCGCTGCTCGCCCTCGCCATCTGGTTGCACGGCACACGCCAGGGGCTGGTCCTGTGGTCGCTCGTCTGCCTCGTCCCGGCGCTGTTCGCGCTGTGGACCATCATGGTCTTCAACTACGTCCAGCACATCCACACCGATCCCTGGTCGGACCACAGCCACTCCCGCAGCTTCGTCGGCTTCTGGACCAACTTCTTCCTGTTCAACAACGGTCTGCACGGCGCGCATCACGAGAATGCGGGCGCGCACTGGACCAAGCTTCCAGAGATCCACGCCAAGTACGTGGACCAGGTCGACCCCCGACTGATGCACAAGAGCATGTGGTGGTACTTCTTCCAGCAGTACTTCCTGGCAGCGCTCTTCCCTTCGCTCGGCACGACCCAGGTCGGTCGCGCGCCGTACGATCCGCCAGAGGGCAAACCGAGCGCGCTCGATCTCTCGGCCTCCAACGTCGGCATCGGCGAAGAGGGCACGAACGAAATCATTCTGCGCGCGTGACCCCAGCGTGATTCTGCCGCCTCGAGCTCTGCGCGAGCCGCCTCACTCGTCGAGCGCAGCGTGGGCTTCGCGGAGGACGCGCAGCGCGTCTTCGTGGTCGAAGCCGAGCGCCTCGGCGAGTTGATCGAGGGTCTTCATCTCGCCGTGCGCGACGAAATCGTCCACAAAAGCTACGCCGGCCGCCAGCCCGAGGGCCAGCCGCCGCGCGGGTGCGCCGACGAGGCGTGAGGGCATGCTCGCGATTCGAGCATCCATACCCTCGCGCTCGAGGCTGCCACCAAAACGCTGGATGATATCCCCCAGCTTGAGCAGCACGACCCCGAGCTCGTAACGAGAGCCGCCGCTCTTTTCGCCAGCCTCGATGATGGCTTGCACGCTCGCTGTGAGAAGCAGCAGCTCGTCCTTCCCCAGCTCACCGTCGGCGGACGCCATCAAGTACATGACCTCGAAGACCGCCTCGATCTCCCCGGCACGCGCCCACTCTTCCGGGGTGAGCTCGGCCAGCATCGACAAGCTCCGTGCCCAGTCGGATACCGCGAGCTCGGCAAATTCGTCCCGGCACAGGCGAGCCAACTTCGGTCCGAGCATCTCGCCCAGAACGGTCGGTCGCCCTCGATTGCCTGTCAACCCAGCCCTGACTCCGTGGCGGCCGGTTGCTCTGCATCCGACCCTTCGGCGCGCCCGGCGTCCACGGGTAGCCAGACCCGCGCGGTCGTGCCCTGCCCGCGTTCACTCTCGAGCTCGAGCGTCCCGCCGTGTGCCTGTACCACCCGCTGCACGATGGGGAGCCCGAGCCCGGTCCCACTCGGTCGGGTGGTAAAAAATGGGTCGAGCGCGCGCGCGAGGGTCGCCGAATCCATCCCCGAACCACGATCCCGAATGCTCACGGTGACGCCGCCCCGCACACCCGTACCCTCGGAGAGTGTGACCTCGATGCTGCCTCCCGCCGGCATGGCTTGCGCGGAGTTCAGCAGCAGGTTGTCAAACGCCACCAGCAGGAGCGCCGCATCCGCCTCGATCAGCGGCAGCTCGCCGTCACGCTCCACCTCGAGCGTGTGGCTCTCGCCGGGGGGCAGGCTGGTTCGCTGGAGCAACTCGAGCAGATCGATGCGCGAGGGTTTCAACTGGGTGGGGCGGGCGAATCTGAGGAGATCGGTCACCAGGTTGTTCAGTCGATCGGCCTCTTCGCTGACGATTTGCAGCAGCGTGGTGCGGTCGGGATCGGCAAGCTTCGGGCGGCGGAGCCCGGCCACGGCGTTGGCGATGATCGCCAGTGGGTTCCGCACCTCGTGAGCGATGGCAGCGGCCAGCTCCCCCACTGCAGCCAGCTGTTCTTTCCGCGTCAGCTCGGACTGCATCTCCCGCAGCTCCGTGTGCGAAGCCGAGAGCTGGTTCGCGGTGGATCGGAGCTCGCGCTCGGTTCGTGTCAGCTCGCCGATCGTGCGCCGGTAGCGGAACACCAGGGTGCTCGCGACACTGAGGGCGTAAATCATGTACGCGTGCGGGACCAGGAACAGCGCGTTCTGGAGCACCCCCATGCTCAGGAGCATGTCGTTTGCGGCTGCGAGCACCAGGATCGAGCCGCCACCGAAGGCGAGGAAGGCCTCGTGCTGCCCGGCGCGCGCCGCGCGCAGCAGCCAGATCTGGCCCAAGACGAGCTCGATGGCGACGGTGGCGAAACCCGCCCGGGCAAACAAAGTTGGTTCCGCACGCCAATTGCGAAACTCCGCGCCGAACACGCGGGCATGGGCCAAGACCGCGGTGTCCACCCGCCACCACTGACCAAAGATCAGCACCAGCTCGAAGGCCATGGCCACGGCGTAAACGACGTACACCAACCGGCGACGCCCCCGAACGCCGGCGAACTCGACCACGAAATGGAGGTTGATGGCGGCGGCCAAGATCGCGGCTTGCATGACACCCGTCACCGCGACCAGGCGCCCAGCAACGTCCGGAGCAACGTGCGCGCGAGCGCTCGACGCGCTGTGAAACGCCAGCGCGAAGCACATCGCGCCGTAGATGAGCAGATCGCGCTCGCGCCGGGCGACGAGCGACGCCGCAGCGAAGAACACACCCAGCGCGAGCTGGGCGAGGCACCAGGCGCTCAGCACCCCGCTCAAGTAGACCGGCCCCACGGAATTTACCCGCCAGCGAGCATACGCGATGCGAAGCGAACGGAACCAGGACCGGCGTCAGGCGCGGAGAGCTCACCTGGCCAGACCAGGAGTCGACGCGCCGCGGCATGATCGACAAGGAAGCGCGGATGCTCTGGCCCACGCTCCCGTCCGCGACCGTGTACCATCAGGTCGCGCCTCGGGAGGCATATGCCGCGATCCATTCTGTGCCTGAAGCAGACACTACGGCTCCTCGGAGCTTCGCTGCTCTTCGCGTGTTCCGCGGACTCCGATCCGGAGGACGTGACCGGGCGCGTGCAAAACGCCGCGAGTGTAGGCGGCTGCAACTGTCCCACCTCGGGCGGCTGCTCGAGCCTGAGCTACTCGGACGTCCCGGCCGACGGCCTCTTCTACGTCACGACCTTCGGCGGCGGCTCCGACACCCAGCCGATGAGCTGCGGCGGCACAGCGGATGGCACCTGGGCCTACGTGGCGGACTCGGCGCGGTTCGGCTGCAAGGCCAAGCTGCTGGTCGAGGCGCAGGGCAAGTCGTGTGTCGCGGAGGTCCGCGACTGCGGTCCGAATCGTTGTGTCGAGCAGGCGGCGTGTTCGTGTTCGTGCGGCGGGCACTTTCCGATCCTCGACGCGAGCCCCTTCATTACCCAGTACCTGCTCGGAAGCTCGAGCGTCGGCTGGAGCGAGAAGCGCTCGGTCAAGGTGACGCTCGTCGATCCCGCGACGCCCATCGGCTGCCCCGGTGGGCCGGTCTCCCTCGATGCCAGCAACGATGCTGCGACCAGCGGGGGTGCAGGCGGTGGGGCCGGCATGACGTCCGGCGGCGGGGCGGCGGGCGCGGCGGGCAGCGGCGCGAGCACGGGCGGCGGCGGAGCCGGCGCGAGCGGCGGCAGTGCGGGCGCGGGCGGTGCGGGGACATCAGGCAGCGCTGGCACACCGGGCTCCGGCGGAGACTCGAACCCTCCCTCGTCCAAAGACGATGCCGGAGGTTGCAGTTGTCGTGTGGGCTCGCCTCGCACCGACCATTTCGGGTGGCTGACTGCACTGGGTGCGTTCGCGGCAATCCGACGCAGACGCGGACCGACCCGCACGGCACACCGGCTGCCGCGCTGAAATGCGCAGCCTCAGCCGCTCCGTTCCGCCGCCCGGACGCGTTTTTCCACCGCGTAGATCAGGAGCGGGAACAGTGCGGCAAACCCGATGGCCACCAGCGCCACCTCGCGCATGCGGAGCACGCTTCCGCCCGGAACTTCGATCAAGATGGCCGAAGACAAACCGGCCCCAACCGCCGCGCCGATGTGCTGCGTGGTGGACTGCAAGCTCATGTAACGCGCGCGCTCCGTAGCACGCGGCACTCGCGTCATCAGCGCGTTCATCGGCACCATGCGCAAGCTGCCCGAGATCATGAACGCCACGAACACCAGCATGATGGGCACGAGCGGTCGCTCCACCACGAAGCCGACGACTACCGCCGCCGCGAACAGAGCAGTTCCCGCAGCAACGATCAAACTCGATCCGTAACGGTCGGCGAGGCGTCCGGCCACCCGCATCGTGAAGAAGCTGCAGACCCCTCCCACGAAGTAGAGCAGGCCAAGGCGCGATCGCGGGTAGTCCAGATTGAACTGCAAGTAGGTGGCGATGTTGGGGACGATCACGAAGATGCTCAGCATGGTGACGAGATTCGCCGCCATCGAGTAGAGGACGACCGGGCGACGAACCACCTCCGCCAATGCGACGGGCGGTGCGGTTCGCGCGGCGACCAGGTGCAGCGTGAGCGACGGCAAGAGCGACGCGGCAGCCAGCGCCACCGTAGCGCCCAGCGTCGCGACCGCGAAGAACGGCAGCTGCCACCCACCAAGATGCGCGAGCTCGAGTCCGGCAGGCACCCCGAGCACCGAGGCCACCGAGAATGCGCCCATCACCGCGCCCAGCGCTCGCCCGCGTCGAGCCGGCGGGATCACGTCGGCGATGATGGCCAACCCGAGGGCGGTGGCTGGACCGCCGAACGCACCCGCCATCACACGCGCGAACATCAAAGACGCGAGCCCCGTCGCAAAGCCCCCCGCTGCGGTGCCCACGACCAGACCTCCCAGAGCGACCACGAGCGCGACTCGCCGATCGAAGCGATCGAGGAACAACATACCGACCAGACCGGACAGCGCCGCGGACGCGGTGTAACTGCCCGCAACCAGCCCAAGCGAGGAGCTCGGGATCCCCAGGGCGTCCACGAAATCTGGCCCCAGCGGCATGACCATCATGAAGTCGAGCACGTTGACGAATTGCACCATCGCCAGCACGACGAGCAGCTTGCGCTCTGTGATCACGGGCACCGGCAGCGGCACGCTCTGGGCCATCAGCTGGGCTCTCGCAGGGACAACGACGCCAATCGCTCCACGCACTTTCATGGGCCAGGTGGCGCTGCGCCACAAGGCCGGAGTGCGCGCGCGGGAGCCTTGGGAGCAGCAAACGGACGCTCGCGCAGGCGCGGGCGGCACCTCCCGCTCGTGCGCCGCGATAGAGCACGGACGCCCCAGCGAAATCCGAATAGACTGCCGCCGCGATGAAACTCTACGCCTCCTTGACCTCGCCCTTCGCGCGGAAGATCCGCATCCTCGTGGCGGAAAAATCGATCCGCTGCGAGCTTGTCGAGACCGACCCGACTGGCAAGGACAGCCCGGTGCCCAGCTTGAATCCGCTGGGCAAGGTGCCGGTCCTCGTGCGTGACGACGGTTCCGCATTGTTCGACTCACCCGTGATCATCGAGTTCCTCGACGCGGCAGCACCACCGGCCTTCATTCCCTCCCAAGCCGAGGACCGCTTCGATGTCTTGCGCTGGCAGGCGCTGGCCGACGGCATGATGGACGCAACGGTGCAACGTCTGCTGGAGACCCGCCGCAAGCCGGAACAGCAATCGAAGTCAGCCTTCGCCCGGCAAGAGGAGAAGCTGACCCGCGCGCTCGCTTACGCCGACGAACGTGCAGTCGCCCCGTACCTGGTCGATGGGCAGCTCACCCTAACAAACATCGCCTTGGGTGTTGCGCTCGACTACATCGATCTGCGCCACCCCCACGACTGGCGCTCCAGCTGCCCTGCGCTGACGAGCTGGCACCAGCGCATCGGTGAACGCCCCTCGTTCGTGGCGACTCGTCCGCCGGGGCTCCCCCACGACTGAGCGCGTCAGCACCCGCCGGCGCAGCTGCAGGTCCCCACACCCTTGCACTTGATCGAACAGCCGGAGGTGCAGCCGGTCAGCGTGCAGGTGCCCGTGCCCGTGCATTCGAAGCTGCAGCCCCCGCCCTTGCAGTCCAGCGTGGTGTTGCCGATGGCGCGGCTCTTCAAGGAGCACTTGCCGCCGGGACAGCGGAAAGTGGCGTTGCCCATACCGTTGGCCTCGAACTCACAGCCGGCGCCCGCGCAGGTCTTGGTGCAGTTGCCCATGCCGCTGCAGGCGCATTTGTCCCCGGCCTTGCAGTCCCCACCGGTATTGCCCATCTCCACGCTGCCACCGTCGGCGCCTTGAACGGTGATGGAGCCCTTGTCCCCGTTGACGGTGACGGAGCCCTGCTCACCGTTCACGCTGACGGAGCCCTTCTGGCCGTTCACCGTGACCGAGCCCTTCTCGCCGTCCACGCTCACCGAACCACCGTCTTGGGCCGCGTTGATCTCGACGTTGGGCGCGCTCTTCTTCTTGCAGGCAATCAGGGCCAGCGTGAGCAGCAATACGAACCCAAGACCTTCCGCCCCTGCGCGCCGCTTTGACATGGCCGGACTTTCTCACCCCCCGTCGGGCTACTCAAGCCCCACGGCGATCCCGTGTACAATCCGCTCGAACGTGCCGACTCCCGACGCCGCCCTCTCTGCAGCCGAAACCGCGCGCTCGGCCACCCTCTCCCTGCTTCGGCGCTGGGTCGAGCAGGACTCGTACACCGAGTCGGTAGCAGACGTGAACCGGATGGGCGCGCTGCTCCGGGAAGCGTTCGCACTGCCAGAGCTCTTACTCGAGGTAGAGCCCGGCAAGAGTTTTGGCGACCATCTGTGTTTCCGCACCCGAGCCTGGGACGAGCACCCGGAAGAGCGGCTGCTCTTGATCGGGCACCACGACACCGTGTTCCCGCCCGGGACATTCTGCGGATGGCACGAAGATGGTGAGCGGATCCGTGGCCCCGGCGTGCTCGACATGAAGGGCGGCATCGCGACGGTTCACGCAGCGCTCTCGGCGCTCTCGGCTACCCGTTCACTCGCAGCTCTCCCGCTCGCATTCGTCTCCGTCGCCGACGAGGAGGTGGGTTCGCCCGACTCCCGAGCCTTCACGCGCTGCTGGGCCGAAGGTGCGCGCGCGGCGCTGGTCTTCGAGGCGGGTCGACCGACCGATGCGGTCATCACGGCGCGCAAGGGCACCGGCAGCCTCCGAGCCATCGTCCACGGCAAAGCGGCCCACGCCGGTAACCACCATGCCGACGGTGTGAACGCGATCGCGGCCCTCGCTTCTTTCGTTCAGGCCGCACAAGCCCTGACGGATTACGAGGCGGGCGTGACCGTGAACGTCGGCGTGATCAGCGGCGGAACCAGCAAAAACACGGTTCCGGACCGCGCGGAGTGCACGCTCGACTTCAGGATGGCGCGCCGTGCTGATGGCGAACGCGTGGTCGAGGAGCTCCGCGCCGCGGCCCGTCGCATCGAGGCGGAGACCTCCGCACGCTTCGTGCTCGAGGGTGGCATCCGGCGCCCTCCGCTCGAACGAACCGAGGCGTCCGTCGCGCTGTATGAAAAGTACGCGACTCACGCCAAGGCCGAGGGCCTCGCTGCGCCGGAGAGCCCGCTGCTCGGCGGCGGCTCCGACGCCAACGACGTGGGGGCGCTCGGCGTCCCGGTGATCGACGGCCTGGGTCCGAGGGGGCGCGGGTTTCACACGCACGACGAGCACATCGAGGGACCGACGCTGCTCAGTCGCAGCCGGGCGCTGATCCGCTTCCTGGCCGAGTGGCCGCGCTGACGACGATGAACGCGGCGAGGTCTTTGTCCAGCGGAGGCGGCCGCGCCTCGGGCGCCCCGACCCTGCTACGGGTGAGCTCGTGAGCACCCTCGTCGGCCTGCTGATCTTGGTGCTGCTCGGCTTGCCACTCTGGGTGGCGATCTCTCGTTCGAACGAGCTGTTCTGTCTCCAGGTCCGGGGCGGAAAGGCCCGCGTCGTGCGCGGACGTCTACCGCAGCGCCTGCTGGACGAGCTCGGCGACGTGCTCGGGCGCCCGCCCCTGCGGTCCGCTCGCATCCGGGTCGTCGTCGAGGATCGCGCGGCGCGCGTGGTCGTGGATCAGGGCAGCGTGCCGCCCGATCAGCTGCAACAGCTGCGCAACGTGGTTGGAACCTTTCCGGTCGCGGCGATCCGCGCGGGTGGCCGCGCGCGCTGAGCTCAGCGGTCACAATCCGCGAGCCGCGCCAACGGCTCCCGCGCGCCCGTTGACGTTCAGCGGATTCACCGACAAGTTTGCCGGCATGCGACACGATTTCTTGCTCGCTCTCGCCATCGGACTGACCGCGCTCTGCGTCGAGCCGCGCTTCGCCAGAGCCTGAGGGCTCGCAGCGCCCGTCGGTCAGGCGGGCTGCAACCCGGACTCCAAGGAACGTGTCTGGTTGGTGGGCGCGGCCGCGGCTGCTTTCACCTCGGAGCTCTCCTTCGGTGATGGGCGAGCCTACACGCTGCGCCAACAGTCGTACCTTCTCAGCGTCGGTCGCCGGCTCGGGGATCGAACGGGAGTCGTGCTCAGCGCTGGACTGATCGGTGGGGGCGCCTTCGAGGGCGAAGGCCGTCGCTATCGGGTCGGCACCGGCTGGCTCGCGAGCGTGACGGGCGCGTACCGGATCTTCGGAGGTGACGATCAACAGCTCTTTGGCATCACCAGCCTGTCCATGGGATTTTCGCGCACCCACGTCGAACACGCGGAGTCGGGGGAAGACCAGGCGCTCTCCGCGTCGGATCTGCGCCTCGGCCTGGACGTGGGCGTCACCCTCTTCGGCCGCCTCCGACCCTTCGCGCTCGCCCGCGGCTTCGGTGGCCCGGTGACGTTCCGCCGCGCCGGCGAGGACCGCATCGGCGGCGACCGTTACCACTATTCACTCGGCTTCGGCGTCAGCACCGAGGCCGTCTCGGGTCTCGACCTGCGCTTCGAGAGCGCGCTGTTCGGGGAGCGCGCCTTGGTCTTTGCGACCGCCTTCGCGTTCTAGCCGGACCCGCTCGTCTTTTCTTCGTGCTCTTTCTCGATCACGGTCGCGCGCAGCAGATCGCGATTGAGCTGTGCGATGAACTCCACGCTGATCTCCTTGGGGCACGCCGCCATGCACTCGTAGTGATTGGTGCAGTGCCCAAAGCCCTCGGCGTCCATCTGACCGACCATCTTCTTCACGCGCTCCCAGCGCTCCGCCTGGCCCTGGGGCAAGAGCCCGAGATGCGCGGCCTTCGCCGCGACGAACAGCATGGCGCTGGCGTTGGGGCAGGCCGCGACGCAGGCGCCGCAGCCGATACATGCGGCAGCGTCCATCGATTTTTCGGCGTTCGCCTTCGGCACCGGAAGGCCGTTGGCCTCGGGCGCGCTGCCGGCATTCACGCTGATGTAGCCACCGGCCTGCACGATTCGGTCGAAGGCCGCCCGATCGACGACCAGGTCGCGGAGCACCGGGAAGGCCGCCGCGCGCCATGGCTCGATGGTGATCTCGTCCCCGTCGCTGAAGTGCCGCATGTGAAGCTGACAGGTCGTCGTTGCGGCGTTGGGCCCGTGGGGAACACCGTTGATGACCAGCCCACACATGCCACAGATGCCTTCGCGGCAGTCGCTGTCGAACGCGATGGGCTCCTTGCCCTCGGCGAGCAGTCGCTCGTTCACCACGTCGAGCATCTCCAGGAACGACATGTGTTCGTCGATGTCGGGAGCCGCGTAGGTCTCGAAAGCACCGACGTCAGCCTGGGCCTTCTGTCGCCAAACGTGCAGCGTGAGATTCATCGTCTTCGACATGTGAGCTTGTTTTCCTCTTCCTCACTTGTAGCTGCGCTGCACGGGCTTCACATACTCGAACTCGAGAGGTTCCTTGTGCAAAGCCGGTTTCGAGACGTCACCGGTGTACTCCCAGGCGGCAACGTACTGGAACTCTTCGTCGTTGCGCGCGGCCTCGCCCTCTTCGGTGACGTGCTCTTCCCGATAGTGACAGCCGCAGCTCTCGTCGCGCGCCAGAGCGTCGCGGCACATGAGCTCTCCGAGCTCCATGAAGTCGGCGACACGGCCCGCCTTCTCCAGCGTCTGGTTCAGGCTCTCTCCGCTCCCGGTGACCTTGAGGTTCTTCCAGAACTCCTCGCGGAGAGCCGGGATCTTCTCCAGCGCCGACTCCAGCGATTTTGCGTTTCGCGCCATGCCGCAGTTGTTCCAGATGATGTTGCCAAGCTCTCGGTGGAACGAGTCCGGCGTTCGCTCTCCGCCGATACCTAGGAGTTTCTCGACGCGCTCTTCGACCTCGGCCACGGCGCGTTTCACCTCGATGTGACCCGCGTCCACCTTCTCGAGCTTGGTGCTGGCCACGTAGTTGCCGAGCACGTACGGCAACACGAAATAACCGTCCGCCAGCCCCTGCATCAGGGCGCTGGCGCCCAGGCGGTTGGCACCGTGATCGCTGAAGTTCGCCTCGCCGGCGGCAAAACAGCCCGGGATCGTCGTCATCAGGTTGTAGTCCACCCACAGCCCGCCCATCGTGTAGTGGGTCGCGGGGTAGATGCGCATCGGAACCTTGTACGGGTTCTCGCCGGTGATGCGCTCGTACATGTCGAACAGGTTGCCGTACCGCTCACGGATCTTGGCTTCCCCCAGACGCTTGATGGCGTCCCGGAAGTCGAGGTAGACACCGCGCCGCACTCCGTCGACCTCCGAGCCGACGCCGCGTCCCTCGTCGCACACCATCTTTGCGCGACGGCTGGCGATGTCGCGGGGCACCAGGTTGCCGAAGCTCGGGTAGATCCGCTCCAGGTAGTAGTCGCGGTCTTTTTCGGCGATCTCCGCGGGATCTCGCCCGCAATCCGCCGCGTCCTTCGGCACCCACACGCGCCCGTCGTTGCGCAGGCTCTCGCTCATCAGCGTCAGCTTGGACTGATAGTCGCCGCTCGCGGGGATGCACGTCGGGTGGATCTGCGTGAAACACGGGTTGGCGAACAGCGCCCCCTTGCGGTGGGCGCGCCAGATGGCCGTCGTGTTGCAGCCCTTGGCGTTGGTCGACAGGAAGAACACGTTGCCGTAGCCGCCCGTGGCGAGCACCACGGCGTCCGCCGTGTAGGCTTCGATCTTCCCGCTGACCATGTCCCGCGTGACGATGCCGCGCGCCACGCCGTCGACCACGATCAGGTCCAGCATCTCCGTTCGCGGGAAGCTCTTGACGGTGCCCGCCTCGATCTGACGGGCGAGCGACTGGTATGCGCCGAGCAAGAGCTGCTGACCGGTCTGTCCACGGGCGTAAAACGTCCGCGATACCTGCGCGCCACCGAACGAGCGGTTGTCGAGCAGCCCGCCATACTCCCGGGCGAAGGGCACCCCCTGCGCCACACACTGGTCGATGATGTTCACCGACAGCTGCGCCAACCGGTGCACGTTGCTCTCGCGAGCGCGGAAGTCCCCGCCCTTCACCGTGTCGTAGAACAGACGGTACACACTGTCGCCGTCGTTTTTGTAGTTCTTGGCGGCGTTGATCCCACCCTGGGCGGCAATGCTGTGGGCGCGGCGCGGGCTGTCCTGGTAGCAGAACGACAGCACGTTGTAGCCGAGCTCGCCGAGCGAGGCGGCGCCGGCGCCGCCCGCCAGCCCGGTGCCGACGACGATGATGGTGTGTTTCCTGCGGTTGGCAGGGTTGACCAGCTTCATCGCGAAGCGGTGGCGGTCCCAGCGCGTCTCGATGGGGCCGGAGGGTGCGTTGCTTTCGAGCTTGATGGCCATCGCTGTCTCCGTCACTTCACGACGCCCGCGACGACGGCAACCGGCATCGCGATGTTGGCCGCGGCGACCGCGACACCCAGGGTCTGCGCGAGGAACTTCAGCTTCTCGTTGTAGCGCGGGTGATTGAAGCCGAGGGTCTGAAACAGGCTGAACGCCCCGTGATAGAGGTGCATGCCCAGGAACACCTGCGCGACGACGTAGATGGCGGTCACCCACGGCACCTTGAAGCCGTGCACGACGTTCGAGTAGACGTCGAGCGCGTCGTGTTTGTAGCTGGAGGCCATGGCCACACCTGGGAAGGTGAAATGGGCCAGGTGATAGAGCACGAACAACAAGAGCGCGACGCCCCCGAACTTCATCGTCAGCGCCGCGTAGGTCGTGGTCAGGTTCTTCTTCTTGCGGTAGCCGGTGGGGCGCGCCGCTGCGGTGCGCGCCAGGAGCTGCACCACCGTCACGACGTGCAACCCGAACGCGATGAGAAGCACTCCCCGCGCC
This sequence comes from Myxococcales bacterium, assembly GCA_016706225.1. Lineage (NCBI taxonomy): Bacteria > Pseudomonadati > Myxococcota > Myxococcia > Myxococcales > Myxococcales bacterium. The sequence continues at coordinate 227,886 of JADJKB010000021.1, forward strand.
ACCCAGAGCAGCGGACCGAGGTCATGCAGCTTCTTCGCGTATCCGTTGAGCTGCTCCGGCCCCATGAAGACCTGGAGGTTGCCCACCATGTGAGCGACGACGAACCCGTAGAGCAGGAGGCCCGTCACCGCCAGGACGACCTTCTTGCCGATCGTCGTGTCGTAGAGCGTGATCGCTTTGGCCATGGGCATGCTTGTCTCGCGGCTCGTTTGCTTCGAGCCGCGCTCGCTAGCGGCTCACCGCACCCGTCAGGGGAGGGCGATTCGCGGCTGGATAATTACTCCATTGACCCGCCTTTAAGCGAGCGCGAAGTGGAGCAAACTCTGCCGGGTCATGGGTCTGAAAGGGCGCGCTCGGCAGCCCCGCGAAAGCTTTTCGCCCCAAACACGTGCTAGGGCCGCCGGACGCTCCCGCGCCAGCGGCCGTAGACCCCCGAGTAGAGCCAAAGAGCTCGCGTTTTTGCGACAGCAGCCCCGCCGCTCGGGTCCGCGGTGCTCGCTCAGCGGCGACTCAGAGGCACTTCCCGCTCGAGCAGAAATTGCTGGGGCACGAGGTGCCGCACTTGCCACAATTCTTGGGGTCGACCGTGAGGTTGGTGCAGGTCCCGCTCGACTGACACCACGTCGTCCCAGACGGGCACTGGCACTGGCCAGCGCTGCACGAGACGCCCGTCGGACACTTGACCCCGCAAGCGCCGCAGTTTGCAGCGTCATTGGTGGTGTCGGTGCACTTGGCGTAGCACGACGTCTGCCCCGTCGGGCACTGGCACTTCCCGGCGACACAAGCGACGCCGCTCGGGCATGCGTTCTGACACTGGCCGCAGTTCAGCGGATCTTCGGTGAGGTCCGCGCAAACCGGGTTCGTGTACCCGCACTGAGTCGTGCCGGCTGCACACGCTCCGCATTTGCCGGCCGTACAGGAAGTCCCGGGGCAGGCCGTCGCGCAGCTGCCGCAGTGTTTGACGTCGGTCGCCAGGTTCGTGCAGACCCCTGGGAGCTTCGCGTCACCCGACTTGCAGAACAACGAACCGGGGCCGCAGTCACACACGCCGCCGTTGCACGCGACTCCGCTCGGGCACTTCACGCCACAGGCGCCGCAATTGTTCGCGTCGGCGAGCACGTCGATACACGCTTGAACCTTGGTGTCCGCGTCGTAGCAGAGCGCCTTGCCACTCATCGCGCAGCCGCAGACGCCATCATCGCCGCAACTCGCGCCCGTCCCGCTGCACTTCCCGCCGTTCTTGCTGGTGCATTTTCCGCCGCATCCGTCGGCCTGACCGCAGGAGGCCGCCGCATCGCACTTTGGAGTGCAGCTCGTGCACGCCTTGGTCTTTGGCTCACAGCTGCCACCCTTGGCGACACAGTCCACGCACTGCACCGCGCCGGAACCACACTGGCTCGGCAGGTTGCCGGTCACACACTTGGAGCTGAACCAGCCCCCGGAATAGTCGCAGCACCCGCTGGCGCAGGAATAGGGGTCACAGAATCCTTGTGGGGCGCAAGTGGCGCTGCTGTCGCCGGTGGCCTGACAGGTTCCTCCGTACTGCGGGTCACACGCGGCGCCGGGACACAGGTTCCCGCAGCCGTCCGCCTGGCACATCGCCAGCATGCCCGGGTAGACCGGAGAACATCCAGCTCCGCAGGCGCCGCAGGCGTACTTCGTCGGCCAGCTGGTCTTGCTCGCAACACATGCCTGTGCGCCGCAGTCCGCGCACGCCTGCCCGCCGCTGCCGCACTCGTTGCGCACACCGCCGCTCACACATTGCCCGTCCTTGGTGCAGCAGCCGTTTGGGCACGTGGTCGGGCCGCACGTGTAACAGCCAGGCTTCATCGAGCCCGTGACGTCGCAGAACTGTCCCGCGGCGCAATCGACCTTGCAGGCACCGCCGCAGCCATCGGAGTCGCCGCACTTCTTGCCGCTGCAGCTCGGTTTGCACTCGGCGCAACCGTAGCCCTGAGTGCAGACACTTCCGAGCTTCGTGCAGTCGACGCAGGCTGCGCCGCTCTTGCCACACAGGGTCTCGGTGGCCTTCACGCATTGGCCTGTGCCGTCCCGGCACGAGTCGTAGCCACAGCTGCCAGCGCCGCCGCTGCCGCCGCTGCCGCCATATCCACCGCCGTAGCCACCAAACCCCCCATAACCGCCAGCGCCACCGAAGCCGCCGCTGCCGCAGATCCCACCGCAGAACTGCGAAGCCTCGCCGACACACATGTCGTCCCAACCGGCCTGGCAGCAGAACGCGTCCGCGCCGCAGACCTTGTCGACGCAGGCGTCACAACCGACCGCGAGCGGCGCGCCAATCGTGCACACGTCGTGAGCACACGAGGTGGTTCCACCGGCGCCGCCAGACGAACCACCCGCGCCGCCCATCGCGCCACCCGCGCCGCCCGCGGCGGAGCCCCCGCCCCCCGAAGTGCCGGCCCCTCCGATGGCGCCGCTCCCGGCATATGCGCCACTCCCGGCCTGCGCACCGCTTCCCGCGGTTGCGCCGGTCCCCACGCCGCCGGAGCCCGGCCCGCTCTGACCGTCGCTCGACGAACAGCCGAGGACACACGACACCACCGCGGCTGCGAGCAGCCGATTGAGCCCGTTCTTCATGGAATACCCCGAGCTTGGGCGTCACGTCGCGACGAACGAGTCGCGGGCGCTCCCGTTCAGCTCGGCAGGACTAGATGCAAGCCTGCACCGATGTATTCACGGGTGTTCGAGTCAGAGCAGGATGCCCACGCCGAGGGAGATGTAGGGCCAGCCCAGCCGCACGACCCCACCCACGTTGCTGTTGGCCCCGAAGAGGAAGCGCCCGCCGCCCCAGAAGACCGGCTCGACGTCCGTGTCGGTGTCCTTGCAGTTGTTGGCCCACGGGCAGTTGTCCCATTCCCAGCGCGTGTGCTCGATCTCGAGGCCTGCTTCGCCGAACACACTGACGATGGGGGTCAGGAAGAAGTTCCACTGCACCACCACTGGCAACATGAAGACATCGACGGTGCATTGGTCGTCGTAGAAACGATTTCCAAACCGCCAGCCCTTGCAAGCATCACCGTTATGGGCCCAGTCGAGGCCGAAGCCGATGCCCATGTTGTTGTTGATCTTGCTGATGGGCCCGTTGTCCAAGAAGGGGATCGTGGCGCGCATGCCGAGCCCGACGCCGTCGTCGTCTCCAGGCCCGTTGTGTCCGCCCCACTCGAGCACCAAATGCGGCTCGAGCTCCACGGAGTACTTGGGGTGCGCGCCGGGACGTTTGATCTGAGCTTCGGCGAGTGCGGGCAAGAACAGGGCAAGCGCAGAGGCGGTGAGCGCGAACGTGAGCTTGGAGGCGGATCGGAGCGCAGTCTTCATTGACATGAATAGTAGCCCGACCCGGCAATCGCGAGGCAACCCCCGCTGTGTGCGTGGGCGCCCTACCCGCGCCGCGAACCTGAGGGCAAGAAGCATCAGATCGCCGCGGGCGGCGGGTTGTGAGGGGCTTGCAGGGACATTTCGCAGCGGATACCCACCTGGAAGCAGCCTTCGCAGTCACCCAATCTGGCTGTGAATCGCGGACCACAGCGTGGCGTGGCGGGTTGCCACGCCCGGCCGCGCTGGGAGCGGACTTCGCTTCGCGGCCGGCGTTTTTCGGCGAAGTTCACAGCCGGCCGGCCCCCACGCGGCTGGCACAGGGCGTGCTGTGAAGCCTGGAGCATGAGCCGCTTCATTGCAGTCGTTGCCGCCTTCGTCGTGACCTTCGCGCTCTGCCAGCGTGCGAGCGCGACCCCGTCCCAGCCCCACGATGACGGGGCCGCAACGACCCCGACGAGCAAACACGGGAGCGCCGTCGACGACGTACACGTGAGCGGAGGCCCGGGCTTCAGTCGTGACAACGTCCTGGGCGGTGCGCTCGTCCACTCGCTGACGGCCGGTTACCGCTACGGGTACTTCGAGCCAGCGCTGGTCGCAGATCTCGGCGCGCGACCGTTCGGCGGAACGTACGCCGCAGTCGGAGTCTCGCTCGGCGCCGTGCTGCAGACGGACGCCGGCTACCGTTTCTCACTGCGCGGCGTCATCGGCAGCGATTCGTACATGGGCGTCGACTGCAACATGTTCTGTCGGCGCGGCGGGGCCGCCGCGACCTTGCCCTACGCTGGCGCCCGCCTGGGTGCGTCGTACGTCTTCTGGTCTCGCGGGCGCTCCCACCTCGAGCTGGGGCTCGAAGGGTTCTACGGCGCCGACCTGGAGAAGCGACGCGTTCACTACACGAAGACCGGCGGCCTTCTTTCCGACAGCACTAGCTCGGGAGAACGGGTGCTCGGCGGCGAACGGCTCGGGGCCGTTGTCACCGTCGGCTGGACCTTCGACGCCTCGCCGATCTCAGCGGCGCCTGGACGAAGCGTGGCCAGCCGCTGACGCGCGCGGATGCGCCGCTCGGAAGAAGAGCCGTCGGTCACACTTCCAGGGCGGCGACCGAAGTACCTGCCAAATGACCCGGCCGCGGCCGCGTCCAAGCCAAACATGATCGTGGATCGACGCAGATTTCTGACCGGCCTCGCCGCCACCCTCGCTCCATCCGCGCTCGGGGGCTGTGAGAACCGGCGAAACGCGGAGGCCGTGGGCCGCCGTCCAGGACAGCCGGTGCCGATCCCGGCGCCACCAGCGCTGCCGAGTGTGCTCATTTCGAATGTGCCGCACGTCCGGCAAAAACCCGACTTCTGCGGCGAGGCCGTGGCGGCAAGCTGGCTCCTCGCCCTAGGAAAACGAGCCGATCAGGACGCGGTCTTCGACGCCTCCGGCATGGATCCGGCGCGCGGCATGGGGGTGACGACGCGCGAGCTCGGGGCGGCCCTCGAACAGCTCGGCTTTCACCCCGGCAAAATCTGGAATCGGGTGCGTGCAACCCGCGCCGCACCGGAGCTCGCCGCACTGTTCGCCGAGCTGCACGCGGATCTCGCGCGGAACGTGCCGTCCATCGTGTGCATGCGCTACGACGAACGCCCGAACACGACGGAGCATTTTCGTCTGGTGCTCGGCTACGACCAGCAGAAGGACGAGGTCGTGTATCACGAGCCGGCGGAAGACGCGGGCGGTTATCGACGCATGAGTCGGGCGCGGTTCCTCTCGCTCTGGCCGCTGCGTTACAGCGAGGCAGAGTGGACGGTCGTCCGCCTGCGCCTCGAGCCGGGCAATGTCGAGCTCCCGGCGCGACCGCCCGGGTTTCACCCTGCGGATTTTGCCCAGCACGTGATGAAACTGCGGGAGACCCTGGGGCGCGAGATGTCGGTGGTGGTCGAGTCGCCGTTCGTGGTGATCGGCGACAGCGGCGAGCAGAGTGTGAAGGCGAGCGCCGAGCGCACCGTGCGCTGGGCAGTGCGGCTGCTGCAGCAGGATTTTTTTCCCGGGCCGCCGCAGCGGATCCTGAACGTGTGGCTGCTCGGCAGCGCGGCGAGCTACGAACGCACCGCCAAGGCCATCACCGGCGACGAACCCGGCACACCCTACGGCTTTTACACGCGCGAGCAGGGCGCCCTGATCATGAACATCCGCACGGGCGGCGGGACGCTGGTGCACGAGATCGTGCACCCCTACATCGAGGCCAATTTTCCCAAGTGTCCGGCCTGGTTCAACGAAGGCCTTGGTTCGCTGTTCGAGCAGAGCGCCGAGCGCGACGGCCACATCGTCGGGCTGACGAACTGGCGTCTGGCGGGACTGAAGCGCGCCATTCGCGCGCGACGGGTGCCTACATTCCAGGCTCTGACGAACACGACCAACGCCGAGTTCTACGCGGATGACACCGGCGAGCACTACGCGATGGCCCGCTACCTGCTCTACTACCTGCAAGAGCGCGAGCTCTTGCGTCGTTACTACGCGGACTTCCACCGCGCACGGGCCACCGACCCGAGCGGTTACGCTACCCTGGTGAAGCTCCTCGGTGAGCCGGACATGCGAACGTTCCAGAAACAGTGGGAGGCCGAGGTGCTCAGCCTCGTGTTCTCCGGTTGACGCGCGACCGCGTGACGGCGCGCACCGCGTACCCGCTGGCACTCTGAGGACCGCGCGGCGCCCGCGCCCCGGGCACGGCAATTGCTCAGGGTCGACTTGGGCAGTTTTGCGATGACAGATCACGATCGTCATGAGCGGCGAAAACCCACTTGAACTACCGGCGAGGCCGGCGGATGCCTCCGGGTGCCTGGGATGAGTCGCGAATTTCTGGCAGATCGCGCGCCGCGGGTGACCTCGAAGAAACCCTCTCGTAGCAGTCTTTTCGCTGGGCAAAGACGCTCGGGTCGAGGCTAGTCTCGTCGATGGTGACGATGCGCGCTTGTTCGCGGAAGTTGCGATGGGTCTTGTTGCTGGCCGCCAATGTGGGGTTGGCGGCCGGCGGTTGCGGCTCGGACTCCGGTGATGGGGGGCCCGCGAACACGGGGGGAGCGGCGGGAGCAGGCGCCGGCTCATCCGGTGGGGGTGGTACGTCGTTCGGGGGTGGCGCCGGTGTGAGCGGGGGCGGCGGCGTGGCGGCGACGAGCGGTGGTGGAACGTCGAACAGCGGAGGCAGCGCGGGCGCTGCCGGGAGCACAGGCAACGGCGGAGGGAGCGCGGCCAGCGGCGGCAGCGCGGGCACCGGCGGCAGTGGTGGAACCGGCGGCAGTACACCGTGCACCACCCGCATCACGTACGGATCCGCGTGGATCAAAGGCGCGAACCACCCGAACGCATACGACGACGTCACCGCCAAGGTGACCTGGGACGGCTCGTGCAAGGTCGACGCTTCGGGGAACGGCCAGGCGACGTTGTCGAACGGCTGGGCTCCCTACTTCAAGGGCAAGAACTGCATCATCGCGCTCGACTACAGCGGGGCGTGCAGCGGTGTCCCGAGCGCTTGTGAGACCCGCATCAGCTACGGACCGAAGTGGCAGCCCGCACCCAATCACCCGGCGTTCAACGACGACGTGCCCGGCGTCGTGACCTGGAACGGAGTCTGTGCCGCGAGCGGCGGCGACTCTGCGGCCACACTCTCGAACGGTTGGGCTCCGCATTTCACAGGGGGGAATGCCTGTGACCTCTCGTTCCGACACACCGCGTGCGGCGGGCTCTACGAAAACCCGGTCGTTGGCGTGGACTGCCCGGATCCCGGCGTCATGCAGGACGGCGACACGTATTACATGGCGTGCACACCGGGGTTTGCCTATCCCATTCGCTCGTCGAAGGACCTCGTGCACTGGAAGAGCGCCGGCACGATCTTCACGAATGCGACAAAACCAAGCTGGGGATCGGGCAGCTACTGGGCGCCGGAGCTCCACAAGGTCGGCGCAAAATACGTGGCCTACTTCAGCGCCAAGAGCAGCACCTCCGGCACGTTCGCGATCGGTGCGGCTAGCGCGCCCAGCCCCACGGGCCCGTTCACCGACATCGGCAAACCCCTGGTGACCGAGCCGAGCCCGGGCGCCATCGACGCGCACTACTTCCGTGCTTCGACGGGCAAACACTACGTCCTGTGGAAGGTCGACGGCAACGCGGTTGGCCAGAAGACGCCGATCAAGATCCAGGAGCTCGCCGCGGACGGGTTATCTCGCATTGGCTCAGCGACCACGATCCTCACCAACACCCTTGGCTGGGAAGGGCCCCTGGTCGAAGGGCCGTGGATGGTGGAGTACGGCGGGAGCTTTTATCTGTTCTACAGCGGCAACGGCTACGCCAGCTCGAGCTACGGAGTTGGCGTCGCGAAGGCGAGCTCACCGCTTGGCCCCTTCACCAAGAAGGGCGCGCCAATCTTGTCGAGCAAGGGCGACTGGGCGGGTCCTGGTCACGGCTCCATTCTGAAAGGTCCATCCGGGGACTGGGTGCACGTCTATCACTCGTGGGAGGCCGGCAAGATCCAGGCGCCGCCCGGGCGGGTGGTGCTCGTCGATCGTGTGCAGTGGGTGGCTGGCTGGCCGGAGATGCGCGGCGCGCCCGCTTCGCGATCACAACCCATGCCGTAGGCGCCAGACGTGCTCGTCTCAATTGGGGCGACTGCGACGTGACCAGTCGATCAGATCGGCCAGGCGCTCGCGCTCCGTGGTGAGCTCGTCGAAGCCAAGCGCCGCGCGCAGCGCCGCCGTGCTCACGACGAAGTCGTTGGGCATGGCTCCGAGAAACGAGAGCTCGTCCACGAGCTCACCGGACTCTTCCCGCCACTCGACGCTCACGTCGAGGGTCCGGGCAATGGCCTCCACCCGGGCGCGCATCGTCGGGGTCTCTCGCTCTCCGACGTTGAACACCGCGTAGCCACTCGCGGCCCGCTCGGCGGCGAGCAAGATGGCATGAGCCACGTCCCGCACGTGGGCGTGGGACTGCCGCCAGCTTGCTCCGGACACACAGGGAAAGATTCGCTCCCCCACGTCAATGCGCGCCACGACGCCGGCAAGACGGCGACGGTAGTCGCCGTCACCGTAGACCGCCGGAAGCCGGAGCACGGTCACTGGCGGGCCACCCTGTCGAACGGCCGACTCGAGCTCGGCTTCGACCTCCTTCTTGTCGTAGTCCGGCCCGAGATCCGGCGCGATGCCTCGAAAAGGAAACGGGATCGTGAGCGGCGAGCTCTCGGTGACTACCGCTTCGGGCTCGGGCGCCGGCAGACCGTTGAGTCGTCCGAACTGCGCATACACGTCCATGCTCGACAGCACCACCCCCGGCACACCGACGACCCGGAGCGCGAGGCTCGTCACCTGCGCATCGACCCGGGTCATTGCGCGTGTGTCGACCACGACATCGGGCGCTAGCCGTGCGAGCGCAGCGCTCAGCGCGGAGGGATCATTGCGATCGACGCGGACGTCCCGCACCCCACGCAGATCGCACGCATGCTCGCCCCGGTGGAGCACACTCACCGTGTGTCCTCGCTCGAGCGCCTCTCGAGCCGCAGCCCGCCCGATGAAGCGCGTCCCACCAATGAAGGCAACGTGCATCGATTCCAAATCCTCCCGCCCTTCCGGCTGGCTGTGAAGACTCTTGATTCTGAAGTTCCCCCCCGTCCTTCCGCCTTCCTGTAAAACCTCTGGCCTCCGTGTGCGCACTGGCGCGCAGGCTTCAAAAGCCCGGCGGGCAGGCCTCGGGCTTGGCGAAGTGCGCAGCAAGCTCGGGGACGCAGCCGAGGAACCGGTCGTCGTAGCCGCATTTCTTCAGCCCCACCACGCCGCGCTCGTCCCTGATCAGCGCGGGCTCCGGCCCGTAGGGCTGACCGATCGAGAGCAACACCTCGCGAAAGCTGAGCGCGCCGGCGATGGCGGTTAGCGTCCTCGGCACCGGGTAGCTGAGCCGCAAGTGAGCCGCCGCCTCGCGGCGCTTCCACTGTTCGTCGAGGGGATCCGCGCCGAAGAGCTTGGGGGACGTGTCGGAGCTGAAGTTGCAGATCCCGAGCGCCTTCTCGACCCGCGCAATCAGCGCGCGGCGTGCGGCTTCGTCCAGCTTCACGAGTGCGCCGTCGCGCGAGAGCTCGACGGTCGGCAGCGCAGCCGGGGCGCCGCGAGCCGAAGAGTCCCCAGCCGGAGCCGGCGCCAGCGGCGAAGTGCCGTCGGGTGTCGTTCGACTCACGCCGTCGGGTTTGCAGGCAACCCCCACGAGCCCGAGCAGCAACAGCGAGAGTGCGCGCATCTCGAGCGAAGCGTAGCAGGACGCCCGCAAGAAGCTCAGCTCTCGAGCAACTGCCGGAGCACGTACTGCAAGATGCCGCCGTTGGCGTAGTACTCGAGCTCGACCACGGTATCGATGCGCGTACGGGCCTCGAAGCTCTTCTTGGTCCCGTCCGCGGCGACCGCCTCGACCGTCAGGGTCTTGCCGGGCGCGAGCCCCTTGCTGATGCCGCCGATGGCAAACGTCTCTTCGCCCGTCAGCCCGAGGCTCTCGCGGCTCTGGCCCTCCAGGAACTGGAGCGGCAACACACCCATGCCGATCAGGTTCGAGCGGTGGATGCGCTCGTAGCTCTCGGCGATCACGGCCTTGATGCCCAGCATCAGGGTGCCCTTGCCCGCCCAGTCGCGGGACGACCCAGAGCCGTACTCTTTGCCCGACAGCACGATCAGCGGCACCGCGTCCGCCTGGTACTTCATCGAGGCGTCGTAGATGCTCATCTGCTGATTGCTCGGCAGGTGCCGGGTGACGCCACCCTCGATGCCGGGGACGAGCAGGTTCTTCAACCGCACGTTGGCGAACGTGCCGCGCATCATCACCTCGTGGTTGCCGCGGCGCGCGCCGTACTGGTTGAACTCGCTGGGCTTCACCCCGTGCTCCGTCAGGTACTTCGCCGCCGGTGAGTCTTTCGCGATGCCGCCGGCGGGTGAGATGTGGTCGGTGGTGATCGAATCACCGAGTACGGCCAACGCGCGTGCTCCGGAGATGTCACTGAGCGGCGCGGGTTTGCGCGGCAGGTTCTCGAAGAAGCTCGGCCGGCGCACGTAGGTGCTGGCCGGATCCCACGAATAACGGCTGCCCTCCGGGACCGGTAACGCGCGCCAGCGCTCGTCACCCTCGAACACGCGTGCGTACTCCGTTCGGTAGGCCTCGGCGGTCACGTGCTTGGCGACCGCCTCGGCGACCTCCGCGGACGAAGGCCAGATCTCCTTCAAGAACACGTCTTTCCCGCTGGAGTCCTGACCGATGGGCTCCTTCTGAAAATCGATGTCGACACGGCCGGCCAGCGCGTACGCGACGACCAGCGGCGGGCTCGCCAGGTAGTTGGCGCGAACGTCCGCGTGGATGCGTCCCTCGAAGTTGCGGTTGCCGCTCAGCACCGCTGCGGCCACGAGCTCCCCGTCTTTGATGGCCTTGCTGACGCTCTCGGCGATGGGACCGCTGTTGCCGATGCAGGTCGTGCAGCCGTACCCGACGATGTTGAAGTGGAGCTGGTCGAGCGAGCTGAGCACGCCTGCGCTCTCGAGATAACGCGTGACGACCTTCGAGCCGGGCGCGAGGCTGGTCTTGACCCAGGGTTTGACGCTGAGGCCGCGATCGACCGCTCGCTTCGCGAGCAAGCCGGCGCCCAGCATCACGTACGGGTTCGAGGTGTTCGTGCAGCTGGTGATGGCGGCAATCACGACCGAGCCGTGGCCGAGGCTGACCTCTTGCCCGTCGACCGAGGCCTGCATGCGCCGCCCGAGATCTTCGGGCGTCGCCGCCCCGCCGCCCTTCTTGGCCTTGCCCTGGGCGATCATCTCGCCGAGCACCTTGCCGAACGCCGGCTTCATCTCGTCGAGCAGCACCTTGTCGTGGGGCCGACGCGGACCGGCGAGGGTCGGCCGGACGCTGCCGAGGTCCAGCGCGAGGGTGTCCGTGTAGAGCGGGTCCGGTGTGTCGGCGCTGCGGAACAACCCTTGAGCCTTGGCATACGCCTCACACAGCTGCACTTGTTCTTCACTTCGTCCGGTGAGCCGCAGGTAGCGCAGCGTCTCGTCGTCGATGGGGAAGATGCCGCAGGTCGAGCCGAACTCGGGGCTCATGTTGCCAATGGTCGCGCGGTCGGCGAGCGGCAGATTGCCCAGCCCCGAGCCGTAGAACTCCACGAACTTTCCGACCACACCCTTGTCGCGCAGCATGCGGGTGATCGTGAGCACGAGATCCGTCGCGGTCGCCCCGGCCGGCAGTGTGCCGTGCAGCTTGAAGCCGATGACCTGAGGCACCAGCAGATTGATCGGCTGACCGAGCATGGCGGCCTCCGCCTCGATGCCGCCGACACCCCACCCGAGCACCCCCAGACCGTTGACCATGGTGGTGTGACTGTCGGTGCCCACCAAGGTGTCCGGATAGGCGAGCCCATCGCTGTCGAACACGACGCGGGCGAGGTGCTCGATGTTCACCTGGTGGACAATGCCCGTGGAGGGCGGCACCACCTTGAAGTTGTTGAACGCGCCTTGAGCCCAGCGCAGCAGCGCGTAGCGCTCCTGGTTGCGGCCGTACTCGAGCTCCGTGTTCCGCACCAGCGCGTCGGCGGAGCCGAAGTTGTCCACCTGCACCGAGTGATCGATCACCAGCTCGCTGGGAAAGAGCGGGTTGATCTTGTCCGGATCGCCACCGAGCTCGGCGATCGCGTCGCGCATCGCCGCCAGGTCGACGACCGCCGGCACGCCCGTGAAATCTTGCAAGACGACGCGTGCGGGGTGAAAGGCGATCTCCTTGTCCGGTGCCGCTTTCGGATCCCACGCGAGCAAGCCCTGCACGTCCTTCTCTTCGACGACCTTGCCGTCCTCGTGGCGGAGCAGGTTCTCCAGCAAGATGCGCAGCGACACCGGCAGGCGGCTCACGTCTTTGCCGGTCTTCGCGGCGAGCTTGGGCAGCGAGAAGTACGAGAGCTTCTTTGCGCCGACGATCAGGTCAGTCTTGGTGGAGAACGAGTCGCGGGATCGGGACATGGGAAGCGGCAGTAGCGCGACCGACAAAGCGCTGCAAGAACACCACGCCGAGGCGCACCCTTGATCGGAAGTCTCTGCGCCGAGCGCGGCCGCCGGCGCCCAATGGGAGGTGACGGGGTCGGTGGTTGCGGCGGGGGCCGCACGCGGCGCACCAGCACCACAGCCAGCGCGGGGGCGGGGGCCGGGGCCGGCGGCCGGGGCGGGATCTGTCAAAGAGCGAGCCGGCGCGAGGGCCTGGCACGGTGGCTACGCCGGAGCGTGCGCAAGTCGGTGGCGACGCAGGGCGCAGAGCTGCTCGGCGGTGGCGGTGACGGCGGCGAGCAGGATGTCGCGCATCACGTCACGCCAGGGCATCGTGCGTTGCTCGTCGCTGCGCAAGGTCACGCCGCGCCACAACGTGAGCAGCGTGTAGGCGATGCGCCGCAGCAGCATGACCACGACGGTCGCCCGCGGGTTCTGCTCGATCCACGGGTGGTCGTCCTCGGCGAAGGCGGTGTCGATGATCGGGTGAGAGGTCTCGACGCCCCAGTGTTGGCGCACGACGAGCAGCCACTGCGCGTCGGTCAGCCGGCGGCGGGTCGGACTCGAGATGAAGTAGCGGTTTTCGTGGGCGATGCGCGCGCCGTTTGCGCCGAGCGTCTCGACCTCGACCCGGAGCACGGTGCGCAGGTGGTCCCAGCCCTCCGGCGCAGCGACCGCGTCACCCACGTAGAGCCGGCGCACTACGGTGTTGCCGTGGGCGATGTCGCTGCTGGTAGCGGTCGCACTCTCTGCGCCAAGGGCACCCAACCAACGCACGGCCGCCTCGTGCAGCGTCGGCTGCGTGCTCTTGATGGCCAAGAGGTAGTGAAGGCCGTGGTCGCGCGCTGCCTGGGCGTTTTCCTTGGAGCAGGCGCCAGCATCGTAGGTGATGAGCCGGAACATGTCGCTCTTTGCGTAGGCCGCCATGAGCTCGTCGAGGGCTCGACGGAACACGCCCATCTCGTTGGTGATCGCTGGGATCGAGAGCACGTCGATGACTGGACGAGCGCAACTGCTGGTCAGCGTGGCAGTAAGGGTGCGTACGACACCGAGGAGCGGGCCGTCTTCGCCCGCGGTCTGCCGTTGGGCGTAGAAGTCATCGGCCGCGGGTACTGCCGTGCCCTTGCCATCGAGCGAGACAACACCGAAGGGCAGGTCATCGGGCTCGAGGGATTTTCTGCGCCGGGCGGCACGAACGGCGTTGTGCAGAGCTGGTCGCAGATCGCTGGGGGACAGCGCGGAGAGGGTGTCGCGCAGGGTCGTGTCCGGAACGCGCCGTGAGATGCCGAGCTTGGCGCGGACCGCCGGGGTCAGCTCGTCGGTGATCCATTCGACGTCCTTCAGGCTCCGGCTTCCCGCCACGAGCCCGAGCAACGCTCCGGTCAACAACGTCTCGAGCGCCCAACGGCGCCCACGTGGGTCGTGTGGGTCGACGACCTCGTCGAGCCGCGCTTCACCGACCCGCTTCACCAGCATACCCAGGATCCTGCGTTTACTGCGTACGGACTGTGCCATCTCGCTCTCCTTCGTGATTGCGACCACGAAACAGTCAGGACACTCTTGCTGTTGCCTGCGCTGGGTCGTGGTGGCGTGTTTTGCGTCGACTCGATCTGTCGCGGCAGCAACGTCAGGCATTCGATGAAAGAGCCCGGCGCCGCGACAAAGGCGGCGCCGGGCTGAATGCAGGGGGTCAGCTGCCGACCAAGCGAACGAGCGTGCCGATGACGCGATTGAGCTTGGCGACGAGCGCAGGCTCTAGTGTGCCGAGTCCGCAAATCGGGCAAGATGTGACCTCGGCACACTAGCGAACTTCGCGGAGCGAATTCCGCGGGGTGAATCGCGCGAAGCGCGAGAGGGGCGCGCGGCGCCCTTTCGAGGAAGATAGTGTCCGCGCTGCGATAGCAGCGCCGCGCGGAGCGCGGTCCGCAATTCGGTTGCGAATTGCGGACTCACGACACTAGCGAAACGACATAGCCAAGCGCGCAAGCGACCTCGAGACAGGAGAGCGCCTCGCGAGCGGAGCCAAGAGCGGTGTGATAGCGGGCCCCCCGAATTTTGCCTCGAGAATATGCCTTCGCCAACGTTGAGGGCGATGCTGGCGGCGCAGCGGCGGAGTTGTCTGGTGAGATCGGAGTCACGGCGTTCGATCTGAGCGATGAGGGCGCGGAGCTCACGCAGGACTTCGAGAATGACTGGATAGATTCGCAACATCTTCTTCCTCCTTGTCGGCGCAAGCCGACGGCAAAGGAGGGTCACCGCGCACAGGCGGGGTCCAGGCTGCGAGGGCGCGTAGCGCCCGAGCACCGCGGCGCAGCCGCGGCTGTGGCCTGGGACGCCGCCGAGCACGGTGACAGAATGAGAATGCCGAGCGAGCCGTACCTTCCCCGCTCTTCGCTCTTCGCTCTTCGCCCTTCGCTCTTCGCTCTTCGCTCTTCGCCCTTCGCACTCGCACTACGCGCACGCCCCCGCCTTGCGCGCTGCACCCTCGCTCTCGCGCTCGCGAAGTGGCTGCCGGGCGCCGGTTTCCCCCCCGCGGCCACCCGCAGGCCGCGCAGCGGCCGAGGACGGACGCAAGGGGGGGGAACGGCCGCCCGCAGGCCGCGTAGCGGCCGAGGACGGACGAGCGGGGGGCACCCACACCAAACGCCGTTGCAAATTTGTGCCCGCCCCCGCGAACCCGCTCAACCGAGCCCAAGTGATCGAACACGCGTGACTTCTCACCCCTCAGCCGGCCCGACTACCGAGCGGGGATGCGCCGAGGCGCTCGACGCGGCGGATTCGCTGCACCTGGCTCAGGGGGCATCGGTGTGTGCGACCGCCGAGCTGCGGCGCGCGAGGGCCGTGCGCCCCCGCGACTGGGAGGACCTCGCCTCAGTACACGTCGTTCGCCGAGTTGTAGACGTTGATCTTGTTCATCGGGTTGACCACCCAGTCCGCCTCGATGCGCTGCACCTCTGCCAGCGAAGCGTCCTCGTAGATGATCAGCGCGCCCTTTTTGTCCCAGCCGGAGACCCAGACCTCGGTGCCCGCCTGATTGTACTCGAAGTGCGTCGCGCGACCGCTCGAGCGAGGGGCCCAACATTTGTGCACCTTGCCCTCCTTCTTGGAAATGACACAGATCTGGCGCGCGAGCTCGGGCTTCGAGTTGGCGGGGGAGTCTAGCCACACCCAGGGTGACTTCGGGTGGGTGCGCACGAACAGGGCGCCCGAAGGCACACCCTCGATCTTCCGCACCTCCTTCCACAGGTGCTCCGGCTTCTTGGGGTCGATGCCGAAGACCAGCAGGTTCTCCGCGCCGAGCTGCGGCACTGCGGCGACCCAGCCGAACTCCGGATCTTCCCAGCGTGCGCCGGGATCCGGCCGCGGGTTCTTGCCTGTCGCGACGCGTGCGATCTCCTTCTTCTCCTCGAGGTCGACGATCAGGACCTGGTTCTTCGTGGGCGCGGGCAAGAGAAAATATCGCCCGCTCGGGTCGAGCCCCCCGGCCATCACCTCGCGTTCGGCCGCGAAGCGCGCGCTCACGCCGAAGCCCGGCTTGCCGTACTCGACCAGCGCAACCTCGCCAGAGTCCATGAGCCCGAGCGCCCAGAATGGCTTGCCACGCGGCGAGACGATCGAGCCAACCCGAGCCTCGGCCACGGCGATCCCGCCGTCCGCAGCCGGCGCGAGCGGCTCGACGTGCCGCGGCTCGAGCGTGGTGCCGTCGTAGACCACGTACTGCGGTGGCCAGTAACAACCTTGAATCAAGAACTTGTCGGACGCCGCGCGACTGACCTCCAGACTGCGCGCGTCGAAACAGCCGCGTGACTGGGCCGCAATGGCGGGCGGATTTGTGTAGAGATCGATCAGGGTGATGCGACCGTCTCGCCCCATTGCATAGAGGTAGCGACCAGAAGCCGAAGCCCGCACGAGCTCGACGGCGAAGCCCACGTCGACCTGCACAAGGCGCTCGCGGGTGTCTCCGTCCAGGATCGCGACGTAACCCTGGTACTTCAGGACCACGGCGAAGAAATTCTGGTACTTGCGAGTGTGAGCCGGTTTCTTCGGCCGCTCCGCGACCGGTGTCGTGAGGTTCCAGCTCTTCTTTGCGACGTCGAGCGGCAACTCGGGGCGAGCGATAGGTGGCAGCTGCAGGTAGCTCGAGAGCAGCTCGACGTCGGCGGTCGACAAGATCCCGAGCTCGCCCCATGCCGGCATGCCACCCGGGCGCCCGTGGTTGAGTGTCGCGACGAGTCCGGCCGCACCGATCTGTTTGGCGCGCTCGGCGCCGATCGCGGGGGCCGACGCACCCTGCCGCAGTGAGCCGTGGCAGCCCGCACAGCGATCGAAGTAGATGCCCTGTGCCTTCTCGAGCTCGGCACTGGAGAGCTGCTTGGCCGGGCGCGCGGGGATCTTGTAGCCGCGCACGCTCGCGTCATCGACGAACGCCAGCAGCTGATCGATCTGAGCGTCCGTCAGGGCGATCGTGGGCATGATGACGTCGCCGTACTTCTTGGAGATGGCGCGACCGATGTGATCCGACTCGCCCATCTGCGCAGGGTTCTTGATCCAGCGCACCAGCCAGTCGTGAGTGCGGCGTTTGCCGACATCCTTGAGATCTGGGCCGGTGCGGTCCCCCTCCCCGACGGTGTGGCACGAAATGCAGTTGGCTTCGAACACCAGGCGACCGGTCGCCGCCGCTGCGCTGGGTTCGGCCGAGAGCGCCGGAGCCGAGGGTGCCGCGCCCGTGCCGCCGGGCTTGGATTTGTCACACGACACACCAATGACCAGGACGAGAAACAACAGCGTTGCGCGGCGCATCGACCGCATGGTGCCCGAGCGCGGGCCCGAAGGACAACCGGATCGCGGGGACGCGGCCCCCGAACCCGTTGCGGAAGCCCGGGAATTCGTGCAACCGTCGTGAGCGTGATGGCGGGCGGACGGAAGCACCTGCGGCTCGGGCTGGCTGCAGCCCTCGTCGTTGGCCTCGCCCTTGGCTGCAAACCCCTGCCCCAGGTCGCCGGCCCGGGCGGCACGAGCCAGTCCGATGGACCGACGGCGCCATTTTCTTATCGGGACTACATCGAGGCGGTCTACAACCGTCACGATCCCGAGGCGATCGACAAGTACTTCACGCCGAGCGTGAAGGTGAACAGCGTCGCCCCGGACGCCGAAGGGGGCAGTGGCACCGCCTACCTCAAGGATCTGGCCAAGGGACTGATCGCCGCGTTCCCCGACGTGAAGGTCACGGTGGACGATGTGGTGCAGGAGAAGGACCGCCTGGCGGCGCGCGTCACCATTGAAGGCACCCATCAGGGTGAGTTCGCGGGCATCAAACCCACCGGCCGCAAGGTCAAGGCCGCCAACTTCGCCGTGTACCGCCTCGAGAACGGCAGGATCGCCGAGGTCTGGTCGCTGACGGACGTCGCTGCGCTCTTGCGTCAGCTCAAGTGAGCTCGACTCACGGCAACTTCACCACGAGCGCTTGCCCGGTCGGCAGACACAGCGGCACCTCGGGTTTGTCGCGAAACGCCTCGTCGACGGCGCGACGCGCGCCGGCACAGCTCGGGAAGGCGTAGTCGTCGAAGATCAGGTATCCACCCGCTGCCAGGCGCGGGTAGATGAACAGGATGGCGT
Source organism: Myxococcales bacterium (assembly GCA_016706225.1). NCBI lineage: Bacteria > Pseudomonadati > Myxococcota > Myxococcia > Myxococcales > Myxococcales bacterium. The sequence goes on from JADJKB010000021.1 coordinate 245,870, forward strand.
CGAGCACACTCTGGTAGATGTCGACGTCGACGTGAGCCCACGCGACCTGTGCGATCTTCGCACCCGCAAACGTGTCCGGGATGAAACCGACATGCAGCTCGATGAACGGGTACGGCGACAGCAGCCGCCGGACGTCCTCGACCGAGGTGGACCCGAGATCGCCGGCGCGAAAGCGATCGACACCGCGGGTCGTGTCGGGGAACCCCTCGAAGCTGTCGAACAGGCTGAGGCGCCGCGCCGCTCCGGCGTTCGTCAAGACCTGAGCGATCAGCGCCGCCGTACCGCCGCGAAAGACTCCGCACTCCATGACCGAGCCGGGCACCCTGAGCGCCTGCTCCAGCGTCTTCCAGAGCACGAAACAACGATCACGGCTGACCAGGGTGTGGCCGTCGGCCACCGCGAACAGCGCCTCGAACTCCGCGTCACCCAGCCAGGGTGAATAGAGCGGCTGGTACAGGCCGGCGTCCGGCACCGGCTCGCCGTGGGAGGCCAACCAGGTGCGAGCGCGGAAGAACCCGACGCGGTCCAGCACCCGACGCGGGACATCGCGGGGCGGCTGCCACTCGGAAGGAAAGAGCGCACGGATCGCATCTCGCATGACGGGAGCGGAACGTATCACGCGCTGGGGCGACCTGCCCACGCCGCCATTTGTGCGCGTTGCCTCCGGCTCGCCGTGCGCCCGCGCCCGCCAACACTCAGGTATTGACCTAACCATTAACTGCGCCTATGGTTAGGCACATGCCTAATCAACCCGCCCAGCTCGATCGTGTGTTTCACGCGCTCGGGGACCCGACGCGGAGGGCGGTCCTGCAGCGGCTGAGCGGCGGGGCGGCTCCCGTGAGCGAGCTCGCCAAGCCGTTCGACATGGCGCTGCCGTCGTTCCTGCAACACCTGAGTGTGCTGGAGAGCTGCGGTCTGGTCCGCTCGCGGAAATCCGGCCGGGTCCGAACGTACCGGCTCTCGCCGCAGCCCTTGAAAGCGGCGGAGAGCTGGATGGTCAAACAACGCACGCTCTGGGAGCGCCGGCTCGATCAGCTCGACCGCTACCTGGAAGACTCGAAGTCCCACCCCGAACAGAAGAGAGCATTGGAGAAGAGCAAATGATCGATCCGGAACTAGATCTCGTCCTCGAGCGGACCGTCGACGTATCACCCGAGCTCGTGTGGAGGGCGTGGACCGAACCAGAGCGCATCAAACACTGGTTCACGCCGGCGCCGTGGACCACGACGGCGTGTGAGATCGATCTGCGCCCCGGCGGCGCCTTTCGCACGGTCATGCGCTCGCCGGAGGGCGAGGAGTTCCCGAACGTCGGTTGTTATCTGGAAATCATCCCTAACCGGAAGCTGGTCTGGACGGACGCGCTCGAGCCGGAGTACCGGCCGTCACGCCAAGCGCCGGGTGAGAACTGCCCGTTCCACTTCACGGCCACCATCCTGCTCGAACCGCACGGCGAGGGCACGAAGTACACGGCCATCGCCATGCATACCGACAGGGCGAGCCGCGTGAAGCACGAAGAGATGGGCTTTCACTCCGGCTGGGGCAAGGCGCTCGAGCAGCTCGTCGCTCACATGAAGGCAGGTTGAGCGACTCAGCGTGCGTCACGGAGGGTCTTTTTTCGCGGAGGAGGCTTGCGGCCCGACTCCGCTCGGGTCCGCGGTCGGGGCAACGTTGCCGCCGCATCCCGGTACGGCAAGGACGGTGACGACGAAGGGCGCGACGAGAGCGCGGCGGCGCGGTACGCGGGCGGGGGTTGAGGACATTCGACGCCAGGCTGCGCGATGCCTCGGCGGTTGGCAAGCGCGGAGCGTCACCCCCGGCGTGGCGCCCAGCTGATTCGCGTGGGCTCGAAGCGCGATGCCCACGAAGCCGAATCACTTCGGATTCTCGAATCCGATCGTGACTCGCACCTTGACCGCGCCCTGACCTTCCGGTCTCGGGAACGACAGGGCGCGCGTGGCGTTGCCCATGCAAATCCCCGTCGACGCAGCGACGTCCGCGGTGCTGGCGGCCATGCTGGTGACCGTACCGCTTCGCCCGATGTCGAAGCTGAGAGTCACCTGGCCCTTGTTGGCGGGGTGTTGCGCGTTGGCATAACACTGGCGGAAACGCGCGAAGTGCTGGCGCAAGATGCGATCGACCACCTCGCGCGGCAGGCCCGCCGACACAGTCGTGCTGATGCGCTTCAAGCGAAGGGAGTTCCGCGGCACACCAACACCGAGCTTCGCGTCCTTGATGCTGCGCCGGAGCGCGATCGTCTCCGGCGTCAGTGGCCCCAGCGACAGGACGCCGCGCTCGACTCCCCGACCAATGCGGGGACCGCCGCCAACGAGCACCGCCTCGACGCAGCCGAGCACGCCCTTGGGCATGGGCCCTTCGACCAGCGCGCGGGGCGCCCCCGACTCGTTGCTGTCGACGACGTAGCTCACCAGACCCTCGACGCGGGGGTCCGCCGCGCAGCGCTGCTCGATGGCACCCACATCTCGCACCGCGTTCGTCGGCTGGTGACGAGCGTGACCCATGCCGCGCTCGTCCCGGTTGGACCACACGGGGATCAACTTGTCCCCCGGATGGCCGGCGAGCAGTCCCATCACGGCCCTCTGCCGCGCCACAGCTTCGCTCGGCAGGCTGAACGCCTCGAGCACACCGGGCAGCGGTGACGTGTCTTCTGCGACGACCGCCTCGCCAGCGCTCGCGGACGGCGCCGCCGAGCCAGCCGCGACGGGCGCTGTGTTCGGCAGTGGGGTCGGCGGCTTTGCGCAACTCGCGCCGAGCACCAGCGCGAGGCCGGCACAAGCGAGCACGAGGGAGCGACGACGCAGCGCCAGCGCACCGACTGCGCCGAGCATGAGCGCACATCCGAGGCCGGGCATGCGGGGAGTCTTCGCGATGCCGCACGCGAGCCCCGAGTGCAAATCGAGGCTGAGGCTGTTTCCGAAGGGAGAGCCCGTCGCGATCGCCGGCGCCTGCTGGCGCGGCGCGGTCCACGTGGTCGGCGTGCGAGGTGCGGGAGGTGCGATGACGAGCTCTGAGGGGGGCGCTGGCGTCACCTCAGTCAGCGTGGGATCGAGCAGCACCATCAGCGGCCGGCGCTCCGTCACACACGTCGCGTCGCAGCCCTCCGCTCGGGCAGGCACCAGGATCAGATCGCCGAAACCCTGGCGTTGCCGCCCCCAATCGCCAAACGTCTGGAACTGCGCACCCGCTAACACAAACGCACCCAGGTCCGCGCCGAGCACCGAGCTGATCTCCGCCGCACCCTCATAGCGTACCCCTTCGCTCCAGGGCCGACGGATTTCCACCCGCCCTCCCCGCACGACCGGCGCGAGCGGAACGTGCACACCCTGGGTGACCAGCCACACTTGCAGCTCGCGACCGGACTGGTCCGGTGCGTCCGCCGGCTCCTCGTACGGGTAGTACGGGAGCGGAGTATCGAAGCTGAGCCGCAGTGAGCGACTCACGAGCTCCTGCTCCTCGCCGAGTTTCACTTTCTTGCCTTCGTAGCGCAGGGCAACGAAGAAGAACCCGAGCTTCACGTAGCGCTCGATCCACTTCTGCCCGGCCTCGCTGGCGCGGAACTTGTTCTTCTTGAGCCAGTCGGCCAGCGCCTTCGCGTCTGTCGCCGCGAGTACGAAGCTCGTGAAGTCCCCCACGCGCTTCTTCTCGAGCACCTGCACCGGCGCTCCGCCTCCGGAAGCAATCCCCCGTCCGACCCCTTCACCCTGACCCTTGCCACCGGGCGCACCGAAGTCGCTCTCGGGCGTGTCGAGCAGGGTGTGCGGAAAACGTCCCTGGAGAGCGTCGAACGGCGGGCTCTTCACGTCGTTCACCTCGGGTCGGGCAGGCGTCGGCACGATGAACCCGAAGGGCAGCTCACCGGTGCTGGTGAAGCGCACCTCCCTCACGAAATGTTGCCGATGGCTGGCGGCGTCCCACAAAATCAGCGTGCGCTCGTGCTCCATCCTGGGCGGCGCTTGGCTCTTCAGCTCGGCGACGAACATGCCACACGCCCGCGCGTCGCGGAGCGGCCAGAAACAGCTGACGACCAGGGCCAGGAACAGACCCAGCGTGAGGGTGCGGCGCGTGAACATGCCGCCGAGAGTAAGCGCAACTGCCGCGCGACGTCGATCACCAGCATCGACGGCTGCGCGCGGCTCGATCTACGCTGCGTGGCCATGGATGAGCAGGATCTGGGCAGAAGCGGCGCGCGACTCTGGAAATTGATCGCCGAGCGCGCGACGACCGGCGCGGACGTGGAGACCCTCGATCAGCGGATCTGGGATCTGTTCGGCGAAGACTGGACGGTCGTGTTCACGGATCTGGCCGGCTTCTCCCGCAACGTCGAGCAGTTCGGCATCATCCACTTCTTGCAGGTCATCTGGGAGCACCAGCTGCTCCTCACCCCCATCATTGCGGCTCACGACGGGCTCTTGCTCAAGACCGAAGGGGACAGCTTGATGCTGCTGTTTCGCCGACCGCGCCGGGCGCTCGACTGCGCCATCGCCATGCAGCGCGCGTGCAGTCAGGTGAGTCAGCGCCGCAAACCCGAGGACCAGATCTTGCTCTGCGTCGGCATCGGGTACGGGCGAGTGCTGCGCATCGGGGACGAGGACGTCTGGGGGCGCGAGGTCAACGCGGCCAGCAAGCTGGGTGAGGACACCGCCAAGGCCGGCGAGATCCTGGTGACGGAAGCCATGCGCAAGCAGCTCGGCGACGACCCCGCTCTCGCCTTCGAGGCGCTCGGCAGCGTGACCGCGTCGGAGCAGAACTACCGCGTCGTGTGGAAGCCCACGAACCCGTGAGGCACGACCGACACAGCGGCGCGCGCCTCACGGACCGGGAACATCACCAGCTGCAGCCGTAGCTCGCCATGGCGGTCTTGGCGGTCTCGAGGGCTTGTTTGCAGCCCGCGGCCATGCCCGCCTTCGTCGCCGGGTTCGAAGCGAGGTTCTTGTAAGTCTCACGGGTAGTCTTGAAACCCTCTTCCATCTGCGTGCGCGCGACGGCGGGGACCTTCTCCTTCAAGCACTTCTCGTACTTGGTCAGGTACTCGTCACACTCGGGCACACCGGTCTCACCCCCGGTTGCCGCAGCGGACGAAGAGCCGGAGCCTGTCTCCTCTTCCTTCTTCTTCTTGCACGCCAGAAGCGCGACCACGATCACAGCCATGCCCAATCCAACAGTCAAACGAGACGTACGCACCATGTATGAAACCCTCCGAAGCGCGGCAGCATAGACGAAAACCCGCGGCCGCATAGCCAGGTGTCGCCCCGCGCCCGAACCAAGCGGTCAGTGACCGTGCCAGCGCTTCGTCACCCGGCAAGTCGCCCACGTTTTCGGCCGGTTCGGTGTAAGGCGGACGGTGCGTCCGGAGTTCGGTCCCGGCAGGGGTGTGCACGTTCGGGGTCACCGCGCGGCAACCCGCTCGCGCCTCGTGCAACCGGAGATCTTTCGAGCGCGCGGGTCGTCACACCGAGCATGAAGAAACTCTCCTTTCTTGGTTGCTCATTCATTTCACTCGCCGCCCTGTCCGGTTGCACTCAGGCCTTGGGCCCAAGTGCATCGCCGCCAGCGGCACCCACACCGCTCGTCGTGTCCGCGCCGAGCAGCTCGGGCATCAGCGTGACCGGCCGCGGCGAAGCCAGCGCCGCCCCCGACGTCGCCTTCTTCGACGTGGGAGTCGAGGCCGACGCATCGAGCGTTGCCCGCGCGCGCACCGCTGCCGCGAAGGCGGCGGAGCAGGTCATCGGTGCGCTGAAAAGGCACGGCGTCGAGGCCAAGGACATGCAGACCTCCAGTCTCACGATTTCACCCCGCTACGACCAGGCCGCCGGACGCGAGCGCATCGTCGGTTACACGGTGACGACGAGCGTCAACGTCAAGGCTCGCAACCTCGACACGCTGGGACGGTTGATCGACGAGGCGACGGCGGCAGGCGGCAACGCCACCCGGGTCAATGGCATCCGCTTCGGCTTCGACGATCCGGCCCGCCTCCGCGACGACGCGCGCAAACAGGCGGTGGCCGACGCACGGCGTCGCGCCGAAGAGCTGGCGCGACTGAGCGGGCTCAGGCTCGGCGGCCCCGTCACCATCGAAGAGGTGGCCGTGAACGAGGCGACCTTGCCGACGATGCCGCTCGAGGGCGCCGACGTCGCACGCATGCCCATCGAGCGCGGGACCGGCAGCGTGGCCGTCGAGGTGCGCGTGCGCTGGGGCATTACCGGCTGAAGCTGCGGCGGTCCATCGACTGGCGGCGACAACGCGTCCACGGCCCGCACGGGGCTTTCCCTTGCGGGCCAGGGGTCGTAAAAAGGACGCGGTGCGGCTCCTGCGACAACCCGTCGTCTTCGTCACCGGCAAGGGCGGTGTCGGCAAGAGCAGCGTTGCGGCGGCTCTCGCCCGCGCGGAGGCGGATCGCGGCGGGCACGCCATCCTGGTCGAGTTCGAGGACGCCGCGGGGGGCAGCCGCGCGCTCGGCCACGAAGCCGACGGAGTGACCCCGCTCGTCGTCGAGTACATCGACGCCCTGGGCCACGCCATCGCGTCCATGCTCGGGAGCCGCCTGCTTGGCCGGCTGGTGGTCAAGCAGAAGACGCTCAAGCGGGTGGTCGAAGCGGTGCCTGCGGTGCGAGAGCTGGTGGCGCTCGATCGCGTGCGCTCCTTGCGGAGCGAGAGCCCTCACGCGCGGGTGTTCGTGGACTTGCCGGCGACGGGGCACGCAGTGGACTGGTTGCGCGTACCGGCGGCGGCGGAGCGTTTCCTGAAGGTCGGCCCCGCGGCGAAGATGTGCCGAGCCATTCAGGAGGAGATCTTGCCGGCCGAGTGCAGCGCGCTGGTCGTGGTCTCGACGGCGGAGCCGGTGGTGGCGTCGGAGACCCGGGAGCTGGTGCTGCGCCTGACTCAGGAGCTGTCCCGCGCGCCCGATCTGCTGGTCGTGAATCGGGTCCCCAGAAAACCCACACCGGCGGAGCTGATCCAGGTGAAGGCTGCTGCCGCGCGCGACGCGGTGTTTGCGCCCCTCACCCACGCGCTCGCCGAAGATGCGGAGCTCGGCGCCGACGCGCTGCTCGCCCTCACCGCGCTCGGCGGCATCAGCACTGCGCGCATCGTCGAGATCCCCGAGATGTTCCGCGATCCGAGCCCGCGGGAGCTCGCACGCCACCTGGAGGGGTCGACATGAGCGCCGCGCTGACGGTGGTCGTGGGTGGCGGGGGGGTCGGCAAGACGACGACCTCGGCGGCCCTCGGTCTCGCGTTCGCGCGGCAGGGTCGTCGCACGCTGGTGGTGACGGTCGACCCCGCCCGCCGCCTCGCGGACGCCCTCGGCGTTCAGATCGGCATCGAAGCCTGCCCCATTCAGGTGGACGGCACGGATCTCTGGGCGCGCATGCCGGACGCCCAGCGCTCGGTGGATCTGTTCGTGACCTGGCTCTTCGACGACCCGGCCGCGCGGGCCCGCGTGTTCGAGAACGGCATGTACCGCGAGCTGTCGAACGCGCTGTCGGGTGTGCACGAGCTGATCAGCGTGGCCTTCATCGACCACGAGCTCAACTCCGGCCGTTACGACGAAGTCGTGCTCGACACGGCTCCCTCGCGCCACGCCCTCGAGTTCCTCGACTACCCCGGACGCCTCGGCCGCATGCTGGAGGCGCGCACGCTGGAGTGGATGGTGGGCCTGGCAAAGCTCGCCGGCTCCGCCCTCGACGACCGCCCCGACGACCGCGGCTTGCTCGCCTGGGGCAAGAAGCGCGTCGGCCACCTGGTGTCCAACCTCGTCGGCGTCGTCGCGATCCGCGACATCGCGGCGCTGTTCGCGGAGTTCATGCCGGTGCGCGAGAAGTGGCTCGATCTGACCCGCCGGGTCGAGGAGCGCATCCGCATGCCGAGCACGCGCTACGTGATCGTGACGGGCCCGAGCGGCAGCTCGCTGGACGACGCTGCTTACTTGGTGGGCGAGCTCAGGGAGCGTTCGCTGGGAGCGTCGGCGGTCTTGTTGAACCGCGCGGTCAGCGAGGCGCCGGCGTGGGTGAGCGAGCTCGAAGCGCGGATCTCGAGCGAGCCTGAATTGAGCAGCGCGCTCGGCGCGTATCGCGACGAGTACGCCGCGCGCGAGGGTCAGACGGCGCGTGCTCTCGTCGAGCTCGGTCGCATGCTGGACAAGAAGACGCCGCTGTCCGCGCTGCCAACGCTGCGCACGAGTGACCCGCGGGTGATATTGGTGGCGTTGGCGGGGGAGCTGGCGGGGGCGGGGTGGGTGCGGGGGTGAGGGCACGCCCCATCTTGGGCGGTACGAGGTGATTTCGGGGACGACTTCCGCTGGGCAGGCTAATGCGCATGACGCTCATCGGATGAGCTCGTGATCGCGAGTCGCTGGCAAGTCGCCCGGGCGCTCAACCCGCGAGCGCCTCGCGCACTTTCGCCACCGCTTGGACCGGCGCGCTGAGCACGAGCTCGGCCTCGAGGCGGAGCACGCGATAACCCAGCCGCCGGAGCGCCCGCTCGCGCCGCGCGTCCGCCACACGGCGGTGGCGATGCCAGCCACCGTCGACTTCGATCACGAGCCGACACGCGGGCACCAAGAAGTCGACGACATACTGACCGAGCACCACTTGTCGCCGCACGCGCACGCCGAGCTGTTCACCGCGGAGTTTTTCCCACAGCGCAGCTTCCGAGCGAGTCGGCGCGGCCCGCATCTCGGCGGCGCGTTCCGCGAGGACTTGTTGACGACGAAGCTGAGTGATGGGGCGTGCGGACATGGGGACCTCCGAGGCCCGGCGTGGTGGGCGGGCTTCGCGACCCCTGGCGCACGATCTGTGACACGCCGCGCGCAGCGCATCCCTGTGCGCGCGCGCTGTCACGCTCGCGAGTTCGTTTCGGTTCAGCAAGCGGCTTGGCCCGAGAGCGTCCGCCGCTCGAGCGGGGCCCGCCCACCGCGCCGGGCCGAGGCACCACCAGACCGCTCGCCCCGAGCGAGCGACGGCGTCCCAGTCCGGGAACGAGCCGTCTTCCTCATTCGGGCGCAAGCCCGAATCGGGGGAAGACCGCAGGCGCGTACGAGCGCGAATCGCGAGCAGCACCTGCGAGTTGGGGCAGGAATGGTGAAGCGCGTGTTCGAGCTGATCGAGGTTCCCTAATCCGCAAGCGCCGCGCGCACCAACGCGAGCGCTTGCTCCGGTGCCCCGAGCACGAGCTCGGCGTCCAGCCGGAGCACGCGATAACCCAGCCGCCGGAGCACGCGCTCCCGCCGCGCATCGGCGGCCCGCCGCGCGGCGTGGTAGCCACCATCGACTTCGACGTCGTGCTCGCACAGAGCAGAAAACTTCCAATGCTGGGTGCGGAGGTCATCTCGGAGCCACACGCGCAAGCGTTGCGAGCGCATCCTGTTGCGGTCTTGACAGCGATCATCGCTTTGAGCACTGCGTTCGGCGATCGTGGCTGGGCGGGAGGCGCTCATGAGTCGACTCGAGGTGGACAGCAAATTGGGGGCTGCCCCCCCCCAATTTTGAGCGATTCGGCGCGCGCATCGGAGCGGCGGTCGTCGCCCTCGTTGGCGTGAGCTCGCTGAGTCAAGCTTGTTCGGTGGACGAACGGACCCTAGCGCCATCGGCTCCGGTCTCTACGACCGAGGAAGCTTTCACCAGTGTGGCGCAGGAGCGGACCATCCCGATCAAGGTCGTGCAAATCGTTCGATATCAGTCTTCAGGAGACAACCTCACCCATTCGGACCTGCAGCGGAACATTCAGGCGACGAATGAGGCGTTCAAGGCTGCAGGCGTCCAGTTCTGGCTGAAGTCGACGCAGCGATGGATTTCGCCGAGCTTCTACAACCTGGAAAACGATGCAGTTCTCACTTTTTCCTCCGTGTGGGCGGAGCTTCAGGCCGTGTTTCCTTCGATGCCTGCCAATGCCTGGGCGGCTGGCAAACCGCTGTCCAAGCGCGCATGGCTCAGGGTGGCGGCGACACGATACGCAACTCGACCGGAGCTGATCGTGTGGGTGCCGGAATTTGTCGGTGCCTTCCAGGGCTTCCATCCGGAGTGGGGAAGCGCAGCGATGATCGCTGGTCCAGGCATGCCGGCGTACAAGTTTGCGCACGAACTCGGCCACACCATGGGCCTCTCGCACTCGTTCCTCAAGCCGGGCGAGTGGGCGACCTGGAATCCAAACGCGCCTACCGGAGTCTGGCTTTTCGATCCCGCGACCCTCGCGCAGGTCAAACCGTCCGAGTACTGGGATCTCTTCTACGTGCCGGGTTCCCCCAACACGTTCTTCTCGAACGGGTCCACGATCGACTCGTGGATGTCGAGCCTCCAAGCGATAGACACTGGCTCGAACTGCACCGTTCAGGACACCGGGCAGATGTCCTGCAATGTCAACGGCACGAACTACTCTACCGGGGACTCTAGCTTGAAGGGGACCGCGTTCACGTTCGCCTCCGGCTACGGCCCGAACGTGATGAGCTACTACGCGCTCGACGACAATACCATCTCACACGCCATCAGCGATTCGCAGGTGGGGCGCGTCCGACGCTACCTCCGCTATGAGATGCCGACCGATGCAGCGTCTACCAACGACATCACGTACCTGGCGAACGGCGCGCCATTCACTCCGGCGGGCTACCGGCCGAAGTTGGGGGAGGGTCACAATCGGGAGGCGAGCTACAAGCTCGACTTCGACCATGATGGTCGCCGCGACATCGGCGTGTGGATCCCGCCGACGGATGCGTCGTCCTATGGGCAGTTCATCGTTCTGCTGAGCACGCAGGGATTCAGCCCAAGCTTGGCCATGAATGTGAGCTTCGGTCGACTCGGAGACATTCCGGTTCCAGCCGACTACAACGGCGACGGATACGCTGACGTCGCTGTGTTTCAGCCGGGGGGCGGCGTGTCCCGAAATGATCCGGCCAGCCCGACAGGCATCTGGCGCTGGTGCAACTCCCTGGCGTCGAGTCCGCGACTAACAACCTGTTCGCACGACGGCGCGTGGCCCTCGCCCTTCTTGTTCGGTACCCGCGACTCCACGCCAATGCCTGGGCTCGACTTCGACGGGGATCCGGCGACATCGGAGCTCGCGTACTACCGGATGGACGCGCCGGGCGAGTGGACCTGGCGGGTCATCGGCAGCTTCACCCAAACCACGCGGCTCATGGGCGGGTCGGGGATGGTCCCCTTGCCCGGCCACTACGACTTCGATTGGAAGACGGACCTCGCCGTCTACAACCCGGCAGACGCTTGCTTCTACATGGCGCGTTCGCAGTTCGATTGGTCGACGAGCAATCTGGTTTGGTCCTGCTTCGGGAGCCAATACGCGGCGCAGGTGAACACCACGCCGGGCAGTGGAGCCGCATGGGCTCGGAGCGGCTCGATTCCGCTGTCGGGGATTTCGAGGTCCACGCTCGTTTGCCAGGGCGTAAGCTGTTGGTACGAGCCGCGCCGCGTCTTTTCCCTGTGGTCCGTCGACAACTCGATGTGGGTGACCAAGTGGGACATCTTCTCCAGCAGCAGCCCCAACACCTGTTGGTGGGGCGTGGATTACGACATTCCCGTCGTCAATGTCGATCGAGACCTGGACCTCTATACCGACATGGTGATCTTCAGGGCCAACAGTTTCTCTGACCCAGGTTGGCTCTGCATCAGGGATGCCGTCGGCGGCAACCCCGCGTGCAACGGGCCATCGAGCTGCCAGTCCTTCGCCACGCTGAATCGGCCGCGCACCATGGTCTTCGGCGTTGCCGACATGACCGGCGACGGCAAGTCCGAGATTCTGGTCGTCGATCCGGACTCGATGACCATCCACTGGCTCACATCGGAGTCTGGCTACACAACCCATGAGTCACGATCGATAGGGACGCAGCGCGGCGTGGTGCTGTGAGGAGGTTTTGATGACGAACGACACCAGCTCGAAGCTGACCACCCTCACGGCCCTCCTGCTCGCGGGGTTCGGTGGGTTCAGCGGGTTCAGCGGATGCGACAAGAGCGCGTCCGAAACGCCGCAGCCGGAACCAATCAAGGATGCCCAGGCGGAAACGCTACCAGATGGGTTCACGGACGCGCCGGCTGACGTACCTGTCGACGCACCCACCGACGCCCCGCCTGGCAAGTGCGCGGAGGGCCTCCGTCCACCCAAGCTCGTCCACCTCACGGCCACGAACGGTACCGGGTACTGCATGGATCAGCGGGAGGTGACCGCGCGCGAGTATCAAGAGTTCATGCAGGCCAAGAACGGCGACACCAGCGGCCAGATCGCGACGTGCGCGTGGAACAAGGAGTGGATGGGTCCGCTCACCCTACCCGATGCGTGGGAGATCATGCCGTACGAGTGCGAGGGCAGAGGCTACGATCCGGAAAACTACCCGAACCGCGCTGTCGGGTGCGTGGACTGGTGTGACGCGCACGCCTACTGCGCTTGGGCCGGAAAGCGCCTGTGCGGCAAGGTCGGGGGCGGAGCAGGGAGCCTCGAGATCATCGATGACGCCGCGCAAAGTGAATGGGCAAACGCTTGCACTCAAGGCGGCAAGACCAAGTACCCCTGGGGCGACACCTACGTCGCGGGACGTTGTGTCGACAACACTGCGATCAAGAAAGCAGGGGTGGCCGCGCGCGATATCGCGGACGTCGACAGTAGCGACTGCCACGGGGCGGACCCGGGCTTTGACCAGGTGTACGACTTGATTGGCAGTGTTCAGGAGTGGGGGGCGGAATGCCTACCGTCGGGACAGGGCTGCGCACTTCACGGATACGGCTCCATGACGAGCTCTGGTGGCCCAGCAGTGAGCTGCTCTGCTGCGTCACCCGCGGTGAGCATGAGGCACTTCGAGCTCGGCTTCCGCTGCTGTGCGGATGAAGCGAAGTAACCAGTAAGCCAGAATGAGCTCGTGGTCGCGAGTCGGCGGCAACGCGCCCGGGCGCGGCGTACCTCGTCGGCGAGCTGCGAGAGCGCTCGCTCGGAGCCGCCGCGGTGCTTCTCAACCGCGCCGTCGGCGAGGCGCCAGCGTGGTTGAACGAAACGGAAGCGAAGATCGCTTCGGAGCCCGAGCTCGCGAGCGCGCTCGGCGCGTATCGCGACGAGTACACGGCGCGCGAAGGCCAGACGCGGCGCGCGATCGAAGCGCTGCGGGGCATGGTGGACAAGAAGACGCCGCTGGCGGCGTTGCAGACGCTGCGGACCGGTGATCCGCGGGTGATATTGGTGGCGTTGGCGGGGGAGCTGGCGGGTGCGTCGTGGGTGCGGGGGTGAGCATCGCCGCACCCGCAGGGCTTCAGTCGGGAGGCAGGCCCGGACCGAGCGCGTCGAGCCGAGTTCGTGCGACCGTGTAGACCAACTTCGCGTTGGGAGCGCTGATCACCGCGACGGTGGCGAAGACCTCGTCACAAGTGATCCCGATCGCCTTCTGCCAATGCCACCCCGTCCCGTCGGGCGCTGCCAGATTGTTGGGCAAGATCCACGATACGCCATCCGACAACCGCGTGGGGGAACGGAAGGACTGTGAAGTCTGCCTTGCGAAGAACCCCGTCAACGAAAGTGGTCGGTGCTCCCTTCGCCATCCCGTAGCAGGTCACCTTCGTGTTGTAGAACTCACTCGTCGCTTTGCGGGTGATGGGTCGTGCGTGGAAGATGTCGCCGCCGACTATGAACGTGGTCGCAGTCTCGATGAGCGCGATGTCCGAGCCGTCGGCATTCTCGCCGCTACTTGGACAGTCCTTCGGGCATGCGGCAATTTCGGCTGTCTCGCAAATCTTGTTCCCACACGTCGAAGCGCAATCCTTCGAACAGGACGTCGGGCTTTCGGTAATCGCACAAGAACCGTCGCCGCAGACGATCGTTCCCCTGAACTTTGGATGCAGTTTCTCGCCGCAAGCCGTGCCACAAGATATCCACGCAGTCGTGCTTCCTCCCGCGTCCGCGGGCGCAGGCATGGTGATGCGAAGGAATTTGGGTACGGTCGGGCTACATTGGTACTTGGCATACTCGTAGTCCGCGGCGTGCCCTGCCGTTAGAACCGTTGTCGCCGTGATGAGGACGCCGGTGTTCGATGCGCAGGCGACGAGGTCGTTTTGGTTCTCGACCCACTCGAGGTGGACGATCCCGACTTGGCTCGCGTCCGCGATGACCGTGCCGCCATATAGGGCGGACCTCGAACGAGATTCACTCTCGCCACCTTTGGACGCACTGCAAGACACTACCCACACGCCCAGGAACGCCAGCGCCAATGCCAGAAGCTTCCCCATGATTGGATGATTGATTTTTTTCTTTCTCCCTCGTCAAGCTACGCTTCGCGTGTGTGGCCGCGCGCACTCTTGGTGATGTTGCTCGCCCGGCTGGCCGTTGGTTGCCGAACGGGCGAGACGGTGCCTAGCTCGCCTCACGCACCGGCGCCGAGCGCGCCCCCGCCCGCGCCGGCTCCCCAGGTGGTGACGCCTGCAGCTAGGCCTGAGTGCCCCCGCAGCCCGATTGCCACTTTTGGGTACACGCTCGAAGAGCTGGCTCTTCCGGACGCCACCGCAGTGAAGGCTATCGCGATACACGCCGGTCGCGCGTGGCTCCTGACGCCCGACACATTGATGGAACACGACGGGAAGCGCGTTGTTCGCGAGACGGCGTTGTGTGGCGGTGTAATCAATGGGGCCGACCGCGGGGGGGACGGCCCGCATGCGCCGATCGAGCCAGCACCGCTCGCGGGCTACCGCTACATCGCAGCGGACGCTCGCGGCGCCCTGGCCCTCGGGACCAGCGGAACGCGCCTTCTGGTTTCGCGGGTGGACACGGACGGGCAGCTCCATTGTCCGGAGAGTGCGGGCATTTATCCCGTGAGCCCGATTTCCGAAGACGGAGTGTGGCTCGCTCGCACAGGGACGGGCGCAGAAGTGCAAGACGAGTCGGGATGGAGAAGCGAGGCGGTCGAGCTCGAGCGCGACGCCATTGTCAGTGGCATCGCCCGCCGGAGTCACGCCCTGCTAACTGTGATGCGTCCCAAGACCTGGAGCGTCCATGCGTTCAATGGGCGCTCGTGGCGTCGGACCCTTCTGCCTGCTGGTTTCCTCCACGCTTGGATGTCGAAGTTCGGAATCGTGCTTGGTTACTCGATCCCTCCGATTGTTCTTGGGGTGAACACGAGCGCTCCGTGCGAGTTGGTTGCGCGGATCGAGAATCAGAGCACGACCTACATCCCGCTGCCGATCGAATTCCGTCCCAACGCCATAGTTGGACTGCGGGAATCCGACCTCTGGTTCACCGGGCACCGGACCACTTTCCATTGGGACGGCGTGACTTGGCGCGAGGCGGCCCCCGAGCTTGGCTCTGTGGGTGCTGTGGTCGACGAAGATGGCGCCCTCTGGTTCGTCGGAGCACGCAGCGCCACCGGGTGGCCACACACCGCACTGTACCGTGTGCGCCGCAAGTGAGCGAGCCGCGAACTTCACACCGCCACCGAGCCACCGAACGTCGGCTCTGCCACTGTCCCGCGATGCTCGAAACCCTCGGTGCGACTGCCCGCTCCACTCAAGGCTGAAGTTCCCCCGGTGTTGTTCCGGTCTTGTGGACTTGCGGTGGGACGCTTCCCCGTCTTCCCCATTCGGGCGCAGCCCGAATCGGGGGAAGACCGACGCCGCGCAGCGGCGGCGAGTTGGGGCAACCCTGCACGAGCTCAACTCCGGCCGTTACGACGAAGTCGTGCTCGACACGGCTCCCTCGCGCCACGCCCTCGAGTTCCTCGACTACCCCGGACGCCTCGGCCGCATGCTGGAGGCGCGCACGCTGGAGTGGATGGTGGGCCTGGCAAAGCTCGCCGGCTCCGCCCTCGACGACCGCCCCGACGACCGACGCGCTTCGAGACACCCGAAGGGGTGCGGCTTGCTCGCCTGGGGCAAGAAGCGCGTCGGCCACCTGGTGTCCAACCTCGTCGGCGTCGTCGCGATCCGCGACATCGCGGCGCTGTTCGCGGAGTTCATGCCGGTGCGCGAGAAGTGGCTCGATCTGACCCGCCGGGTCGAGGAGCGCATCCGCATGCCGAGCACGCGCTACGTGATCGTGACGGGCCCGAGCGGCAGCTCGCTGGATGATGCGGCGTATTTGGTTGGCGAGCTGCGGGAGCGTTCGCTGGGAGCGTCGGCGGTCTTGTTGAACCGCGCGGTCAGCGAGGCGCCTGCGTGGGTCAGCGAGCTCGAGGCGCGGATCTCGAGCGAGCCCGACCTGGCCGGCGCGCTCGGCGCGTATCGCGACGAGTACACCGCGCGCGAAGGCCAGACCGAGCGCGCGCTCGGAGAGCTCGGCGGCATGGTGGACAGGAAGACGCCACGCCTGGCCCTGCCCAGCCTGCGCACCAGCGATCCGCGCGAGATCTTGGTCGCGCTCGCGGGAGAGCTGGCGGGATCGGCGCTGGTGCGGGGATAGGCGGCGACACGTTCGCGGTACGAACGCGGCGCGCAACGTCAGTCCCAGGCAACGAGTGTAAGTCCGTCGACTTCTTTGAAGTGAGCGTCGTGGGTCAGCACACTCGCCCCGTGCACGAGCGCTGTGGCGCAGATCCAGATGTCGTTCTCTGGAATTGGCCGGCCCCTTTGCTTCAGAAGGAGCCGGACTCGCCCGTACGAAGCCACCACGGCTTCGTCGATTGGCACGAACCGGCACTCGCGTCGCAACTCCGTGAGCTTGACGATGTTGTCATCGGGGGACCGCGAGTTCAGAGCGCCATAGGTGAGCTCCCCGAGCACGATGGCTGAAAGCAGGACTTCGTCGGCGAAGTCCAGGATCTCACCGACTGTACTGTCTCCACCCATGAGGGCGATGAACGCATTGGTGTCTGGAAGTACGCTACCAGGCACGCTCGTCGATCCGTTCGCAATCCTCCACCGCACGCATCATCGATTCGGCATCCTCGCTGGAGATGCATCCGGCGAAGGCCCGGAACCGTCGCTTGAGCGTGGACGCATCCGAGGCGAGCTCGTCCACCAGGTCTTTGACCCGTTCGAGCTGCTTTGGCGGAAGCCTCCGCAGCCTTTCCACCAGCGCGTCCAGGTCCGTAGCTGCCACGACTCAAACGTACGCGCGCCGGGGTTCGCCGGCAAGGTGGCACGGCATCCTCGGAACGGCTGACAGGCTCGGAGGGACGCGTCCCCTCCGGCCGCGTGAGCGCGAGCCGCGGCACGACGCTCGAAGTCTCGTCGAGGCGCTGCGGCTCGCGCTCACCGGCTAAGGAGGGGACCGCGGAGCGAAGCGACGCGAGGGGAGGCAACCCTGCACGAGCTCCACTCCGGCCGCTACGACGAAGTCGTGCTCGACACGGCTCCCTCGCGCCACGCCCTCGAGTTCCTCGACTACCCGGGACGCCTCGGCCGCATGCTCGAGGCGCGCACGCTGGAGTGGATGGTGGGCCTGGCAAAGCTCGCCGGCTCCGCGCTCGACGACCGCCCGGACGACCGACGCGCTTCGAGACACCCGAAGGGGTGCGGTCTGCTCGCCTGGGGCAAGAAGCGCGTCGGCCACCTGGTGTCCAACTTGGTGGGCGTCGTCGCCATCCGAGACATCGCGGCGCTGTTCGCGGAGTTCATGCCGGTTCGCGAGAAGTGGCTCGATCTGACCCGCCGGGTCGAAGAGCGCATCCGCATGCCGAGCACGCGCTACGTGATCGTGACCGGCCCGAGCGGCAGCTCGCTGGACGATGCTGCGTATTTGGTGGGCGAGCTGCGGGAGCGTTCGCTGGGAGCGTCGGCGGTCTTGTTGAATCGCGCGGTCAGCGAGGCGCCTGCGTGGGTCAGCGAGCTCGAGGCGCGGATCTCGAGCGAGCCCGACCTGGCCGGCGCGCTCGGCGCGTATCGCAACGAGTACACCGCGCGCGAAGGCCAGACGCGCCGCGCGCTCGAAGCGCTGCGCGGCATGGTCGACAAGAAGACGCCGCTGGCCGCGCTGCCGACGCTGCGCACGAACGACCCGCGGGTGATCTTGGTGGCGCTGGCGGGGGAGCTGGCGGGGGCGGGGTGGGTGCGGGGGTAGCTCAGCCCCGGGAACTCTCCGCCCGCCCGTCGACTTCATTGGAGGGAGAATCTCGCGTCAGGGCGCTCGCTCGGTTAGCAAGGGCGGAGGGCAGCGATCGAAGTGGAAGCGGCGGCGCCGAGTGTGCGCGGAAGCCCACATTGCGGCGCTCGACTCGCATATCTAGACTCAGCTGCGTGATGGGGTCGAGGAGTCAGAGTCATCGCGCGCGCATCGCGGTAACGTTGGGTTTGACTCTCGGGCTCGCGCCTCCGTTGGCACACGCCTTGCTCCCCCCCGGACGCTGATCGGCTGGGGGATGACGTGCGCATGCTGGATTGGGATCGGCCGTTTCCGATCCCGGGGCTGAGCCGCTCCGCGCGAGCCATCATCGGCGCCTCTCGGATGGGCAGAGGCCAGGGCGTCGCCCTGCAGAAAGCGTTCGCCGAGCGGGCCACGAAGCTCACCGCGCTGGCGCAGTCCGCCGACATCAGCAACCTGCTGGGCGTTCGACCCGGTCGAGACCTCCTCGAACCGATGCCTGGGCGCGTGGACGCCGACAGCACGGCATTTCAGCAGAAGCTCGTCCTTTCGCGCGGTGAGCCCGCGGTCCCCGTCGAGTTGGCGCGGGTGAGTTTCTACATGGGGGCCGACGGGGTTTCCATCAGCGCCATCACCAGCGGTTTCCAACCCGACATGGCGCCGGCGCCCGCCCTCGTGCCTCCAGCAGAAGCTGTCGCGATCGCGCGCGAAGCGCTGCTCGCGCGCGGTGCGCCACCGCTCGAGCTAGTCTACGACCCGCCACAGCTCGTCGTGCGGCGTGCGCCGTTCCCTGGCGGCGGAGCGCGTCCCTCGAGCATGGTGCGCAGAGTGAACGACCACGGTTACTACCCGGTCACGTTCCGCGATCCCGGCCTTCCCGAAATGGCCGACGTGGTCGTCAACGTCGGGGGTTTGACAGGTGCGGTCGAGCGAGTCTTCCCGCTCAACTCGCATCAGGTCGGGCGCGCGAACTGGTCCGATTTTCTGAATCAGCAGGTGACGCTCAACCCGCCGGTGCTGGCCGACATCTCGAATCTTGTCTTCCCTGATCGACGTGCTGGCAGCGGGTGCCGGTCAGCTGGCGAAGAACCGCTGGTTTCTGCCTCAAAATGCGACCTCGGAAAAGGTCCGCCGGGCCTTCGCGGAGTACGGGTTCGGGCGGGGCAGCGAGGGGAGCGAAGCGCACGGCCACCTGGAAATCATCAACAAGCAGACGAAGAGTGAGAACCTGATCGCGACCGGGCTGACCTACTACCGACCGATCACCGGCAAGCTCTGCTGCTCGGAGGAGGACTTCTTCGTCATCAACGAAGAGGCGCGCCAGGGCGACAGCGTGGAGTACGAAATCGTCCCACCAAAGGGCGTGAAAATTGAAGTCCGCCTCTACGACGAGCAACCCTGTCCCTTCCAGGAGCCCACGACCATCCAGTACTGCGCCAAGGATCATCAGTTGTATCCGCCAGTGAGCGGACCGAACTACGACACCCCCGAGGGGTTCGACCCGCCGGCGAAGGCGATCGCGCTCTTCCCCACGAAATCAGGGTTCTGGCCCATCTACGTCGGGGTACGGCTCAAGCAGCCACCGTCGACATCGGGCAATGTCGCGTACTCGCTCACCGTCAAGATCATCCGCGGTTCAGGTTCGGTGTACCCATGACCAAACCATACAGAGCTTCGCTTTGCGCGCTGCTCGTCGCTCTCGCGCTGGGAGGGGCGTCCAGCTGCGGTCGTACGGTGCCCGGCGATCAGCCGGGGACGGATGGAGGTCGATTCGACGCAGCGCCTCCTCCCGCGCCGGAGTATCCGCGGGTCTCGGTCGGCGGGCAGACCTCTTGCTCGATCGACCGCACGGGTCACCTTGCGTGCTGGGGCGCATTCTCCGGGACGTTGCTCAAACCTCCGGACGGGGTCTGGGCGGATGTGAGTTTCAGCGGTTTGGCGGGGTGCGCGGTCTCGCCATTGGGAACGCTCGGGTGCTGGGGCAGCAGCCCTGGATTAGCAAGCGCGTGGGAAGTTCCCGATGCACTCTTCAAGAAGGTCTCCGCATCGAGCCACGCCTGCGGCGTCACGCTCGACGACAAGCTCCTATGCTGGGGAAATTCACTTCACGCCGCCACGGACGCGCCGCCTGGAAGATTCAAGGATGTCGCAGCAGGTAGTCATCATAGCTGCGCGCTTCGCACCGACGGTACGGCCATCTGCTGGGGCCTGAACCTCGGCGGCCAGGCCAACGCGCCGGAGGGGACGTTCAGGTCGATCTCCGCCGGCAACTACATCTCCTGTGCGCTTCGGCCCGACAGCACCGTGCAGTGCTGGGGAGAGACCGAAGGCTTCTCGCCTCCAACAGGGATGGACGCCACGTACGTTTCCGCGGGCGGGCGGGGCGTCTGCATCATCCGCAGGACGGGCTCCATCAACTGCTTCGGCGACGAGACCACGCTGCACCCGCCGGAAGGTCAATTCGCGCAGCTCTCACTTGGCGATCAGCACGGCTGCGCGGTGCGCGTCGACGGCAAGATCCTGTGTTGGGGCTCGAACAGCGACGGGCAGTCGACGCCCCCGCCCTGAGCTCGGCATGGCTTCCAAGCCCGAAGGGCGACCGCCGCCCGCGAAGAGCTCATCGACGCGGGCGTTGAGATTCTCGACGCCGGAGTCCATGTAGACCTCGGCTTTCGTCGAGCGCTCCTGGTTGCCCGCCGCCCTGATGAGCACGTCACGGGTGTTCATCGGGTCGATTCGGGCGGCCCACCCACATCGCGGCGGCGCGTTCTCCGTGCTTCGGCTCTCACTCGAGAGGCCGGTCGCACGGCGCAGATTCAGGCGCCATCTGCGCTACCACTCCCGAGCTCGAGCAGAAGCCTCTCGAGTGAGCCTTGCAGGCTCGGGACTTTGACCAGCGCCGCATCGCAAACGATGTCGAGATCCACCCCAAAGTAGTCGTGGATCACCACGTCGCGCATCCCCGCGATCTCCCGCCAAGGAACGTCCGCCGTAAGTGCGCGAACGGAGTCCGACACACGCTTCGCGGCCTCTCCGAGGACCGTGAGGTTCCGACGAACGGCATCGACGGTCTTGCGGTCGCCTCGGAGCGCAGCTGCATCGATCCCCGATGTGTAGTCTTGAATGCGCGCGCACGCCTCGACCATGTCGGCGATGCACGACCCCTCGTCACGCGACACGACGAGCCTCGGCCTCGATGCGCTCGCGCAGCCGGGGCTTGAGCGCGGCCCGGGTCACGAGATCAATCCGGACCCCAAGGCTCTCCTCGAGGAAGAGCTTGAGACCCATGAATCCGTCGAACGTGGCGGGACCGACAAAATCGACGAGCACGTCCATGTCGCTCGTCTCCAGCGCTTCACCACGAGCCACCGAACCGAACACGGCGAGGTCCAGCACGCCGAAGCGCGTACGTGCAGTCGGCAGCAGCTCGGAAAGGCGCTGGAAGGCAACGTCTCGGTCCACGCGATGAGTATACCGTGTCGTTTGCCTCGCGTCCCCCCTGCCGCGTGAGCTGCGTGAGCTGCGGGCGCCACACCGTACGAGCACATCAGTCTCGGAACGACGCTCGTCTTCCCCATTCGGGCAAAGCCCGAATATGGGGAAGACCGACGCCACGAAGCGGCGGCGGGTTGGGGCAACCCTAGGGGAGCTCAGGGAGCGTTCGCTGGAAGCGTCGGCGGTCTTGCTGAACCGCGCGGTCAGTGAGGCGCCCACGTGGGTCGGCGAGCTCGAGGCGCGGATCGCGAGCGAGCCCGACCTGGCCGGCGCGCTCGGCGCCTATCGCAACGCGTACACCGCGCGCGAAGGCCAGACGCGCCGCGCGCTCGAAGCGCTGCGCGGCATGGTCGACAAGAAGACGCCGCTGGCCGCGCTGCCCACGGTGCGCACGAGTGATCCGCGGGTGACCTTGGTGGCGTTGGCGGGGGAGCTGGCGGGGGCGGGGTGGGTGCGGGGGTGAGAGGGCTGCCAGAGCCCGGGGGGGGGACTGGCGGTTGCAGTGTCGAGCTGGCACCGCTTTGCCGGTGGCGAGGTCCGGCGTGGGCGCGGCATTGGGGGGGCCTCGTCTCCAGGATACTTGGCATGACAAGCTCTTCGCGGCTCGAGGGTCGGCGCTTTCGGCGTCGTTCATGTTCCCCACGAGCTCCCCGCCCGCTTCGGGTCTGACGATGGGCGGCTCGGGCGCGACGGGTCCACTGCCGCCAAGGGCGGACCCTAGTCAGGCACGCGGACGCCAGGGCGACTTCGTTGGCAGCGGGGGAGTTGAAGCTTCCTACCGTGAGGGCTTACCCTGGTCCGATGAACCCACTCGCGCGTTCGATCGCCGGCTCGTGTTTGTTGCTCGCCGCGGCCTCGGGCCAGAGCTGCGGTGGCGGTGACAGCGACGGAACGGCGGGACCTGCCGGTGGCGTGGTCGGGACGGGCGCGTCCAGCGGGGGCAAGCCCAGCACCGGGGGCAGTGGCGGAAGCGGAGGCTCGCTGCTCATCGACGCCTCGCCCCCGAGCGATGGGCCGCCGCCCGACGGCAAGCCCGTGGCGGTGAACCTGATCCCGAACGGCGACTTCACGCAGGGCAACACGCTCTTCGGCTCGGACTACGCCTACGCCACGACCAACACGATGGAGGGCCAGTACACCGTCGGCACCAACGCCCAAGCCTTCAATGGCCTGCTCGTCACTGCCGGCGACCACACCACCGGAAGCGGCCTGATGTTCATCGGCAACGGCAAGGCCACGCCAGACCGCGTCTGGTTCACGACTTCGCCCATCGCCGTGCAGCCGAACACGAACTACTACTTCGAAGCCTTCGTGATGAACCTCTGCTGCGCCTCGGGCCTCGGCAACGGTGTCGACCCAGTCGGCCCGTCAGAGCTCTCGTTCTACGCGAACGATCAGCCGCTCGGCACTCGGACCTCGTCGAAGCTCGGCGTCTGGGAAGGCCTCACGACGAGCTGGAGCTCTGGATCGGCGACCTCCGTCACGCTCAAGCTCGTGAACGCGAACACGGTGGCTGCGGGCAACGACTTCGCAGCAGATGACATCTACCTCGGCATCGTGTCCACGGTTCAACCGCCGAAGTGACCGCTCACTGCTGTCGCCAAACTCGCGACTGTAGCAGCGCACGCCGACTCGCCGGGTCAACTCACCGGTGCCCGCTCGAACTGCTCGAACACCACGAGTGTGACGGCCGTCTCCTGCCCCATCTCGCTGAGCACCTTCTTCACGCGCGGCCAGTCCAAACCTCCCAGCCCCGTCCCGATGCGGGGCAACCCGATGCGCTCGATGCCGGAGCCCGGAGCGAGCTCGATCATCTTGCGCAGCGCTTGCACGAGCGCCGCCAGCTTGGCCTTCTTCTTCCAGTGCTCCTGGATACACAGGTTGAAGATGGTCTCGTCACCCTCGATCCAGACGAACACGTCGCCGAGATGAAAACGCCCATCGCTGCAGCGCAGCTGGTACTCCTCGAACATGCGCGGCCACTTGCGCTTGAATACCCCACCGACGCCGCTGTCCATCACGCCCGCGCCGTTGCAACCCTGGGCGTAGGCAGACAACCCGTCGGTCGCGAACAGATCCCCTTTGGTGAAGACGGTGGGCATGGCGCCGCAAGGTACGCCAAGGACGCGCCGTCCGCCCATCAATCCTGCCGTTCGGAGCAACTCGGCAGCGTGCGACGGCCAGTCCGCGTTATCCTCGCGGTGTGAAACCCGGGTTGCCCATCGCGGCGCTGTGTGCAGCGCTGAGCCACGCCGGTTGCGCGTCCGACGATGCGACCCAGGTCGTCGGCGGCTCCGGCGCGTCCACCGGCGCCGGGGGCGGAGCAGGCGGAGTCGTGGGGGACGGCGGCTGGCCCGACGCCGCCGCGGGCGCGAACAGCGGTGGCAGCCCGAGTGGCGGAACGAGCAGTGGCGGAACGAGTAGCGGCGGAGCGGGTGGCACGACGGCGGGCGGGGCCTGCACGAACCTGTCGGCGTGGAAATCCAGCGCGGCTTTCGCGGACGCGGCACACGTGTCCCACCCACTGCCGTCCTTCGGTGTCGCCGGCTTCTTCTACGTGCACACCATGGACTCCTCCGCCGGAGAGCGAGTGCTCTACTCCGCCAAGCAAACGAGCGACGGCAGCCTGAGCGCATTTCAGCTCGCCTCCGCTGATCACGGTGGCGGCCCGCACGGCTTCACGGCCGTCGTGGTCGGCACGGAGCCCTACCACTTCCGCAACGGCCACATCGCCCGCTACCCGCTGGACTCCAACGGCAAGATGACCGGCGACGTCGTGCTGAAAGAGGCGAATCCAGACACCGCCTTTGGTGGCAACCGCTACGTCTGGGACAGCGCGGTGTTTGCGGCGTTCTCAGGCGGCGGCTCGACCGTGATCCATCTCGGCGGTTTCAGCTTCACGGGTTACACCTACAAACCCAACGTCTACCGGAGCGCTGTCCCGCTCCAGCCAACGTTCACCTCGACCGGCGTCAACCACCCCGCGACGCGCCCGGGTCGCGCTCAGTTTTGGTCTCCTCCCGGTGCCAACTACGGCTACGTCTTCAGCGGGGAGGGCGGCGGCTCGAAGTACTGGCGAGCGAAGGTGGTCGCGGGCGGAGCCTTCGAACCCTGGACCGAGCTTGGCACACTGCCCAGCGGCACGGACAACGAGCGAGGCGACTGGTTCGTCATCGACGGCACGCTGTTCGTGATCCGCGGTGCCAAGGTGTTCGGTGCAAGGATCGACGCACAGGGTACGCTCGCGCCGTTCCAGGCGCAGCCGCCGCTGCCCGATGCCCAGATCGACATCAGCTGGGGCCAGGATCACCTGGAGGGAGCGTCGTACGCGGTACTCGGAGACTACGTGTACGTGACCGGCAAGAAGACCGTCTTGTACTCACACATCCTGCGCAACCAGCCCTGCCCCCCGTGAGCTCGCACGCGCCGCTCTCACCGTGACTTGCCCGCAACATCGGGCAATCGCGCCTTCATCGCGGTCCACGTCCACTCGGAATCGGCCCACGGCACCGGTTCCGGAGCGTCGAAGCCACCGGAGCAGACAAGCTGTCCCGCGCCGGTCACCGCGCAGACCTGGTGCGGCCCCACCGCAACATGCACGACGTCTCGCAACGTGCCGGGGAGCTGGAGCGGGCTCGTGGGCGATGGCGGCTGCGGCGGAGCCGTCGGCTCATCCCGCGTCTCGAGCACGACCGTCTTGCACCGCGTCGTTCCATCAGCGCGGCTCCCGCACACTGCCGACGCTCCGGTCCAGATCTTCGTCGCCCCTTGGAGCTCCGGCACGGCCTGCTCGATACGCTGTGAGCGCTCCACGTCTTCGTAGTCCTTGAACGAATGGAGCGACGTGCAGGTCACACGGCCGTCGCTCATCCGGAGGCAAGGCCCGGAGAGCTGAGCGACGCCCTGGGCCACGCGGGGGCTCACGTCGGGCTTTTTTGCACCCACGGCGCGGCGCCCGACACACAGGACCTTCTGTTCGATGCGAGCGCAGACCGAGTCGGCGTCGATGGAAACCTCGGAGGCACCCCGGAGCTGAGCGATCTCGGTGGTCGGTCGAGGCGCGCCGGCGCCGGCGAGTTTGCCCCAACACACCACCTTGGCGTCGTGGATCACAGCGCAGGTCGCATCGTCGTGGGCGGCCAGCTGTGTTGCGCCGTCGACGCCCGCAACGCGGGTCATGAGCTCATTCTTGTTCCCCGCGCGGCCCAGCGCACCGCCGCTGGGATCACCAAAACAATGCACTGCCCCCAGCTCGGTCCGAACACAGGTGTGCCGCTCCCCGAGCGCCAGCTCGACGACGGGGCCAAGATCGTCGATGGGCTCGGGCTCCACCACGCGCACGCTGCTCTTCGAGCGCCCGAGCTGCCCAGCCTGGTTGTCGCCCCAGCACCAGGCGTTCCTGTGCTGGATCGCACACGCATGCCGACCACCGAGGGCGACCGCCGTCGCGCGCGTCAGCGACACGCGCCGAGACACGAGCTGCTCGGGCGGCGTCGGGGTCACCCGACCCCAACACGAGACCTTGCCGGCCGACTCGAGGGCGCAGGCGTGGGAATCCCCGACCGAGAGCGCCGCCACACTCTCGAGGCCCGACACTCTCGTGGGCTGTCCGCGAAGCTCACCGGAGTAGAGCGTGCCGGCGTCGGCGTTGTCATCGTACTTCTGTCGCCACCACCAGCACTCCACGTGATCCTTGGCGAGCTGCGCGCAGCCGATTTCGCGGCCTGCCCCCATGCTCAGGAGCGACGGATGGGTCGCGATGACGTCCCAGTTCATCTTCGCGCTCGGGTCGGCGTCGTCTCGAGCACAGGCCAACCTCCCGTCAGCGAAGTGCACGCACAACCGCTCGCCGCCCGCGATCTCCTTCACACCGCTCGCGACGCGAACCCGCTCGCCGCTCATGCCCCAGCACACCACCTCGCGGTTGGCCAGCAGCCCACACAGCCACTGCCCGCCGCCGATGCGTGCGAGCGCCAGCGTGCTGGCCTTGCCCGCCTCGGGAAAATCCAAGCGTAGGATCTTGTCGGCGGCCGTCGCGGGTGCCCTCCATTTGGAGTGCACGTCGCACCGAACCCGCCCGTCGTCCCCCCGCCCGCACGCGAGGCCATCGTGGGCGAGATGCAAGGACGCGGGCGCGAGAGGCGGGACGGGTGCGTCGACGAACCGCGACTCGAGCACCGAAGACGTCCAGCGGCTCCGAGCGTCCTTCACCCACACACGACCTTCGACGACCTGGAGATCGCGGAGCCCTCGAGTTGGGAGCGGTTTGGGCGCCTCGAGATCGAGCGCACCCCCTCGGTTCGCGGAAAAACACACCCCTTGCCCGTCCGCGTAGCGCGCGCACACGACACCCACGCCGGACGAGAGCTCGACGACCCCGTCGCCGCGCGGGGCCGGCGCGGGTCCTGTGCGCGGAGGCTGCGTGTCCCGGGCGATCTGGGTCGCCGCCGGCGCACAGGCAGCTGCGAGCCCGATGAGCACGACGACGAGCGTTGAGCGGCGCATACCGGGACAGCGTATCAACTCTGGTCTGCGCGGAAGTGCGCCCCTCGGCTGGAAACGAAGCGCGAACACGGGTCAGTGCGTTGCTGCAGGCGAGCGTGGACGGCTGCCCGCACCTTCCTGATTGCGCGAGCCAAACTCTCGTGATACTGAACTGATACTCAGTGCCAAAAAGAGTACAAACCATGACAATCACGCAAGATCGCGCAGCCTCGGCCGGGAACGTCAACTTCGACGAGGCACCCATCGTTCAGGCCCAGATCGAAGGCGTCGACTACCGGATCGACACGGGCTTCGGCTCCGCGGTGGCCATCTCGACCCGCGCACCGGGAAGTTGGCTCTGGACGGTGCTGGCCGACGGCAAATGGGACGGGCTGCGACTCCGCGCCAAATCGATGGACCGCCCGGTGGTCGACGTGCTCGAGCGGGCGCTTGGCGAGGCGATGCGAGAACAGAACGCGAACGACGACGCCTAGAGGGAACCAGCATGTCGCAAGATGATGCGAACGAACGACGAGTGCTGTCCCGCAAGGAGCTCGCTCGCGAGTTGCGCCAGCAGGCGTACCAGAGAGCGAAGGAACGGCGCGCGAAGGACCCGCGGGTGCTCGCCATGAAAGAGGCAGCGAAGGCGCAGCGGCGGGAGCTCTATCGGCAGGTGAAGGACAAAAGGAGCGCCGCCGCCGCGGAGCAGAAGCGTGCCGTCAAAGCCAAGCGGCAGCAGGAGACCACGGACAAGCGAGCAGCCGCGGATGCGGGTCTGATGCAGCTGATCGTCTGCACGGCCAAGGGGTCGAGCGCGCAGAACTGAGCCGACCGAGGCCGCAAGCCCGGGACGGGAATCGTTTGGAGCGGCGCTGATCCGCGACCGTGAGCTGCCACGCGGCCTTGCAATCGCTGGACGCTGCCGTACTCTCGAAGCGCTCATGTTCGTCCGTCGACTGCTCAGCGCGGCCTTCACCGCGGCGTTGTCGGGTGCGACGTGGGTCACGGGCTGTGGCGACGACAGCGGCGACGGTAACGCCGCTGGCGGCCAGGGTGGCGCGCAAGGAGATGCCGCGGGGGACACAGGCGCCAATCTCGACGCGTCATCGTCCGACGGCGACGGCTCGCCAGACACCGGCGTGTCACCCGACTCAGGCCCGACCCCACCGGCGTACGACCCCTGCGCCAGCGCGGCGTGCTGGAATGTGCCGACGCTCGGCGCGTGCGGCGACAAGCTCATCCAAGAGAATTTCGCCAGCGGCAACTACAACATCCATCGGGCGCTGCTCCTGGCGCCCGCCGGCGTCGAAATCACGCTCACCGCCACCCGCACCGCGGGCTCCTGGGGTCCCGCCCTCATCGTGCACGACGAACAGGGCAGCACGGTCTTCGACTCCGGGACCCCCTACTCGAGCAGCGCGCTCCAAGTCACCGCAGTCTCACCAGCGCCCGGACCGGACTCGCTGGGGGTGAAGCTGACGGCGTCCACGCGCATGCACCTGTCGGTGTTCATGACTGGTGCGAACGTGGTTTCTAGCGCCTTCAAAGACTCGTTGCCAGCGGATGCAAAGTACACCCTGCACACCAGCGTCGCCTGTGCGCCCCCGGGGGCGCTGACGGTGAACGGCGTCAAGCTCGACAGCGAGCAGGAGCTGTGGGTGCGCTACATCGCAAGAGAGATCGTGCCCAAGCTGCCGGGGACGGCTGCCGAGCGCGTCGACAAGGGCGCCTACGTGACCTGGTGGTCGCTGAAGGAGGGCGTCCTCAACGTCAACAATCCGCTCTCGTATTCCAACTGCAGCGTCCCCCCGGACCAACACATCGGTCCGCTCGAGCTGTGCCCCGACCCGAAGCACGCCTGGCAGGTCGGGCTCTCCGCCGTGCAGGCGACCTACAACACCCTCGCCGGCACCGAGAAGCTCGCGCTCTCACTGTTCCCCGGCGACACCATCGAAGACATCTTGCGCGACGCCGCCGTGACGGCGGGTTTCGGCGAGACCACCGAGCAGGCGAAGGCGATCACGGCTTCGACCGATCGGCTCCGGGTGTCCTGGCTGCTGCGGCAGAGCCCCGTAGGGTTCGCAGCCGAATACTCGCCCGTGTACAACCAGTGCTTTGCTGGCGCCCCCGCGACGTGGTGTTTCAACTTCGCCCCCTTCGCACCGAATCTGGCCGGCGCCCAGAAGTCCGTTGCAGACCTGAAGGCGATCTTTCAGAGCCTGGCACCCTGACGCGCGAGCTCAGGCGACGCTTCTCGGGTGCGCGCCGGCCCACGCCTGAGTACGCTGCGCTGGATCATGTCCATCCGCTCGACCCTGACCCCGATCGCCGCCGTGTTGTGTAGCAAGCTCCAGGCTGACTTCACCGCCAAGCTCGAGCTGGCACTGGGTTGCCTCGGGAGCTGAATCGATGCTGAGCTCGCGACCCAAGCTCGCAGTCGCGTTCTCAGTCGCCGCCGCGCTGTTTGCGGTTTCACGCTCCGGCTCGGCTCAGACACCGAGCCGCGAGGCCGAGCAGGGCTTGGGCCTGCTGCGCTCGCAGGGCTGCCTGGCTTGCCACACCCTGGATGGCAGTCGCCAGGTGGGTCCAACCCTCCTGGGTCTCTGGGGGAGCTCCCGCTCGGTCAAGACCGGCGAGAGCCTGCGAGTCGTCAGCGTGGATGCCAGCTACGTCGAGCGCTCACTGAAGGAGCCGGATGCCGACGTCGTAGAGGGTTTCCCGGCCGGGGTGATGCCGAAGTTCGCGCTGAGCGACGCCGACTCTCGGGCGATCGTCGCCGCGCTGACCCACCTGTCTCAGAACGCCAAACCCAAGCCGCGTGGCTCACTGCTGAGCCTGGGCCTGGCAGCGCTCGCGTTCGTCGTGCTGCACCTCGGGATGTCGTCGCACCCGTTGCGCTCGCGCGCGACGTCGAAGCTCGGGGCCAACGCGTTCATGGGGCTGTACTCACTGGTGATCCTGGGGGTGTTCGGCTGGCTGCTGCACGCCTGGAGCACGGCGCCATACCTGCAGCTGTGGGCGTCACCGGCCTGGACGCGTCATGTGCCACTAGTCAGCATGCCGCTGATCTTCGTGCTCATGATCGCCGGTTACACCACGAAGAACCCCGCCAGCGCCGGCCAAGAATCCGCGCTCGAAAAACCGGATGCGGCGACCGGCATCCTGCGCATCACCCGGCATCCGGCCAACGTCGCCAACGCCCTCTGGGGATTCGTGCATCTGCCGCCCAACGGCGACTTTGCATCCCTGTGCCTGTTCGGCAGCATCTCGCTCCTCGCCATCGTCGGGACCTTGCACATCGAGCGTCGACGACGCCGGGCCCACGGAGCGGCCTGGGAGGCCTTTGCACGGGTGACGTCGATCGTGCCTTTTGTCGCCATTTTGCGCGGGCGCAACCAGCTCCGGTTGTCGGAGATCGGAGCCTGGCGGGTGCTGCTCGGCTTGGCGATCTTCGTGATCGCCCTCGCCTCGCACACCTACTTGATCGGGGCTTCCCCCTACCCGCTCTGACGACTCGATGACAGCGGCGCGGCGCTCAGCCGGCGCTCGCGGCGTTGATACAGTTCGTGTAGACCTTGAACTCGGCGCCGCAACCGATCGACAACGCGTACCCAACGACACACGTGATGGGTTTGCCGTTGGCGCACGTGACGAAGTTCTTCCACTCGTCGTCGCACCCGATCCCGGTGGCTCCCGCCCACTGGCAGTTGGTGTTGCACTCGGCTTTGGGGAGGTTGTTCGCGCAGCTCTTGGCCGTCACGGCATCACAGTAGCTGACGCAGGGCCCCACGATGGCGGGGTTGGGGTTCTCCCCGACGGCGCAGTTGAGGGCGTTCAAGTTGGCGATCGCGCAATCGACGATCACCGGATCGCCGGCGCCGTTGCAGGTCGCCTTCTTGCCGTCGGCGCAGTCGAAGTACGCCTTGCCGGTGGGGTCACACTTGGGCGAGGACGTCAGCGCCTTACAGGTGACCATGCAGCCCGCCTTGGTCAGCCCGTTGGAGCACCCGACGGCCACGAGCGTGTTGCAGGTCGCGTCACAACGGTCGACCAGGTTGCTGCCGCCGCTGCCACCTCCGCTGCCGCCGCCTCCGGTCGACACGCCAGCGCTACCCCCGGTGGATACTCCACCCGTCCCTGCGCCGCCCGCGCCCCCGCCTCCTGAGCTCGGCTCGGCGGTCGACGAGCTGCTGCAGGCAGCCAGCGCGAAAACGCCAACCAGGAACAGGCTCGTGGATCTACGTGACATGGTCTTCCTTTCGCAAAGCCGTGCGGTCCCCGGGTACAGGTCCTCCCCGCGCGGGAGCCTCACGGGCAATCATCCTTGCACGCGGTCTGGGTGCAAACGCGCAGGGCCAGGAAGAGACTCGCTTGGGCCCGCAAGCGTCCGCACAGCCGCCGGCGTCGCCACACGTGACGGCGCAGCCCAGCGCCAGCACGCACGCATCGTCACACAGGCAAGCCTCCAGCGCTGCCGCGCAGTGTTGCGCCGAGCACTTGCAGCAGTTGGTCTTGTCGAACCCGCACAGGTTTCCGCCATCTCCGCAGACCGCGGCATCCCCAGCCCCGCCCGCGCCCGCACCACTGCTTCCTCCGCTGCCACCGCCCGCAGCACCCCCCCCGCCGCCGCCGCCCGGGTTGGTCGTGTTGCTGCTGCAACCGAGCAGCATCACCAGCGTGAGCAGGGATAGCTTCCCAGTCATAAGTCGAGGCTACGACCGATGCGGAGACCGGGCAAGCAAGCCGCGGAGGGGCACTCCTTGCGGCTCTGCACGCCGTCAAAGCTCAACCTGAACGCGTTTCTCTGACTGCATTCGTTGGTAATGCCTGGACTGCTCGGCTGGCGGCGCCATGCCTGGTTGCTCTACCGCATACGCGCCGCCGGGGCCTCGCAGGCCGAAACCGTCCCCTGCGGGCGGCATGCCGTTCGTCTTCGTGGCAAGCGCGAAGCAACAGGGGTTGCCCGCCAAGCAATCGACGGTCGCGAACACGTGTGACCTGACGTGCAGCCAGCGCTACTGCTCCGCGCCGCTGGCCTTGGTCGCGGCAGGGGCGCAAGGATTTCCGGCCATGCGCTGCGGGCATTCTCCGAAAAATTGCCATCACTCCGATGACGGGCCGGGCTCGACGTGGCACGCTGGTCCGAACAATGCGCATCCTGATCGCTGCGCTCGTCGGCATTCTGGGCCTTCCTCCTTGCTCTGGCGCGCGCGCATCCCACGGCAAGGGGAACCTCGTGGTGGAGAACGGGTCGAGCGTCGACCTCTCGTTCGAGTTCACCGCCGCTGGCGAGCGCGTGGCGGGCTGTTTCTGGGTGCTCAGAGGTCGAAGCACGACGTTCGAACTCCCGTCCGGAGACCTCGAGTGGGCGTATACGATTTCCGGGACGCGCTACTCGAGTAGAGCAGTTATCTTGACTAGCCACCCGAGCGCTCTCAGCTGCCGAACCACTCAGGCGAGGTTGGGTGGAGACGTCGCTACCTGCGAGTCTGCGGATGCACCTGCGGTGCTGCCACCGCAAGACTCGATTGCAGCGCTCACCGACGCGACGTTCGGCTTCCTGGAAGCGCTCGGCAAACAGCTCCAGAAGGGAGACGAGAAGTCGTTGGGCGGTCTCGTAAGACCCCCGTTCGACGTCGAGTGGGCCGGGGAAACTCCCGGCGAGCGCCGAGTGAAGAGCGCGAGGCATCTCATCGAAGTCCGCGAACACCTCGAACTAGACACCCAGTCGCTCCAGGCAGCGCGGGCGCGCGCAGCGGACCCGCGCACCGGTGAGGACGATTGCGTCAAACACGAGGTCGATTGGTCGAAAGGCGGGCCGGCGCTCAGCTGCGAGGGTCGCAGCGTGACCCTGCTTTTGCGTCCCACGGCCGCTTGCGGGAAGTTCCCGCACATCAACTCCTGGCAGCTGACGAGCGAAGACCGCAACTGGCATTTGACGGGAAAAGGCGTGAAAACTCCCTAGCTCGCTGCCACGCTCGCTCATCGCGGCTTCAGTTTTTCGCGCAGAGTCTTGCGGTCGATGCCCAGCACACGTGCCGCTTGGGTGCGATTACCGCTGACGCTGTCGAGCACCTTCTGGATGTGCTCGCGTTCGACCTGCTCGAGGGCGCGAGGGGTCCTCTCACTGGCCGGTGCCAGGTGGCGCATGTGCGGTGGAAGATCCACAACATCGATGCGGCCTCGATCGGCCATCACCACCAGGTGATGCATGAGGTTCTCCAACTCGCGCACGTTGCCGGGCCAAGAGTGGGCCTCCATCGCGCAGATCGCTGGTTCGGACAGTTCGGGTGGGGGTCGGTCCTGCTCGTCGGCGAAGCGTGCAAGGAAGTGGCGCGCGAGTAAGATCAAATCGTCGCCTCGTTCGCGCAACGGCGGGACGTCAATCGTCACGACGCTCAATCGATAGAACAGGTCTTCTCGGAAGGTGCCCTCGCTGATCATGGCGGCCAAATCACGACTCGTGGCCGCAATGATTCGCACGTCCACCTTGCGGGGGCGTGTTGCGCCGAGCATGTAGACCTGACGGTCTTGCAGCACTCGTAAGAGCTTCACTTGGAGCTTCGGTCCGAGCTCGCTGACTTCGTCCAAGAACAACGTGCCACCGTCGCTTGCTTGAAAAAACCCGGGGTGGTCGGTGTTTGCGCCCGTGAACGCCCCTCTCGCGTGGCCGAACAACTCGCTCTCGAAGAGCTCTTGGGGAATGGCGCCACAATTGACCGGAACCAGCGGCGCCTGTCGCCGCGAACTCTCGACGTGAATGGCCCGCGCGACCAGCTCCTTGCCTACTCCACTCTCGCCGGTCAGCAGCACTCCCGCGTTGCTGGCAGCGACCCTGCTGATCTGGGCAAACACCTGGCGGATGGGCCGCGAGATGCCAATCATTCCGTGCTTCGCCACGTTCGCTTGCACCGCGTCGTCCAGGCCGAGCACGCGGCGAGTCAGGCCGCGCAGCGCGCGCTGTGCCGCCTGGATCAGCTCCAGCTCCGTGTACGGCTTGCCCAGGTACTCATCGGCCCCGAACTTCACTGCGGATACTGCGTTGTCCACGTCGGGAAAGCCCGTGATGACCATGACCGCGGTGGCCGCGAAATTTTCGTGTACGTAGCGGACGAGCTCGAGCCCGCTGGCGTTGGGCATGCGCATGTCCGTGACGACCAGATCGAAGCGTCCAAGGGCCAGCAGCTCGACCGCTTCTTCGACACTCGCGGCGATTCGCACCGTGTGCCCGTGCGCACTCAAATGGCGACGGGCAAGCTCGCGAGAGTCTTCGCTGTCGTCAACGACGAGCGTCGTTGCTTTAAGCGGGGTGTCCACCGGCATCGTCCCCTCTGGTTGTCGCGCCGGGCGGAGCGAGCGGCAGGCTTACCGAGATGGTCGTGCCCGCCCCGGGCACACTCTCCACTTCGATGCTCCCGCCGTGCAAGCTCACGATGTCGTGCACGATCGCCAGCCCCAGTCCTGTGCCTTCGCGCGCAGTCTTCGTGGTGAAGAAAGGCTCGAAGACTCGCGCACGCACTTCCTCGCTCATTCCCACGCCGCAGTCCTTGACCGAAATGACGAGGCCCGAACAGACCGCGCGCGTCTGGACCTGCAACTCCCCGCCGTCCGGCATGGCCTGAACCGCATTCCGCACCAGGTTCACGACCACCTGACAGATTTGGGTGCGGTCGCCGACGATGACCGGCACTGCCGGGTCTAGAGCGCAGCTCACCTGGACGCTCCGCGATATGCAGCGCTGCTCCACGAACGAGAGCGCTTCCTCCACGACGCGGTTCGGTTCCAGCTCCTGCCACCCGGCGGGAGACTGACGAGCCAGCAGCATCAAGCGACGCACGATTTCGCGCGCGTGTTTGGACGCGCATTCGATCCGATCGAGGTCCTTCTTCGCTTGCTCTGACAGGCTGGAGTCTTTGTGGAGCAGCTCCGTAAAGCCCACGATGGCCGTGAGAGGCTCCGTGAGTTCGTGCCCCAGCCCGGACGCCAGCGTGCCCACCGTCGCTAGGCGATCTGCATGGCGGAGCAGTCGCTGCGAGCTCACGTTGCTGGCGTGAAGTTGCAGGCGGCAGACCAGCGTTGTGATCTGTCGGGCTACCCCGGCAAGCAGGCGCGAAATGGAAGCGAGCGACTCATCGTCGGCCGCATGTTCAGCGTCGGACGTAAACGCCAGCTGGACGGACCCTCGGTTCTCTCCGCGGATCATGACATCGCGGGACACGGTGGAGGACATGCTGGACACGCTCGGACGTTCTTCCGCGCCGTAGGTCTGCCCGTCAATGACGATGCGGGCCGTCGTGTGCTCGGGCTCAGGGCAGCCGCTTGGCAGCGCCCGAGCGACGCGGTCCAGTGTCTGCTCGAGGGTCGCGTCTGGAAAGCTGACCAGCCGCGCCACTCGGTACAGCGTCCCGAGCTCGCGCGCGCGGACCTGAACCTTCCGCTGCGCTGACTGTTGCGCGACGGCAACGCCCAACAAACCTGCGAGGCTCGCGTAGAGTTCAGTCTGCTCGGCGGTGAACCACTGCGAGCGGCTGGTCCGAAGCATCATCAGCCCCTGAGCCCCTTCGCCCACCGCAAACGGGCTCAATACTGTCGACTTCACCTCGCACGCGGCGTCGTTGCTGCCCGCGAGGCGGATCTCGCTCGGCTTGCCGCCGAGCACTTGCGATCCGCGGGCGGACAGCAGCGGCCGCACGCACGCGAGACCACCCTCGAGTAGCGCAGGGCAGCGCACCCCGTCCGCCGCATTGCAGCATCCTGAAGCGAATCGAGGAGGCTTCACGGCTTCGGCAGCGCTCCCTTCGGGAACGAAAGTGCGCGGCCCGACGACGCCGACGCAGAAGAATCGGTCGCGCTCACGCAAACAAACGTCCACGGCGTCGGCCTCGCTGAAAGCCATGAAGGATTCACTCACCAGGCCAAGGAATTCCATTCTCGGCGCATCGAGCGCCGAAAGCCTGAGCAGTTCGCGCGACAGCGCTGCGATGTCGCGATTCGGTCCCAAAACATCCCTCCCGGTCCATGGATGGCCCGCGGAACTGCGAACCACTGGCGCGGAGTCGCTGGGTCTGGAACGACCTGCGGTCTGCCCCTCCCCCGACGAGTCCATTGATAGCACGCCCGCCGGGGTGGATCTCCCCAGCCGAGGAATTTTCTCTCGGCGGCGAAGGGCGACTCCGCTCCTCGTTCAGGCGTTGGGCCTGATGCAGCGCGCTGCGGGCGCTGGCATATCGCGTGCAAAGCATCTGCTTACGAAGGAGGGAGAACGATGGAGGCATGGATATATCTCGCGATCGCCGGAGCGGCGACGGCGGTCCCGGCAGTTGGACTCTCTATTGCTCGTTCACACGGATCTGGACCGCAGGGGGCCATCAACCGCGCTGGGTTCGCGCAAAATCCGCGCTGGTCGCTGCCGTCGGCGGCGCCGCAGCGGTGGTTCGCATCGGCAGGCAGCACGCAGCCCAGAAGCCCGCGGCCAGGGACGCGCCAGGGACGGAGACCGAGTAATGGCGGAGATGTCCACCGCGCTCCGGGGCATGATGGCGCGGGAGTACGAAGCGCGCTCCGTCGACGGTCAACTCGAGGCAGGCAGTCGCATTGCCCCAGCCGCTTCTGCGGCAGACCACGTGCGTCTGGGCCTCATTCAGCTGCTCCTGCCCGAGCTTGTCGGGGCAGTCGAGACGGTGATCGTGGAATCTACGGACAACGAGTCCGTGCGCGGCATGGCGGGCGGGCTACTCAGCTACGTCTGCAATCCACTCGACATGATCGGCGATGACCTGGCGCTGGGCCGCGTGGACGACGCGCTGATCTGTGCGCTCGGGCTCGAGCGACTTCGGCAGCTTCACCGCATCGAGCTCGCGCCGCGGACCGAGGCAGTGTGCAGAGTCACTGCGGACTGCCTTGGATATTTGAGCAACGATCTGCAACACAACATCGAGGACTTCATCTCGGATCTGGAGCGCTCGACGCGCGCCAAAAGGTAGTTGAATGTCAGGTGGCCTCGCCGATTTCATCGCTGCTGCGAAAGCTGTCCCCAGAGGCGGGCGGGGCTTCAAGACCTGGATCCTCTTCCTCTCGCTCGTGATTGGGCTCGGGATCTGGGCCTACACCATCCAGCTGAGGGACGGCCTCGTCGTCACCAACATGCGCAACCAAGTGGCTTGGGGATTCTACATCTCCAACTTCACTTTCCTCGTCGGGGTGGCGGCAGCCGCCGTGCTGCTGGTGATCCCGGCGTACGTCTACAACTTCAAGCCGATCAAGGAGATCGCGTTCTTGGGCGAGATGATGGCCATCACCGCCATCGTCATGTGCATTCTGTTCGTCTCGGTCGACGTCGGGAGCCCGCAGAACCTCTGGCACCTGCTTCCGGGCGTCGGGCGACCGAACTTCCCGATGTCGCTGCTCACCTGGGACATCCTGGTGCTGAACGGCTACCTCGTGATCAACGCCAGCGTGTTCTTTTTCATCCTCTACAAGGTCGCACACGGGGAAAAGTACACTCGCATCCTGCCCCTGATTCTTCTGAGCATCCCCTGGGCCGTTGGCATCCACACCGTCACGGCATTCCTCTACAACGGGCTCGTAGCACGCCCGTTCTGGAACGCGTCGATCCTGGCGCCGCGCTTCTTGGCCTCGGCGTTTTGCTCGGGACCTGCGCTCATGATCCTGGTGCTGCAGGTGGTGGGCAAGCAGTTCCGAATCGCCATCGACGAGCGAGCGCTGTTCAAGATCGCCGAGCTCGTTTCCTATGCACTGGCCTTCAACCTGTTCTTGTTTGCGGCCGAAGCTTTCAAGGAATTCTACGGCCAAAGCGTGCACATGGCGCCGATGCAGTACCTCTACTTCGGGCTGCACGGACACAATGCGCTGGTTCCGCTGATGTGGAGCGCGCTGGCGCTAAACTCTACCGCACTGACGCTGTTCATCATCCGAAAGACTCGAGAAAACAAGCGTTTCCTCAACATCGGCTGCGTGCTCATCCTGATCGGCGTCTACATCGAGAAGGGCCTCGGGCTGGTCGTACCCGGCTTCACCCCCGACGCCTTGGGTGAGATTTACGAGTACGTTCCGTCCCAGGTCGAGCTGGCCATTGCAGCTGGGATCTGGGCGAGCGGCGCGCTCGTGTACACACTTCTAGCCAAATTCAGCATCCCGGTCTTCATCAAGGCCGGCCAGTTCATCCAACACGAGTGAGGCATGGTGCGTCACCTGACTCAGTTGTCACTCGCTCTCGCCCTCCTCGGCGTCTGGCTGCCTTTCGTCGCGGCTTGTCACCAGCCCGAGCGTCATCGCGAGGACATCGCGAGCACGAATCCGGACCCTGCCTCGGTGCAGGTCGAGCACAGAACGCAGTACCTGGCCACCTACCCGTGTTCGGCCAGGTGCCACTCGAAACGCGCCGTCAACCCCGTGCAGCGTCAACTCGTGGACTTCCACAGCGTCCGCAACAAAGAACTCCACCACGGCGACTCGAAGGCGTGGTGTTACCAGTGCCACTCCGAGGGCAACATCGACCGCTTGGTGATCGCCAACGGTTCGCTCGTGACTTTCGACGAGGCTTATCTCCTATGTGGCTCCTGCCACGGCGACAAGTTGCGGGATTGGAAGACAGCTGTGCACGGCAAGACGATGGGCAACTGGACGGGAGCGCAGACTCGGCGCTCGTGCACTGCGTGCCACAACCCCCACAATCCGCCATTCAGCAAGCTCGAGCCCGAGGCCTCACCGGTTCCACCAGAGAAGGCCGGGAGCCTGTGATGGCGAAGTGTGACGAAAAACCTTGCTCGCCTTGCGCCGAAGCCCCTCCGAGCGAGGGGCAGCGCACCGAACAACTGGTCCAAATTCGGTTGAAACAGAAGGGCTCACGCCGCGCGTTCCTGGCCCAAGGCGCTCTGGCGGTGGCCGCCGCAGCGGCCAGCTCGGCCTGCGACAAACAGAAGTTCCACGCGCACTACAAGGAGCTGACGGAGGCTGACAAAAAGCAGCTCTTCGCCCGCCTCGAGGCGGAGGTGATGAAGCGGAGCGGCGTGAAGGTGAAGATTGGCGACCCCCAGCCAATGGATGGGGTGGAGTTCGCGTACGCGCTCGATCTGTCGCTGTGCAACGGCAACCGCCGCTGCGCCGAGGCTTGCGCGCGCGAAAACAACCTGCCCGACGAGCCAAAGTTCCGTTACATCCGGGTGATCGAGATGGACCGAGGCACCATCGATCTCGAGACTGGCAACCACTACTACAACCACGAGGAAGTGCCCGTGGCGGGCAAGGTCTACTTCCCGGTTCAGTGTCAGCATTGCGAGAACCCCCCGTGCACCAAGGTCTGTCCGGTTGGCGCAACCTGGAAAGAGCCCGATGGCCTCGTTGTCGTGGACTACGACTGGTGCATCGGCTGCCGCTACTGCATTGCGGCGTGCCCATATTTCGGGCGCCGCTTCAACTTCGCCGAACCGACCATCCGTCCCAGCCGGATCAACCCCGACCAGGGTTACCTCTCGAACCGGCTGCGCCCCGTTGGCACCGTGGAAAAGTGCACGTTCTGCCTCCACCGCACCCGAGTTGGTCGTTACCCCGCCTGCATGGAGGCCTGCCCTACGGGGGCCCGAAAGTTCGGCAACATGCGGGACCCCGCCGGCGAGATCCGGGTCATCCTCGAGCGCAAGCGAGTGTTCGTGCTGAAGGAAGAGCTCGGAACCCTGCCCCGCTTCTACTACTTCTACGGCTGACCCGAGCTCGCGGGCGGAGACGAGAGCTGGGGAACATCACCCCGGTGGGAGATTTTCTCCCGGCAGGGCGGACGCCGACGGGGCAGGGGCAGTCTTTTGCTCGGGCTCGGGCGGTGCCCATCCTCCATCCGGCATCGGCTCGAGCGCCGATGCGCCGCGGACGGGCGCGTCCATGCGAACGGGGCAAAAACGCGCGACGAAATTCCCGGCCACACAGCTGTCTGAACCGTCGCCGAAACACGCCGACACGTCGCCCTCTAGCTTGCGATCCGCGCGAGTGCTGCGCAGGGACAGCAGAACCGAGGCATTTCCGTTGCCCGTCCACTTGCCGCTGTCATAGCCCTCGTAGTGCGCCTCCCATGCGCCCGGCTGCTTCGGTCCGATGCGCGCGACGCCTTCGGGCGGAAAGCCGCTGCCCGACCAGCGCAGCCACACGCTGGTCGCGTGGCCGGGACCGAGATCTCCACATGGATCGCGAGTCTCAGTGTCCGCGAGCACGATGTCGGTATGCTCGTGTCCGGGCCGGACGTCCGTCGTGTAACGCGCGCCCTTCAAGGCGAACGGCTTGCCGGCGATCCTTCCCGCTACGGGACCGGTCGGAATGGCGTCAGCGGAAGTCGGTGCGGCCCGCGGTTCCGCATTTTCGGCAGGGTCGGGCTTCTTCCCACATCCCAACTGCGCAGCCATTGCGCAAATGCCAACGAATGCGAGGAAGCGCGCGGGAGGATTGGCCTGTTGGAGTGAAGTCACCGCTGTCGCGGCTGCAACGCCCGTGCCTGTCGACACCAAGCCGAATGTGGCGACGGAGGCTCATTCGCCGCGAGCGCAGTCGGCCTGCTCGCACTACCCGAGCGCCCCGACATAGAGCACGACGTCGCCGGGTGAGACCGGCAAAGCGCGCCCGATCTCGCGTTCGAAGAACCCACCGAGAGGCAGCGTCGAGAGCCCGACACTTTCGGACAGGAGACACAGGTTTTGCATCAGGTGGCCGGCTTCAAGCAGCAGGAAACGCGCTGCCCGCGTGCCGTATTTGTCCTCCGCCCGCGCGGCGTCGCCGACTAACACCCAGAGCAGGGCGCCACCCGTGAACTGCCCGGCCGACGGCACACGGGCCGCCCACTCCTGACGGGTCGCCCCAGGACGCAACCGCGCCAGCTCGTGCCGTGCGCGGTCGTAGTGATAGTGACCCGGCTCGAGCCAGCCGTCGCCGAAAGTGATCAGAAAGAGCTCGAGCGCGTTGAGCGAACCGGCGGTCGGAGTGGGCCCGCCACCCCGCTCCGTGTTCACACCATGTGCGTGCTCGAGCACTCGCGCGAGCGTCTTTGCACTCGGTAGCTCTTCGCTGAGCTCGCGCCGCGAACGGCGCCGCGCCAGCACACGATCCAAGCGCACACCCAAGCGCGGGCGGCAGCGCGGAAGGGGCACCCGCGGATAGCCGGGGTAACTCCGGGGCTCGTGGGTCACACCATCAGCTTCGACCGACAAGATCCGGTCGCGAAATTCGGGGAAGCTCGTGGCATCGAGCTCGATCGAGGAGAGCACGCCAAGGGGTCGAGTCATGGTCACGCGAAGGGATGAGGGGGCACGCTAGCCCAGTCGGAGAGTGAACGCGGAGCCCACAGCGATCCACCCAGATGGGCAAGCCGGTGATCCCCGTGCAGTGGTTGCAGGCCGACGACCAGCACCTTGAGCACGATGAATCCGCCCGCCGCCCCCAGGGCCAAGGCCGGCGTGGCGTGGCGGAACAACACCGGGTGGTCGGCGCCGAGCCGATCGAGGAGCTGCGGCATGCCTTCGTGTTCGAACGCTACCTCGGATGCCGGCGGTGCGGGCCGCGCACGCGCGAGCGCGGTCCGGGAGAGAGTCTCGGGGTGCCGGGTGTAATAGAGCGCGTGTTCGGCGAAGCTCTCTGGCAAGCGATCCGGCGTCTTCTCCGAGTCAGTACCGGTGACCCAGCGCGCGTAGTGCCTGCCTTGTACGGCCTCGGTCATGGCTTTGAGGAAGCTGTCCCTCAGCCGCTCGCGGCAGGCGGCCCCCGCGCTGAACACGAAGCCCTCGTGGTCTTCACCGGACACCGTCACGATCGTCACGTTGTCACTGAACGGCGAGCGCACGCGGTAGAAGCGGTAGTCGAGGTTGGGCCGCGAAAAGCGCTCGGCGATCCCGGGCTCGAAGCTGCCAAGCACGTCGCGCAGGGCGTGCTCTTCGAGCGGATACCGCTCCCACCACGCGCCCATCACCGCGTCGCGCTCGATGACCTCTTGTACACCGCGCAAGAGCACCTGGTCCGGATTTGTGCCAGCCGAAAGGCCCGTCGAGGTCATCGCGGCGATGGCGTGATGCCCACCCGGGCGTGGATGCAGGTAGGCGAGGTCTTCTGGAACCCACAGCGCACGGCCGGTCGCAGCTTCACGAAATGCCTGCCAGTGACAGCGTGTGCGCCCCGAGAACGGCAGGAACGGAAAACCAGCCATTGGGTACTGCTCTGGCAGAAACAACACCCAGTGTTCGGGATCCACCGCCGACTCGGCGAGAGGCCAGTCATCGAAGCTGGCCTCGACACCGTGATCGCGCGGGAGCGGCGCGGTGTGAAAGCGCTCGATGGCCTCGCCGACGCACGCGAGTCGAGCGGCCTCGTCGGTCAGGCCAGCGCCACCGATGTGGATGACCTCGTGACGCGCGCCAGACGGGCCGAGGGAACCCG
Source organism: Myxococcales bacterium (assembly GCA_016706225.1). Taxonomy (NCBI): domain Bacteria; kingdom Pseudomonadati; phylum Myxococcota; class Myxococcia; order Myxococcales; species Myxococcales bacterium. Next base: position 288,280 of record JADJKB010000021.1, read on the forward strand.
CCCACATGACCACATCCGGATCGTGCGGTCGGGGGTCGAGTGGACCAAAGGCCGTGAACAGGCCCGAGTAGCGGCTCTCGTACCAGGCGCGCTCGGCCGTCATCGAAGATCCCCGCAGGCCGCGCACTCCGGATCGGCTGCGAGGCGATGCGACGACACCTCGAGTGTGGCGCACTCGAGCACGTGCAATGAGTACAGCGCTGCGCTCGGCATGGCCTCGCACGCGAGGCCGGCCTTCCACAACACGAGCTGGGTCAAGATCGAGACACCGGGCGCCGGAAAGTCAGCGGCGGGAAGGGGCTCCCCGCGAGATCCGTGGCGGACCAGCGCGTCGTAGATCTCCGGTGTCGGAGACAGGCGGCGAAACCCCGCCAAAAGGCAGGCCAGGCAAGGCCCCGCGTCCGGCAACAGCAACGGGCTGACGAAACCGCGCGCAACTGCGCCCGTGCTCACCCACAGGAACGGTGCGCCACCCCGCAGGCAGTCGGCGTTGAACGCAAGCAACGCGGCGTAGTCGAGCCCGGACTGACACAGCACTCGAAGCGCGGGCGCCCCCGGATCTTCGCCGGCCTTCGCCTCACCTTCGAGCTCCTCCCGAACCGCGCCCGCGCCCTCGATCGCGAGCGATCGCCGCTGAGGCTCGTGGGCAGTCTCGGCATCCGCCGGCGTGAGCACACGCTCGGCCAATAGCCGGGTGAGTACTTGCGTGGCCTCGTCGCGCTGGGCAGCCGAGAGCGTCGCGACGAGCTCCGCCGTGGTCCGGCGGCCATCCATGGCGGAGAGCAGCGTGGGCAGCCATTCATCGAGCGCTGGAGCCTCGAGCAGATAACGCACGTCTTCACCTGCGACCAAACGGACCCTGCCCGCCTCCGACAACACGACGAAGGGCAGGCTGAAGCGCAGGCGAAGCTCGCCGAGCTCGCGCATGGTCAGGGTTTGCCGGCGGGTGTGACGCGCTGACTGACTCGAAGCACTGCGCTGCCGAGCTGCGCCAACAGCAGATTGTTGATGATGAACGTGGGGGACCGCTTCGCGTGTACTTCCTGCTGATACACGAGCAGGGTGCGCCCCCCGTCGAGCGGTGCGACGGTCCAGCTGCCACGGGTGGTGTTACCCGCGCCGTCGTTCTCGTCCCACGAGGCAACCGAGCGTTCCGGCGTCACCTCGTGTTTGATGCGAACGTCGAAGGGGTACTCCGCGAAAGGTGCAATGACGCGTCCAACGAGATGCTGCCGGCCATCTGGGTCCTCGCTGTGCGTGGTCACCGCGACATGCCAGAGCTTCGAGTCGAAGATCTCACCGAAGCGCGCGTAGTCCGTGACGATCCGCCACACCGCTTCCGGTTTGGCATCGAGCACCGCCGCACAACGAACGGGTCGGTTGCCAGCCGGGTCGACGAACAGCTGGCACAGGGTTCCGTCCGCCACGCTGCTTGGATTCTTGGCAGAGCCACTGGCAGCGGTTCCGCGGCGCACGAAGGCCAGGCAGATCAGCAGCACCCCGAACGTCATCGCGGCCGACGCAAACCATGCCAAACGCTTGCCCGTCGCAGGCCCGCCTGTTGATGCGCTGGCGGTCATGACGCTGATAGCACCATGACGAGGACCGCGCCAAGCAAGAGCGCACCCACCACGGATCCGAGGAAAGACACCAGCACGATCTTCCCCAGCGCCTTCACCGACGCCAGTTTGTCCGGCACCGGGAAGAGCGGAGCCAGCACGAGCCCGACGAAGAACGCTGCGACCTGGAACACTGGCATGCCCAGCACGACCGCAGCGAGGCCGATCCAGATCCCGTCGCGCATGTCGGCGAGCGAGCAGAGCACGAAGGCGGTCACCGAGAGCGCAACCACGACCGTCCAGTGGACCGCCACGGTGATGGCCGCGCCGCTTCGCGCCTCGCCCGCCGCGGCCCGCTGCCCGCCCGCGGCGGACCCCGCTTCTACGGCCTTCGGCGCGACCGCCCAGACCGACCCCATGGCGGCGCCCACCAGACCGCCCAAGGTGTGCAGGCAGCAACAGCAGCAGCAACACGACGAACAGCACATTCCGCCGACGACGACGAAGCGTTCGAGGCGCTCGGGCGGCAGCCGCTCGATGCGCACCCGCGCGGCTCCGCTTGCTCCCGGCTCCGGCATCTTCGCGAGTTTCAGGGCGGTTCCCGGGGGCCGTCAAGCTAGCTCTTGTTGAGCTCGTCGCTGAGCTGCTTCACCATCAAGCGCTGGTGCAGGGCCGGCGTGAGGCGCGAGAGCCACACCGCCAGCTTGCCCACGGGCGACAGCACCAACAGCCGCTGTCGGCGACGGGCCGCCTCGTAGATCGCGTCGGCAACGTCGTCTGGCGAGGCCTCGGTCCCAACCCGTGAGCGACCGCGCAGCACCGCCTCTCCGTGGGCGCCGAACGCGCGCTGCTCGAACGCCGTGCGCGTGAACGAAGGGCAGACCATGAGCACCTCGACTCCCGTGTCGGACAGCTCGGAGCGCAAGGACTCGAACAGTCCGTGGAGCGCGTGTTTGCTGGCCGAATAACCGCTCCGCCCGTAGAGCGGCGACAACCCGGCGATGCTCGACACGACGATGATCAAACCTCGGCTCTCGAGCAGGGGGTCGAGCAGGGCCTTGGTCACCGTCAGCGAGCCGAAGAAGTTCACCTCCATCACGCGTCGGAAGACCTCGAGCTCGGTGTCACGAAAGCTCGAACGGTGCACGACCCCGGCGTTGTTCACCAGCACGTCGACGCGGCCGAACCGCGCGAGGATCTGCCGAGCGGCGTCCTGACACTCCCCGGGACTGGTGATGTCCGCAGGCAGCGCCAGAAGCTCGATGCCGCGGCCCTCGAAGGCGGCTTCGAGCTGGGCCAGCCCCTCACGGTCGCGATCCAGCGCCGCAATGCGCGCTCCATCGCGGGCAAAACGCTCCACGATGGCCCGACCGATCCCCCCGGCCGCGCCGGTGACGACCATCACGCTGTCCTTGAAACTCCGCTCCACCATGCTGGTCCTGCCGCTAGCCTCGACGGCACGGGAAGACAAAACGCGCGAGGCACCGATTGCTCGGTGCCTCGCGGGACTACCAATGTCGATTGTTACCGATTACTTGTGGACCTGTGCAATCGCCGCGATCTTGCTGGGACCGTGGCACATCAGGCACGCCTCCTGGGTGTTGAGGGCCGCGCTCCGCGGTTGGTAGAACGAGCCACCGTTGTCCGCGAAGTGTTTCTTGGCGATGGCCGTGTCATGGCAGGCGCCGCAGGCCGCGGTGATGGGGGAGTTGACCAGGGTCGTACCCTCCGCATCACAAGGTGCGTTGATCGAACACACACACGGCGCAGCGACGGTGCAGGCCACACCGTTGCGAGTCCCCGACGTCTGGTTGGACGTGGCGAAGCCCACGCCGTAGTTGACGGTGTCCGGCGTGATGTACGGCGACAGGAACGGTCCGATGGTCGCGGGCGCCGTCGGGGCCGACTTGTAAGTGCCGGTCGCGGCGGTGCTGTACAGCATGTTCGGCAGCGCATTCTGGCTAGCGCTGGCGCTCAGGTCGTAGGTGCCTTCGAGGTGGCACTGGGTGCAGGTGTTGAGGACACCGGGGTAAGTGACCTCCCAGGCCTTGATCTCGAAGTGCCAGGTGAACGGCACCGTGCGCTTGCCACCTCCGTGGATTGAGTGGATGGCGTCCTTCGCGTTCACCGCCCAGCCGCTGTTGACGCGGTTGGTGTTGTGACAGAACGAGCACGTCGGAGCGTCGTTGCGTTGACCCGAGTGGAACGTCGGGCTGACACCAAGGCCGTCGTGGCACTTGTTGCACCGGGCGGTCTCGACGATGGCGCGGCGAGCGGAGTGGCCCGTTGCCGTCTTCCAGACGTTCGGCGCCGGCACGCTGAGCCCGCCGATCTTCGTCGTCGCGTTGTACGGGTACTTCGCGATGTCGATCTGGGTGAGCGGCTGCGTGCTGGACATGCTGTACGTGTACCCGATGCCGCCCGTCAACAGGCCGGCGGTCGAAGGCAGGACAACGTTCGTGATGGTGAGCACGTAGTACGTCGGGTCCGTGGTGTCTTTCACCAGCGTGGCGTTGGCGTTCGAGCCGTTCCAGACGCCCTTGATGTAGGCGCTGGTGCTGGCGTTGAAGTCCGCGGGCTTGGCGATGCCGTCTTGCGGGAGAGCATACGCAAAGTACGCGCTCGGCGAGCCCACGAAGCCAGTGATGAGCTCCGGCTTGGTGGTGGCGTCGTAGGTACCGAAGTCTACGTCCGTGCCGTCCTTCTTCAGCTTGAAGACGATCATCGGGTTCTTGGTCGTTGCGTCGACCTTGACCTCCTTCACGTCGTACGTGATCTTGCCCGCACCCGCGGGCACGTAGCCGGTCGCAGCAAGCCAGGCCGCAGCGCTGTTCGCGCTCGGTAGACACGGATTCGCCGCGGTGCACGTGCACGGCGCGGCGACCGTGCAGGACACGCCCGCCTGCCAGCCGCTCATGTTGTACTGGCCATCGGGCGAGGTCGGGAGCGTGCCGGTGGTGATGGTGTTCGGCGCGGCGACCGGCTCGTGCTTCTTCTCCGGCGAGTTCGCTGTCGTCGGGCCGTGACAGCCCACGCAACCGGTGTCGTCCGAGAACGCGCCGCCGGTGTGGGCGACACGGCCAAGGGGTGGGGTCGCCTCGAAGGAGACGTTGTCGTGGCAAGAGCCGCAAGCGCGCCGGCTGAGGCCGGTCTTCCAGTTGTCCGCCTTGTCGACGGTGTTGTGGCACTTCTGGCAGTTCCGGATGTCCTGCGGGAAGGTCACCTCGTCGAACTGAACGGCTGCGTAGCCGCCGCCACCGCCGGCCCGATCAGGCTTGAGCGAGAGTTCTTCACCCATGTGGATCTTGTGGATGAACACCGGGAAGTTGAGCACGGCCTCGCCGTTGATGACGCTGGCGTTCCCGGTCCACTTGAAGGTGCCCGGCGTCGAGCCGGCGGTCATCGTCGGTTCGGTCACCGCGGCGCCACTGCTGGTGAAGCGACGCTGGTCGTTGTGGCAGGCCACACAGGTGTGCACCTCGTAGCGGGTTCCGCCGTGGAAGGCCGCCGTGGCGTTCGCTGGTGCCTTGAAGTCCGAGTGGCAGTTCAAGCACGAGTCGCCGTTGACCTTGTCGTTCTTGCCGGACATGTCGGCGCCGGTCTGGGGAACCAGGTCCTTCCAGGCGTCCATCGGTCGGAACGGGTTACCGCTCTTGTAAGCGAGAATCACGGCCCGGTGAGTCTTGTCCGCTTCGTACTTGGTGCCGGCGTTGGCCTCGTCAGTGATGTTCTTCGCGAAGGTGTACGCATAGGTACCGTCGCCGTTGTCGGTCAGGGTCCCCTGGGTAGCCGTGGGCGTCGCCGTGTTGGCCGCGCTCTCGGTGCTCGCAGAGCTCTTGTTGTTCGCAGCGTTGTAACTCACCCAGGTGTCGATGCCGGCGTTGTTCACGTTGGGCGTGAGCTTGAGCACGGACGCGCGCCACGTGATGCCGGCGCCAGTGGTGAGCGAATCCAATCCTTTGACCGCGAAGCCCAGGCGGTCCGTGATCTTGACGGTGATCACCGGTTTTCCATCGGCCGGGAACTTCACGTCCGTGATCACCATGGTGGGATCGAGGGCGGCCAGCTCGGCCGGGGTCAGGACCTTGTAGTCCTTGAGGGAGGCCGAAACCGTGACCTTGGTGCCGTCGTCGCACGTGATCGTCTTGGTGCCATCGTTGTTGTCGACGATGGTGCAGGAAACCCCCGCGTCACCCCCAGGACCGGGCGGCCCCGCTTCGCCGGGCGGGCCGGGCGGTCCACCTTCGGCGTTTCCGCCGCCGGTCACGGTGACCGAAGTGCCGTCCGGACACGTGATGGTCGACGTGCCGTCGTTATTGCTCTTGACCGAGCAGGGTTCGCCCTTGCCCTTGGGCCCCGCAGCACCGTCATCGCCGCTGCATGCAGCCGCCGCAAGAAGCCCTGAAGCGACTGCGGCCCAAATCGGGAATCTCAACATGGTAGTCATCCTCCGTAACCCCCCGCACCTGAACCGGGTGAACTGGCCTCCCCAAAGCAAGTTCCGGGCTCAGCGAAAGCCAGCGATCGGGGTATCTTTTCGCGAACGAACTGCGCGGCTACCTCGCCAGCGTGCAGGCCTCGCGTGGGCGGCGGGCGATCGCCCCGCGCTTGGCGCGAAACGCGCACGAATTGCACACGCCCCCGACCGCGCGCCCCACCACCAAGGTTCGGGCGCTGGGCCAGGCCGCCTCACGGAAGGACCGGTCACGCGGCGGCCAGCGGGACGCATTCGCTCAGCCCGGCGGGCGAGCAGGCCATGGCTCGAGCGAGTTGCCGTGCTCCAAGCGAGCGCGGCGACGATCGGGCTTGCCCAGCGCGTTGAGTGGCAGCGCCTCGACACACGCAACCGAGCGAGGCCGCGCATGCGTTGCCAGGGCGGCAGCCACGGACTCCCGCGCGCGCGCGAGCACCACCGCTGCATCAGAACCTCGGTCGAGCACCAAGAGCGCCGCGACGCTCTGGCCGAACCGCGGCTCGGACGCACCAAAGACCAGCGCCGCGCTCACGCCCGGCACGGCGGAGAGCACCGCCTCGACCTGTGCTGGATGCACCTTCTCTCCGCCGGTGATCACGACGTCGTCAACGCGACCGCTGACGATCAACCGCCCGGCAGCGTCGAGCTCTCCCAGATCGCGGGTGGTTAAAAAGCTGCCGCGAGGCAGCTCGGGCTCACCGAGGTAGCCGCTCATGAGCACCGGTCCGCGGAGCTCGATCACTCCCCCGACGATGCGAACCTCCACGCCAGGGAGCGGGCTGCCGGAGTCCAGAGTCGTCGGGTCGTGAGTCAGCGCTGCGCGCTGGGTCGTGACCTGCGAGCACGCTTCGGTGAGGCCGTAGGTGGTCGAGAGCCGGATGCCACGCGCGCGGGCCTCCCGCCGGAGCTCCTCCGAGCACGCGGAGCCTCCGACCAGCAACACCCGCAGCCGCGCCAGTACGCCGCGGGAGTCCGCCGACAAGAGCGGCCCCAACATCGCGGGCACCACCGACAAGAGCGTCACGGCCTGGCTCTCGATCCGCTCCAAGATCAGCTCGGGCTCGAAGCCCGAATGAGCGACCACGCTGCGCCCGGAGACCAGGCAGCGGGTCAAGATCGAGAGCCCGCCGACGTGCGCGAAGGGCAGACACAGGAGCCAGCGGTCGTTCGGCTCGAATCCCAGATGCTCAGCGCTCGCCCGTGCGCTGGCGACGAACGCGCGGCGGCTGAGCCGGACCAGCTTCGGCTCACCGGAAGTGCCCGAGGTCGCGAGCAGCGCGGCAATGGCCTCCGGATTGTGCCCTCGTGCTCGGACCCACCGCAGCCACTGAGGCTCGGCTTCAGTCCCTGGCTCGAGCTCCAATGGCTCCAGCTTCAGTGCACCCGCGCGTCGGATCAACTCGGCATGTTCGAGCGGCGCTCCCCGGGGGTGCAGCGGCAGACAGGCGACCCCGGCGTCCAGGAGGGCGAGCGTCAGCACCAGGCTCGGCTCGTCCACGCGAGCAACGAACGCGACCACCGCGCCCGGTTCGACGCCGCTGCGTTCGAGCACCCCCTGAACACGACGCACGCTTGCTCGGAGCTCCGCCGCACTCCAGGTACGCCCTTCGATGACCAGCGCAAAGTCCGACGAGCCGCTCAGGCTGAGTGCGTCCATGGCCCCTCCAGCTCGAGTGCCAGAGCTCCAGGTGCCGCAACGACGGACAGTGGCGAACCGGTGTGGGGCAGCTGCGGAAGTTTGGCGTCCGGGAACGCTCGAAGGGCTGCGTGTCGATCGAGCCCGTGCGCCCGCGTACCCCCAACGGCCAGCGCGAGCTGTGCGCAGGCCCACAGCGCGACGGGGCCCTCGAATGCGTGCGATACCAACCCGATTTTTCCGGCATCGGTCAGGGTCCTCGCGCGAGCCAGGCAGCTGCCGAGCCCACCCAAAGCAGTGGGTTTCAGCACCACACCGGCGCAGCCAGGCTGCGCGACGAACCGGGCGAACTCCGCGTCACCGACGGCGGACTCATCTGCGAGCCAGGGCACGGCGGTGCGCTCGAGTTGCAGGAGCTCCTCGCCCGCGCAGGGCTCCTCACACAGCTCGACCTTCGCGTGTGCATAGGCCGCGAGCGCGGCGCGCGCGCCGTTGCGATCGAGGTTGCCGTTCAGATCGAGGCGCACTCCGACTTCCGAGCCAAGCGCCCGACGGAGCTCCGACAGACGCCGAGACTCTTCCGATAGGTCACGCCCCTCAGCCTTGAGCTTCACCGAACGGGCGCCACGCCGGGCGGCTGCTCTTGCCGCTTCGACGAAACCATCATCGGCGAGCGCGCCGACGAGCACGCTGCGGGGCACCGAGGTCGTGCTCGCGCCGAGCAGCTCCGACAACGACACCTGGCGACGGCGCGCGATCCGGCCGAGGAGCGCGGTCTCGACGGCAAACCGAGCACTCGCCGAGGTGATGTGCGAGAGCAGGGCCTCGACCTCGGTCAGATCGTCTACCGGCACTGGCAGAGCGGCGGATTCGAGGGCGCAGCGCGCAGCGGCGAGGTCGTCGTTGCCGAAGCCGGCGAGCGGCGTGGCTTCACCGAAGCTGAGTCCCGAGTTCGCGTCCCGTAGCACCACCAGCATCCCTTCACGTCGGCCGTAGCTTCGACGCGCGTTTGCGACGCCCTCGACGTCACCCCCCCAAACCACGACGTGCCACGCAGATCCGCGGCTCATCCGACGGCGGTTCCCAGCACGAACAAGGCGCTCTGGGCCAGCAGGAGCCGCGCGGTCGCTGGCAGCAGCGGATTGAGCGCGCCCCCCTCGCTTCGCGACACCGTGCGGCACAGCCAGAAGGCCCAGGGGACGGTCAACCACGTGACGAGCACCGTCGGCCGCGCCAGACCGAGCGCCCACAGGGCGACCGGCGCAAGGTACGCCGCGGTCACGAGGGCGGAATATTCGAAGTTGGCGAAGCGGCGACCGAAGCGCACGACCAGTGTGCGTTTTCCTGCCCGCACGTCCGTCAGGTGGTCGCGCGCATTGTTCACGACGAGCACCGCAGTCGCCAGCCCACCCACCAAGATCGATGCGAGCCACGCGGCTGCCGGCACACTGCCCGCCACGACCCAGGTCGTGCCGCACACGGCAACGAAGCCGAAGAAAATCAGCACGAACAGGTCGCCGAGTCCGTGATACCCGAGCGGATAGGGCCCGCCGGTGTAGGCAATGCCGCTCGCGATCGAAGTGATTCCGATGACAACGACGACCGCGCCGCCGATCCGCGTGAGATAGAGCCCAGCCAGGATGGCGCAGAAGAACGCGGCAGCCATCGCCAGCTTGAGCGCGCGCGCGGACAGGAGCCCGCTCTCCGCCGCGCGCGTTGGACCGAGCCGCTCGGCGGTGTCCGCCCCCTTCTCGTGGTCGAAGACGTCGTTGGCGAAGTTGGTTCCGATCTGGATGAACAGCGCACCCAGGAGCGCAGCGATTGCCGCCGCCGCGCGCGCCGTCCCGCTGGCAACGGCCAGGGCCGTGCCCACGAACACCGGCGCCACCGCGACCGGAAGCGTCTGTGGGCGCGCAGCCAGCAACCACGCGCCGAAGCTGCCGCGCTCGGGCAGCGCCGAGACTCGCAACGTGTGATCGTGGGCCATGGGACTCAGGGCAGACGCCCGAACTTCCCGAACTCGGGTTTGCGGTGCTCGAGGAAGGCGTTCTTGCCCTCCTGTCCCTCCGCCGTCATGTAAAAGAGCAGCGTGGCGTTGCCCGCCAGCTCTTGCAGGCCTGCCTGACCATCACAGTCGGCGTTCAACGAAGCCTTGAGGCAGCGCAGCGCGAGTGGGCTCAACTCGAGCATTTCACGACACCACTTCACCGTCTCGTGCTCCAGCTCGGCGAGCGGCACGACGGTGTTCACGAGTCCCATGTCGAGCGCCGCTTTTGCGTCGTACTGGCGACACAGGAACCAGATCTCTCGGGCCTTCTTCTGACCCACGATCCGCGCGAGGTACGAGGCGCCGTACCCGCCGTCGAAGCTCCCGACCTTCGGGCCCGTCTGGCCGAAGCGGGCGTTGTCGGCAGCAATCGTCAGATCACAGACGATGTGCAGGACATGCCCGCCGCCAATGGCGTACCCCGCCACCATGGCAACGACGGGTTTGGGCAGTGTGCGGATCTGCCGCTGCAGGTCGAGCACGTTCAGGCGCGGCACCCCATCGGCGCCAACGTAACCTGCACTTCCGCGCACACGCTGATCACCGCCCGAGCAAAACGCCCGGTCGCCGGCCCCGGTCAGGATCACGACGCCCACCTCGGGATCTTCCCGGGCGGCCTCGAAGGCGCGCATCAGTTCCTTGATGGTCTGGGGACGAAATGCGTTGTGAACCTCCGGGCGATTGATGCTGATCTTTGCGATGCCTTCGGCGGTCTCGTAGACGACGTCTTCGTACCCCGGAGCAGCTTTCCAGTTCGGCAGTGTCATGCGTGAGTCTCCTGTGTTCGAGCTTTGCTCCAGACCGTGAGCCGTTCGTCGATGAGCCGGCCGAGAAGCAGCGGAGCTTCGAGCAGCGGGTTGTGGCCGACGGCGGGCACCGTCTGGTGCGAAATCTGCGGTGCAATGGCGGTGAGCTCGCGCGCCGCGCTGGCGAGCTTCACGTCGTGCTCACCGGTCACCAAGGTCACGGGCACGCGAGTCGCCTCCAGCGCGAGAGGCGGCATGCGTCCCGTCCCGAGAACGGTGAGCACACGAGCTAGCGCGTTTGCGTCGTGTGCCTCGCGAATGCGCCGCTGCGCCGCGCGGACCGGGAGCGGCAACGCGGACTGCGACGCAAACAGCGGCAGCTGCTCCCAGGCGTCGATGAATCGCGACAGTCCCCTAGCCTCGAGCGCGAGCGCCTGCGCGTCTTCCCAGCGGACGCGCGCGTCACGCTCGGACTCCGCGCGCAGGCCAGGGTGAGCGCCGACGGCGATCAGACCGCGTACACGGCGAGGGTGGCGGCAGGCGAGACCCAGTCCCAGCCGCCCACCCAGCGAATAACCCACCACGAAGGCAGGCTCGGCCAGGTCGGCGGCCAGCTGATCGACCGCGTCCCAGAACGTGGCCGGAACGGGCCGCGGCGGGCGGCCGTGTCCGGGCAGGACCGGTGTGAGCACCGGACCCGGATGGGTGAGCGCCATCGCAACCGCAGACCAAGACATCGGCGCGCCCATGAAGCCGTGCAGAAGCAAGAGCGGAGCGCGCGCGGCGTGCCGGGACGAGCGCGTCGAGGTGCCGAGGTTCACGCTGGTGCTCCCAGGCTGCGGGCCACGCCGTCAACGACGGCCCGGCGGCGCGCGCGGCCAGCCTCGGCTTGCACGATCACGTGCAGCAAGCGTGCGCCGTTCGGAGCTACCGCGAGTCGAGCCTCGAGCTCGCTGCGGGTCTGGATGCGCTCGTAAGCGATGCCGAAGGCCCGCGCTGTGTACTCCAGAAAGTCGGGCGGCGGCGTCAGGAAGAGACGCTCGAGCTCGGCTGGGTGGATGACGTTCGCAACGGGCAGCTCGGAGAAGATCCTCCCGCCGCCATTGTCCACGACGACCAGCGTCAACGGGCCATCGACGCGCGCCAAGAGCGCGAACGAACCGACGTCGTGCAGCGCGCTGACGTCTCCGAGCAATAACGTGAGGGGGACGCTGGCCGGCAGCTCACGTCGCGCTCCGGCAGCTCCGGCGATCAGCCCATCGATCCCCGACAGCCCGCGCTGATGCAGGACCATGAGCGCACGACCCGAGCTAGCTGCGAAACGATCGACGTCGCGCACCGGCAGGCTGTTGCCCACGAACAACGCTCCACCGCCTGGAACACTGTCGACGACGCGCCTTGCAACGAACGGCTCACTGAGGACAGTGCCGGCGAGAGCCTCCGAGAGCAACGATTCCGTGCGGCGTGCCAGCTCGGTCAGGCGCGCGAGCCAGGCAGCGTCGCTCGGCCCGTCGGCGGCGAGGGCCTCGAGCAGCTGGGCACCGTTCCCGACGACGACGTGACTCGCGCTGGCCGCGGGATCCGGCAGTGCTCGCTCCGTCACGACGATGCGAGGCAGTGCGGGCAGCCGGGCCGTGAGCCGCTGCCATGCGCTCGAAGTCGGCGGGCTGCCGAGCTCGATGATCAGGTCGGGGGCGTCACCGGCATCACACGCGGCTTCGATCCAGCCGTCGAACGCCGGCAAGACCAGCCCGCCGCACTCCGAGCTGTGAGCGACACCGCTGGTCACCTCCGCCGCGAGTGCGAAGTTTCGCGCCGTCACGAAGCGCTGCAACGCTCGGCGCAGGCGGAGGTCGTGCCCAATCGCTCCGAGCCGCGGCCCGACGACCACGAGTCCGCGACGGGCACGAGCCACGACGTCCGCGATCTCGGCGGGCACACTCACGCCGCTCGGCGCGGCCCGGACGATGCGCGGTGCCTCGAGCCCCAACCGCACACTCTCGCCGAGGACGTCACTCACAGGGCGCGCGGGCTCGAGGGGTTTTCGAAAACGAGCGTTGACATGGACCGGACCCGGCACCGGCAGCGTCGCCCGCTCGACCGCGAGGGCGGCGATGCTTGGCACGTAGCGCAAGCGCTGCTCGTCTGGCTCACCGAGCTCGAGGCTCTCTGCGTGCGAGCCGAACAACTTGGTCTGGTCCAGGGCCTGATTCGCGTGGAGTTGCCCGAGCTCCCAGGGACGGTCGGCGGTGACGGCAATGAGCGGCAAGAGGGCCCGCTCGGCCTCCAGAATTGCCGGGTAGTAGTGGGCACCGGCGCTGCCCGACGTGCACAAGAGCACGCTGGGGCGACCGCTCACGCGGGCTCGACCGAGCGCAAAAAACGCCGCGCTTCGTTCATCGACGATCATCTCGAGCTCGAGCCCGGGCACCGAGGCCGCAGCCAACACCAGTGGAGTCGAGCGCGAGCCGGGGCTGGCAACGACGGCTCGGACTCCGGCGTCGTACAGCGCCCGCACGAAGACGCAGGCCCACAGTGTCGTCAGGTCGGCGGTCACGGGGCGCCCGCCAGCGTGGGAGCACTCAGCTCCGAAGTGCGGAGCGCGGCGAGGATCGCGGTGAGCTTGGCATCGGTCTCCGCCAGCTCCGCCTCGACGACCGAGCCTCGTACGATGCCCGAACCGGCGAAGACCCAGGCGCGTCCCCGGTCGATCAGCGCCGAGCGCAGCGCAACCACGAACTTACCCTGCCCGAGCGCATCGACGTACCCCACGGGCGCGGCAAACCAGCCGCGCTCGATGCGCTCGACGCGGCGCAAGAATTCCCGCGCGGCTTGCGCCGGCACACCCAGGACCGCTGGCGTCGGATGCAGCGCCGCCACCAGCTCGAGCACGTGGGTATGTGTCCCGAGCCGACCTTCGATGGGGGTCACCAGATGATGCACGTGCCGCAGGCTGCGGATCACGGGCTCGGCGCCCGCAGTCAGCTCGACACCGGCGCTCTCGAGCGCAGCGCCGATGGCGTGCACCACGTATGCGTGCTCCCGCTGGTCCTTACCGCTCTCTCGCAGCTCGAGCGGATCCCTCCCGCGCCTCAGTGTCCCCGCAACTGCCTCGCTGCGAGCTCGCTGACCGTCCCACGCGATCAACAGCTCCGGTGATGCGCCAACGAAGGTCGTGCCCGAAACGGACAATGCAAACCGCGTGACAGAGACCTCTTCGGCCAGCGCATCCAGCAGCGAGAGCGGCTCGATGGCACCGTCGAGCACCGCACGCCGCGCAACCACGACTTTGTCGAGGCTATGCGCCTCGACGCTCCTCACTGCCTCGCGAGCCGCCTCGACGAAGCGTTGTTTGCCGTCGTCGGCGACGCGATTGAGCCCGGGAAGGCGGCGCGAGCGGCGCGTGAGCAGGGGGCGCAGCTCTTCCAGGAGCCGGCTCGGCGTGGACAGCTCGGCCGGCTCGGCAACCAGCGTGACCCGGGTCCCGGCGTGAGCTCGGGAGAACGTCCAGCGCGGCACCACGAAACAGAGCTCGCCGAGCGCCGCGAAGGGACCGAGGTTGCCGGGCTCGAAGGCCGCGCCACCGAATGCCCGCACGAACCCCGCGCGCGCGCCGTCGATGCTCGCCATGAGGGCAGCGAGCTGTCGACGAGCCTCTTCGAAGCGCGTGGCGCCGCTCGTGCTCACGACCGCCGCCGCACCGACGCCCAGCCACTGCTCCGCAGGTAGGTCCACCCGACTCGTCGTGTCCCAGAACGACCACACGGCGCCACGTGGGATCGACACCCAGTCGGGCTCCACGTCGATCTCTCCGCTGACCGCCACCAGCGCAGCGTCAGGCAGCCCGCGAGCGGTCGCCGCGCGGAGCTCGCGCTCGAAGCTCACGGCACCCTCCCAACGAACAGCGTGGCGACACCGAACGTGAGCCTTTCTACTTCGCGCATCTCGAGCCCCGCCGCGGTCATCAGCTCGCTGAACTCGGCGCGCGGCGGAAACGCCGCGATGGACCGCTGCAGGTACTGATACTCACCCTTGCCCGAGAGCACGCCGCCCAACCAGGGCACGACCTGGTGGATGTGCCAGCGGGCGAGCCCCGACAGGGGTCCACTCTCGGGTTCGCCGAGCTCGAGCACCACCACGTGGCCACCGGATCGGGTGACACGCCGCATCTCGGAGAGGCCACGGGCGCGGTCCGTCGCGTTGCGAATGCCGAAGGCGATGCTGACACCGTCGAAGCTCGCGTCAGCGAAGGGCAGCGCCTCGACCGTCCCGGCAGCGAGCGTCACCCGCTCACTCTGCCCCGCCCGCTCGAGCTTGATGCGCCCGAGCTCCAGCATGCGCGCCGATGGATCGACACCCACCACCTCGGCCTCGGGCAACGCGCGCGCGATGCGCAGGGCGAGATCTGCCGTACCCGTCGCAACGTCGAGCACACGGGCGGGGCCCGACAGACCCAACGCGCGCACGGCTTTGTCGCGCCAGCTCTGGTCGATGCCGAGGGAGATGATGCGATTCAAGAGGTCGTAGCGGTCTGCGATCGCGTCGAACATCTCACCGCTGCCGGGGCGCACTCCGGCGGAAGGTTCAACGCTCATTCCGACCCCGGGCGGGTCAGCGCCGCTGCCAAGGCGGCGAGCGCCTCGGGCTCGAGTGCCTGGGCGCCATCACTCTCGGCAGCCGCCGGTTCGTCGTGCACCTCGATCATGACGCCGTGAGCACCCGCGGCGAGGGCCGCTCGTGCGAGGGGGAGGATCAGGTCACGGCGCCCGGCGGCGTGAGACGGGTCCACGACGACCGGCAGGCGGTGAACGCGGGCCAAGAGCGCCACGGCACCCAGATCGAGCAGGTTGCGGGTCGATGGATCAAAACCGCGCAGGCCTCGCTCGCAGAACACCACGCCACTTGCGCCGTGCACCAGCAGGTACTCGCCGGCGTGCAGCCATTCTTCGATGGTGGCGGACATGGCACGCTTCAAGAGCACCGGTTTGCCCGCGCCACCGACCGCCTGGAGCAACGCGTAGTTCTGCATGTTGCGCGAGCCAACCTGGAGCAGATCGACGACCGAGGCGACGTCGTCGAGATCGCGCTCGCTCATCACCTCCGAGACGACGCCCATGCCCACCGCGTCCGCCGCGCGGCGCAGCCAGCCGAGGGCGACCTTGCCGCGGCCTTGAAAATCGTACGGACTGGTCCTCGGCTTGAACGCGCCGCCTCTCAGGATACGAACGCCGTGGCCCGCGAGCTTGGCGGCAATGCGTGCGATTTGCGCCTCGCTCTCCACCGCGCAGGGCCCCGCGATGAGCACCGGCAGCTCGCCGCCGAAGACGACCTCGCCCACCTGCACCCGGCTGCCCTGAGCATCGACGCGGGGGTGTCGCGAGCGCGGCAGACTCACGCTCTTCACGCCGTCGAGGGCGAGCAGAGCGGCCTCCGGGACCACGCTGGAGGCCCTGGCCACGATCAAGTGGACCGGCCCGCGCTCGGACCGCTCCAGGCTCTCGATCCACAGCCCGAGGCCCGTCAGCGCGCGCCGAACGTGATCGACGTCCGCGTGGTCCGTCAAGGTGACGATCATGGGCTCTTGCTCCGGTACGTCAGCGCCGCCGCGCGACCTTCTCGCGGGCCAGGCTCAGCAGGTTTCCGAACTTCTGAAAGTCCGCGCGCTGCGACTGCACGAACGAGTCGATGACGGTCTGCGCCACCAGCGCGAACGATACGAGGCGCTTGAGGCGGTCGGTCACGTGGCTTCGGCGCGCCGACCGCGGGGCGTCGTAGGCCGCCTCCGTCGCCTCCTCGAGCCGCGCCCGCACCCCCTCTGCCAGCGCGCGCTCTCGCTCGTTGACGACGCGCGAGATCATCTTCCAGAAGTCCGTCTCGGCCTCGTAGAACTCCTTGCGCTGGCCAGGTTGCCACACCCGCTTGACCACGCCCCACCGCTGCAGCTCGCCAAGCGTCGTCGAGACCGCCCCCGCGCTCATGCTCAGGCGTTCGGCAACCTCGGCGGCGGCAAGCGGAATGTCTTCCAGGTAGAGCACGGTCCACACCCGGCCCAGCGCCTTGCGGAAGCCCCAATGTTCAATCACGTCGCCGATGGCGTCGGCGGCCAGGAGCGCGGATCGCTGGAGCGGGTCGCTCATCGTTCCCTGAACTTTCAGAAGTTACTGAAAGTTCGTAAGCCGCCGCCGCCCGCCGGTCAAGCGACCGGCCGAAGAATCAGTGCGAAGATCGGAAAATCAGCGCTCGCCGCCTGGGTCAGGGGTTGGGCGAACGGGCAAACGCGGCTTCGACCAGCAGCCCGGCGGCGACCAGCGCGCCCACGGTTCCCCCGGCGCCGAAGCCGGGCAGCATCAGTGCGGCGAAGCCGAGCAGCGTGGAGTGCACGGCGAACCGATACCCGAGCAGCGCCCCGCGACGATTGCCCCGCCACAACGAAGGCGCCACCGACACCGCGAGCGCGAGCGCGGACGCGAACCAGAGCCAGAGCGCAGGCCCGCGCCCGATGAGACCGAGCACCGCAGCCGCGGAATACAAACTCGCACCGAGCACCGTTCGCACGCCGGAGCTCCCCCGCACTCCCGTCACCACGGCCAGGGTGTGATACCCGGCCTGGGCGTCGCCGTCCCGGTCCTTCTCGTAGTTGCCCTGCAGATAGAGCACCGCCAGCGCAAAGACCAGACCGATCACCGGCCAGGACACGCCGAGCACGGACACGAGCG
The DNA here is from genome assembly GCA_016706225.1 of Myxococcales bacterium. Classification (NCBI taxonomy): domain Bacteria; kingdom Pseudomonadati; phylum Myxococcota; class Myxococcia; order Myxococcales; species Myxococcales bacterium. Next base: position 305,458 of record JADJKB010000021.1, read on the forward strand.
GGAGCGCAGGCGCTGCGGCCGCGGCCCCCATCAGAGCGAGCAGCGCCATCAGCGCTCCGTGGGTCACGTTCCCGAGCACCGGCAGACCTTTGGCCGGCGCGTAGAGCAACATCAAGCTCGCGCTCGAGAGGGCAAAGACCCAGCCCAGCGGATGCACCACCGAGAGGGCAATCGCGACCAAGAGCCCGAGCAGCGACGCAACGAGCGCCGTTGGCCCTTCGGGCAGCAAACCCATGACCGCCGGGCGGTCCGGGGCGTCGATTCGGTCTGCGTCGACGTCGACCAGATCGTTGAGCAGCTGGCCGACGCCCCAACCGACGCCGACCGCGAGCGCCGTCAGCCACACTCGCCAGCTGCTCGCGCCTGCACTGACACTTGCTGCACCCGCGAGGGCGGCTCCGCAGGGAAACGCGAAGAAGTGGGCCCTCACGCCACGCAGCAGCGCAACGAAGAAGTCCGCGCGGCCAACCCCCAGGCTGCCTCGCCCGCGCAGACAAGCGCCCGCAAAACGCACACCGGCCGCCAGCGTGCCCGCGACCCCGCGAGGTCGCGGTTCGCCGGACATTCGGCCGGAGCTGGCAACGCTGGACCCCATGAAATTCAGCTGCGTGACGCTACCACCGTTTGCGGCAGGAGCGCGCGGTCAGGCCGACGCGGCGTGGGCTCGCGGCTGGCTTTTCGCGTACTCTGGCGTGCATGACTTGGCTTCGAGCCGGAGCCATCGTGGGGGACCGCTACGAGATCGAGGATCTCGTTGGCCAAGGCGGGATGGGCGTCGTGCTGCGCGCGCGCCATCGCTTCACCAACGAGCGAGTCGCGCTCAAGATGCTGCACCCGCACCTGTCGATGCGGGCCGATCTGGCGGCGCGCTTCCTGGCTGAAGCGCGCGCGCCGGCCGCCATCGGACACCCGGGGATCGTTCGTGTGCTCGACGCGGGCACCACCGAGCGCGGCGAGCACTACTTCGCCATGGAGCTCCTGGAAGGGGAACCGCTCGCGAGCATCATGCGCCGTGGGCCGATGCCCTTCGAGAAGATCCGCAACATCTGCCTGGACGTGCTCGATGCGCTCGGCAGCGCTCACGCCGCGGGCTTCATCCATCGGGACCTCAAGCCCGAGAACGTCTTCATCAACGCCGCCGATGGTCGCACCAAGCTGCTCGATTTCGGGATCGCCAAGTCGTTGGGGGATCTCGACAGCCAGTCCCACACCGCGACCGGCACGAGCATGGGCACGCTCCACTACATGTCCCCGGAGCAACTGAAGAACGCAAAACGCGTCGACCATCGGACCGATCTGTGGGCGGTCGGCGTCATGTTCTACCAGATGGTGACCGGGCAACTGCCGTACCTGAGTGAATCCGCCGGGGAGATGCTGCTGCAGGTTTTGTCGTCACCCCCACGGCCGCTGGAGGAGCGACTGCTCGAGGTCCCCGCAACGCTCGCCGCGTTTCTCGGGGCGGCCCTCGCGGTCGATCCCGTCCAGCGCTTCGAGTCTGCGGCAACGATGGCGGGCGCACTCCGCGCCATGCCGAGCGTCACACTCCGGTATCGGGAAGGTGTGGTCCCGAGCGAGTCGGGCGCTCACCACCCGGTCGCGCCGACGCTCACCGCGGGGCCCGGCACGCCGGGAGTCACGAGCCCGACGGACGAGAGACCTGGCTCCAGCCGCAAGCTTCTCTTCATCCTGGCCGGGGTCATCGTCCTTGTATTCGTGGTGCCGATTTTGGGCGGGTTTCTGTTTTGGTTTCCGAAGTACCTCGAGGACCGCACCCGGACAGCGGTCGCTACCCAGGGCGTCGCGCAGGGGCTCCCCTGCCCCGTCGCCTGCCACCGGATCAATCAGTGCGGCGCGGTGTTCAACCTCGCCGACTGCGTGGACTTCTGCGAAGCTTCGGCGCAAACGCGAGAGTGCGTGCGCGACGCCGATTGCGCCAAGGTTGGAGTGTGTTTCATCGAAGGCTACTGCGGCAAGAAGCCCAGCGGCACCTCGACCTGCCGGGAGGTGTTCGACGAGGAGTTCAAGTGCCCGGTCGAAGACAAGGCAGCGAACAAGGACTGTGTGTGTCGAGCGATGTACCAAGTTCGTCCGACCGATGCGGACAAGCTCGTGATCAACAACTCGTGCTCCTTCACCACCTGCCAGACAGAGTGCGCGGGGCTCTGGACGAGCCCGGAGGACTGTCGGGCGTGTTTCACGAAATCGTGTGCTCCGCAGGTCGCCGCGTGTCGCAACCGCTGACGGGGGCCGCACTTCGCGGAAAAAATGTCCTGGAAGGCTGGCGAAATGTCCGCGCTGCCGCTAAAGAATCGTCTCGGCGCCGACCTACGCGCCCGGAGGCCTCGACCATGCATACCCTACGCTTTGCAGCGCTCTCGTCCTGCTTGATCTTGGTGCCCGCGCTCGTCGCCTGCGGGAGCGACGACAGCAGCGGTGGCTCCGGTGGGAAAGCTGGCAGTGGCGGCAGCGGCGCGACCGGCGGCAGCGGCGGAACCGGCTCGGGCGGCAGCGCGGGCTCGAGCTCCGGTGGTAATGCGGGCTCGAGCTCCGGTGGCGGCGCAGGCAGCGGAGGCACGACTGCCGGCGGCGGCGCGGGAGGCAGCACCGGCGGCATGGCGGGCATGGCCGCGACCGGCGGCACCTCGTCGGACGGAGGCGGTTGCACGCCAACGACCACTCCGGGCGCTCAGGTCGTGGACTGCGCGGGCGCGACCATCGCCAAGACCATCGACATCGCCGGTTTCGCCTTTGCTCCGGCCACCCTGTCGGTCAGCGTGGGCGACGTCGTGAAGTTCGACAACAAGGACGCCTCCGGACACACGGCGACCTCGGGGGTTCCGGGGTGTGCCGACGGCAACTGGGACACCGGCAGCATCGGCGGAAGCACATCGAAGTGCGTCAAGCTCACCGCGGCCGGAAGCTATCCGTTCTTTTGCGCGATCCACCCGTCGATGACCGGCACGATCACGGCGAACTGACCGAGCGCCGGCAAGAACTCTTGGCCGGACCCGCCGGCACGAGTGCCAACCGGAGCGTCACTGTCCGATGACACCGAACGCGCCGTTGTCGCAGCCCGGCTCCTCGGAGCAGCGGGTCAGACAAGCCCCCGCTGGACTCTTCGCCGCGCACATCTCCGGCTGATTGCAGTCGCCAGTCTCGAGCGCCGCGCAGGCGCAGGGGCTGCCGAGCTCGCAGGCTCGTTTCAAGTACCCGCGGGCCTTCCCCCGAAGGTCTTCGACGAGCTTGCCCCGCTCTTCATCGCTGACCTCACCCTGGCCGGACAAGAGCTGATTGACGTTGGTCGAGAGCACGTAGGCGAGGCCGAAGCAGGCCGGTGCGAAGCGAAGCGTGCACGCGCGATCTTCCAGCGTGTCGCCCTTCAGCGCGTCCTTCGGCACGCCTTCCCCGCCGTAGTACATCATCGCCAGCGCGTCGCAGGCGCCAGCATGCGCGAGCTCACAGCTCTTCTGGTACGCGGCGGCCGCGCGGGTTGGATCCTTGGTCTGTCCATTCGCACCGTGACGCAAGTCCTCGGCGGCCGTGAAGCACGCCGCGGACGTGGCACAGGTCGGACCAGCAGGAGCCGCCGGTTTCGCCGGCGCCGCACCCGTGCCCGCACTCGCCCCGCAGCCAGCGACCGTGAGCCAGCCGAGCCAGGGAAACCACCAGAGCCGCATGCCCCGGCGTAACGGCGGACGGCCCGCAACGCAAGCGATTGGCAGCGAACTTCCAAGCGGCTTCCCCGACCGAGGCTTGTCCCCTACTCTCCCGTGCATGCGCTGGCTCTCGCTCGGAGCTGTGGTCGTCATCGTCGGTGCGCACGCGAGCGCCGGGTGCGGAAGTGATGACGGCGGAGGCGTCGCTGGCGGCGGCGGCGCAGGGGCGGGCGCTGGCGGAAGTGCAGGCACCCCGAGCGGCGGCTCCCCGAGCGGCGGCTCCCCGAGCGGCGGAGCCCCGAGCGGCGGAGCCCCAACCGGGGGAACCTCCGCAGGCGGCACGGGGGGCGACGATGGTGGCGCGACGGGCGGCATGGCCGGCTCCAGCTTCGGCGGCAGCGCCGGCTCACCATCGGATGCCGGCGGCCCCCTGATCTGCGCGAGCGGCACTGAGACCTTCAAGCTGACGGTCTCGCAAGCAGAGCAGTTCAAGCGCATCCCCCTGCCGCTCAAACCCGGCGTCGAGTATCGACGCGTGACCCTGCAGTTCGATTACGTGCCGACTGCGTGGAGCGGCACCTGTTACAACCCCGCCACGACGAAGAAGCTGGGCTTTCCGATCTTCGAGTCGCTGGTCGCGCTCAAGCGGGGCAACCACTGGTGCAAGGGTGGCGATCTGTTCGAGGTCACCTTGCAGGGTCCGGCCTCGGGTCACGGCGCCAGCAACAAGGCCGACGCGCAGACCTACTACAAAGCAAAACAGTTCACCGGCAGCGGCTGTGGCGGCTCCGACGTCGAGGCCAAGATTTTCAATGGCGCCCACGGCATCAGCGCGGGCACGGTGCAGTCGGCCACGATCACCTACGACCAGGCAAAAGGCACACTCGTAGCAGACGTCGGACCAAGCACTCACACGGGACCCATCAGCCCGCTCGCGAAGTTGATCGCAAACGGGTCGGAGCAGTGGAACGTGGTGTTCAGCTCCGACGGCGGGTTCCTGGAGTGCTACAATGCCCAGGGGCAGGCGGATCCCACGGCGCCCTGTTGCTGGGGCCCGAGCATCGGCTGGGTGTTCCAGAACCTGACCTGGGAAATCTGCTACTGAGCGCCGGCTCGAGGCTCAGAAGAGCGCGTCCATTGCCGGCGTGACCCGCTCGACGATGGCGCGGCGGCGCAGTTTCCACCTTGTGCACGCGTCGAGTCGACCGTGCTCCGCCATTCTTGCCGCGTCCGGATCTGCGTCGGGCTCTCGGTGTGCCTCGCCGAGCACGTCGGCAAATGCGGCGCGCACCGCGCTGCTCCACTCCGGATGTCCGGCCAGGGCCCAGCGAACGACCCGATAGGCGAGCTCCGAGTGCCGGGCTTCCGCTTCGGCGATCTCGTTCAGGAACCCTTGCAGCTCAACGATACCGGTGGCTTCCGCGGCCGCTCTGGCCACGAAGGCTGCGAGGGCGTCGCCCACACAGCCCGCGCGAACGGCCACCCGCATGAATTCGAGGGGCTCCGAACCCCCGAGCGCATCGAAGTCACTCGGCAAGCGCTCGGCGGTCACGGTCTCTCCACGGTAGAGGCTCGCGAAATGAAGACAGCGACGCGCGTGCTCGATCTCGTCGAGTGCTGCGCCGTGGGCGCCGCGGAGCAGGTCCGGCGGCGCGCCAAGGGCCATGAGCTGCAGCGAGAAGTGCGAGAACAGCGCGATGCCCTCGTGCTCCGCCCGGGCATCGCGGGCCCATCTGTCGGAGATCCGGCGCCGAAGCACCGGGCTGAGCTCCGCGATCGCCCGCTCCACGCTCAGTCCTCGGCTCTTGGTTTCACGACGGCGAGTCTCCCGTCGGCTGAGCTGCCGCCGCGCCGGCTGCGATCCCCGACGTCAGCGCGCGCAAGAAGGTGCGCGGGCGATCCGCAACGGCATCGCCCGCGACGAATATCCCAGCGGCGCCTCGCGCACGCGCACCCTCGACCCCGATGCCCACGCTCTCCAGGACCTGCACGCCATGCGCCGCGAAATCCACGCCGTGAAGGCTGGAGACCGAATCGACGGGTTGCCCATCGACCTCGATCACCACCGGCGCCTCCAGCGAGGCGTGGAAACACGCGCCGCCCGGATGATCGGGCCTGGGTGGATCGAGCAAGATGCCGGCGCCGAGCACTCCACCAATGGCCAGGACGACCCGATCGGCGACGATCGACTGCGAGTCTTCGAGCTCGAGCGTGAACCCCGAGACCCCTGGCTCGACGCGGAGCACTCGCCCCGGGCAAAGCTCGATGCCGAGCCCTTCGAGGAGCGCGGTGCGCGCCGCATCGAGGCGCGCGCCAGCGACGCCGCCCGGAGCGGACAGGGCCTCACCCACCGGTGCGCCGACCTCCGCCCCGAGAGCCTCCGCGACTCCAGATGAAGTGCCGAGCCAGGGTCCGAGCAACCAAGCCGACGCGTCGCCCCGATTGCACGAAAGCTCTGCGGCGAGCTTCTTCCGCTCCGCTTCGCCGTCGAAGCGCGACGCGAAATCGTAAGCGGGCAGATGGCGAACGTGCTCCTCGACGTCAGCGAGGATGGCCCGCGGTTCGAACCGGGTGAGGGTTCGCTTCGCCCACACCGAGTCGGCGAGACCGCGGCAGATCAAGCTCGCGTCCCAGTCATCCCGGGCCACGTCCGCCACGGCGACGAGGCCGCCAGCGAGCGGCGCGAGATCGAGCACCGCAGCATCTCGGCCGCGCGCGGAGCGCAACACGCCGGCCAACGTCGCCACCTGACAGAGGTTGTCATCGAGGCACAAACCGAGAGCCTGGCACAGCTCGCGCTCCTCTCGACCCGGGGAGTGGCTTCGCTCGAGCTCCCAGACATCGTAGTCCAGTGCGCCGCTCCAGAGCGCGCTGGCCCCCGGGCGGTCGTGCACCACGACGACGTCGGCACCCGCGCGTCGAGCTGCCCAGGCCGCTGCCGTACCCGCTACCCCCGCGCCGACGACCGCGACCTTCACGAGTCGTCCTCTCGGGGCTGGGTCCCGAGCTCCGAGCGCAGGTGAGCCAAAGACAAGGTCTCTTGCCGTGCCTGCTCCGGGCCGAGCGCCGCGATACGACGGCGGAGAGCTCCGTCGAGAAAACGAAGCGCGTCATGGCGGCCGGCTTCGGGGGATTTGCCCTTGATCGCTGCTACGATCGCTCCGCACTGGGCGGCGCAGCGCATGCCACCGCAGGAGCCGAGACCGAGCCGAGTCCGACGCGACACGTCCTCGACGGTGCACGCGAGCTCGTGCTCGACGACGTAGCGCACCTCCGCCTCGAGCACCGGCTCGCAGGCACACACGACGCGCGCCTCGCGGGGCTCCCTCGCGATGCGCTCCATGACCCGCAGCGCGCGACTGCCGTGGCGGAATTCGAGGCGCACGGCGGCGACGGGTTCGATCAACCCTTCGTCGGTGAGAGAAAGTGGATCGATCACCTCGTCGCCACCGGGTAGCGGCGAGACATGGGTCCGCTTGGCGCCCGTGTTACCGAGGCGCGCCGCGAGCACGTCGGTCATCTCTTCGGCGAAGATGCGATAACTCGCCAGCTTGCCACCGATCATCGAGTAGAGGCCGTCGGCGCCGTGCTCGGCGTGGTCGACGACCTCGTGCTCGCGGCTGAGTTTGTCCTCGTTCATCCCCCAGCCGTACAGCGTCGGGCGAACGCCGCCCCAGGTTCCGATGGCGCGTGCGCTGCGCACAGCCGGGAAGACCCGCGCCACGGCCTGAGTCAGGTAGCGGACCTCGTCGCCTGTCGCGACCACATCGTCGAGATCGCCGTAGTAGTCGTCATCCGTGGTGCCCAGCACGCTCATGTTCTGCCAGGGCAGCAGGAAGACCTGGCGCCCGTCGATGGCGGTGGCGACCACGGCGTAGTTGGTCAGCCTCCGGTCGAGAAAGACGTGGATCCCCTTGCCCGGGCGGATCCGCGCGGCCTTGGGCTGAAGCCCGGCCAGTGTGCTCGTGAGCGGCGCCCAGGCGCCCGTGGCGTTGACCACCACCTTGGCGGTGCGGATCCCGGTCTCGCCGGTCATCCGGTCCCTGTACCGAACGCCAGTGACGGCACCATCCTCGCGCCGCATCACCTCCGTCACCGTCGTGTGCACGAACACTTCAGCGCCGTTTTCCATGGCATCGACGATGCTGCCGATGCAGAGCCGCGCACCGTCGATGCCCCACTCGTCGAAAGAGATCCCGCCCACGGCGTCCGCGACCAGACCAGGTTCGAGCTGGCGCAGCTCGTCGCGACTGAGTCTCACGTGTGGTTTGCCGCGCTTGAGCTCCTGGTACTCGTCGTACAGGTCGAAGAATGCGTCGTACCCCGTCAGCGCGACGCTCGCCGGGTAACCTCCGCGCTCGATGGGGACGAGGAACGGAATGCGAAACAGCAGGTGCGGCGCGATGCGCTGAATGTGGCCCGAGTCGAGACACGAGGTGTGCGTCACGTCGGGGTCGTAGGTGAGGTAGCGCGGGCCACCGTGGATCATGCCGCTGGAGTTGCCGCTGGCACCGAAGGCGATGTCGTTGCGCTCGAACAGCGCGACCTTCAGGCCGCGCAGGGCGGCATCACGCGCGACTCCGCTGCCATTGACGCCGCCGCCGATGACAACGACGTCGACGTCGGGGCGGTCCGAGGAGGGCGCAACGGGCATGTCGCGAGCCACGAATTAGCAGGTTCGCGCCCCGAATGCGCGCTGAACCCCCGAAAATTGGGCCGGTCCGGACTGCCAGCGTAGCTTCCGAGGGTCATGAGCAAGCTTGGCCGGCGATTTCCCGCGCGGCGCTCGCCCTGTCACTGGTCGCCGCGGTCCTGTCCGTGGCGGCAGCGGCCGACGCGAAGGGGAAGTCCAAACACAAACGGGACCCGCGCCTCGCGCTGATCACCCCGAACGGCCAGCCAAAGATCAAGGTCGACCGGATCGACCTGCCCCCGGATGTGGCCGGAGCCAAGAGCTACAAACGGTTTCTCAAGAAGCGCCTGCTGCGCGAGGCGCGCAAGGCCAAGTGGGGCGCGGGGCGCAACAACCTGATCCAGTTCCGTTTCGGGATCTCCGAGCTGTCGGTCAGCGACGAAGGCGACGTGCTCCGTGTGCGCTGCACCGCGGTTGGCAAGTTGCCCCGCGGACGCGCCGCGAAGAGTCACCTCACCTTCTCGGGGGATCCGCGCAAACGTCGCCAGGTCATCGAGCGAGTACTCGAGATCGTCGCGCGCGGAGTCGTGACTCGCCTGGCAGAGCTCGAACGGATCCGACGCGGAGGCCTGTCGCGTTCGTTCGTGCGCGCGCCGCGCGTGGTCGACTGACCCGCTCCGACGCGGCGCGACGACTCCGCGCACTCGGACGCGAGCGTTACTTGGTGTACTCGAAGGAGTCGAGCTCCGTCCCGTCGAGGCGGAGGGCTTTGTAGCGCAGCGTCCGATCTTCGACCTCGAGGGTCAGGGAGTGGTTCACCTTCTCGGTCAAATACGCAAACGACGGGCAACTCGTCGGCGGGTCGACGCCGTACAGATCCCCGGAGGCTCCGCCGCTCACGACGTAGACCGTGCCGCTCTCGTTCACCGGGATCTTCTTGGGCCCACTCGCTGCCTCTACCCCGTCGGTGGTCCCGGGCGCAAAACCGCGGATGGGCACCGAGCGCTGGTAGTTGTGCACATGCCCGGCGAGCACCACGTCGACCTTCAGCTCGTCGAACACCGGTTGCCAGGTCGCTCGCGGCGCCAAGCTGTCACCCTGGTGTTTCGAACCACAGGTGTACGGCGTCGTGTGAAACACGGCGAACAGCCACGGGGTCTTCGCGCGGTCGACCTTCTTCACGTCTTCGCGCATGAAGTCCGCCTGCGCGTCCAGCTTCGCCGCTTCGCTGTCGAGCATCAGGAAGTGGGCGTTCCCGTAGTCGAACGAGTACCAGGCCTCACCCTGAGCGCCTTCGCCGGGGCTGAGCTCTTGGGGCAGCGCAAACTGCCCGAGGTAGTACACCGACAGGTTGTCGTGGTTGCCGTTGACCGGCATCAACGGGCGGGTCGCCAGCATGTCCTCGGTGGAGTACGCGCCCGTCTTGCCCTCGAACAGCGCCTCCCAGTGGGACTGGTTCGTGGTGTTGTCGATGAAGTCCCCCGTGAAGATCTGAAAGTCGATGCCCTGGGCCGCGGCTTGCTCCTGGATCTTGGCAAAAATGTCGGCGCCGCTTCGCGAGTCCCCGCTGACGGTGAACTTGAACTTGTCGGTCGCACCGCGCGCCGGCGCCGTCGCGACGTCGAACACACGACTCCACGCACCGGGACCGCCGACCTTGTAATAGACCGTGGTGTTCGCGGCGAGCCCGCAGACGTGCGTTTCATGGACCCGCAGCTTCTGATCCAAGAACAGCGGGCTCCCGAGCTGCATCGTGTGGCCCAGCTGCCGTTTCACTTTTCCGCCGGCCCCCTCCGCCGCCTCGACCTCCGCCTTGTCAGGCCCGTAGAGCACCTGCGTGAGCTTGGTATCGAGGTCCGTCGCCCAGTTCACCGCAAAGGTCGAGTCCGCCGGACCGGCCCAGCTCAGGTGCACGTGTTTGGGTGCCGGTTCGCCACCCGTGGCGTTCGAGCTCATGGCCACGTCCGCCAACTCGGGTGGAGAAACCGTGTAGGCGCAGCCCTCTGGCGTGTAAGGAAAACTCACGGGAGTGCTGGCGCTCGGCTTCTTGCTCCCGTCCTCGCTGCACGCGGTGGATAGGGCCACCGTGCCGAGGAGCATGCAGGACCGTAACGGGCGGACCCAAGCGCGCAGACGGGAAGCGCAAAGGAGCATCATCCCTTATCACCCCTGAAAACGCCGGGCGTCAATCCGCTCTGCGTTCATCGTGGAAGCGTGCGGGCGAGGCGCTGTGCTTCGCGTCGCCGGGCACACCCTGACAAGTGACGTCGCCGCGTGCGTCGCAGGTGGAGGCGAGCAGGATGCGAAACTCAAAACACGAAGCTGAGCCCGGCTGGTTTCTTCTTGCCCCGCGCTGCGTTCGGTGCGCCGCGCCCGGGCGCCAGTACCACCAGATTGACCACGACCAGCGCCGCGCCAACCACCGCAACGCCGAGCGACACATTGGTCAAATTGCGCGCCGCAGGCAAAGAGCCACCACGACGATTGGGTGGAGTCCGGCGATCCAAGTCGCCGGTCTGACTCCGGCGCAGTGGGGTTGTTTCGGGCTGTTGGCGCTCGGCCTCTACAGCTGGCGGCTGTCGCGAGCGGGCGGGCAATCCGTCGTGGGCTGAGGTCGCGAGACCTGCGCGCGGGCGACGCCGATGGCCCGCTCGCGTTCACTCACACAGATCGAACTCGTCGATCGTGGTCTCCAGCCGGAAGCTCGAGGCCGAGGTGTGGCGCTCGGCAAAAAACAGGTGGAATGGATAGACGTTGCCCGCGTCGAGCCCCAGCTCGGCTGCGCTCTGATCCAGCACGACGGTCTTGCTCTGAGAGCCATGGACTCCGCCCAGGTCGATCGCGAGGCGACGGTTGATGAACACCCAGAGATCATCGTCCCCGGTGAAGGTGAACACCTCTCCGCCCTGGTAGCGAAACTGGCTCCTCACCTCGAACGTGAAATGAAAATTGTGTGGATTGCCTTCGTTGCCGAAGAGCTGGCCATCGATGGGGAAGAAGGTTCCGTCACTGTAGGCGAGCTCGTTCGGCCCGGACTTGGAGAGCGGCAGCGTGAAGCTCGACGACAGGTTCACGCCGGGCACGTCTCGATACCACTCGTCGAACGCGGCCTTGCCGTGGGTCGTGCTCGTCGTCGGGGTGCCAGCGTAGACGGGTTTGTCGTCGTCACCGAGCAGGGCGAGGACCATGCCCGGGTCATCACCGATCGCACTCTCCATGTCGGGATGCGAAGCGTGGAAGTCGCGCACGACGCCAGCGAGCTTCGGCTGTTTGGGGCGCGGCGCGGAGCAGCCTTGCCAGGACCCGGCCACGCAGGTCTCGACGCCCTGTCCGCACACCGAGAAACACGCGCGTGCGCTGCCCGCGTCAGCGCATGCGTCCGGGTTCGCGGTGGGCAGACCGCTCTTGGAGCCGCAGGCCGCCAGCAGGAGCCCGAGTGTGACGCTGAGGACACGGCAGGCGGGCCGTACCCGCACAGCGACGTCGTTCCACGACCACGATCGCGGGCTCGCATGGCTCATGCGCACGAGTAATGCACGATTGGAGCCAGCCGGGGGGGGGGCGACAACTCTGGGCCCGAAGGCGGCGGGGGCGCCTGGAGCGGTCACTTCTCGAACGCCCCGCGGTCCAACTCCCCCAGAATGCCGCGCTCGAGTCCCGCCCGGCGCGCTCCGGCTCTTTCCGAGTGTGCGCACGCGCGAGGCTCTGTCACGATAGCAGCATGGAGCCGCTACCCGAGCCCGTTGTCCGGGCCATCATCCAGCGCTATGCGCGCCTGATCGAGCGACTGGGGCCCGAGCTCGGTGAGCGCCCGCTGGTGCTGCCCACCGAGAAGTTCTTCCCCGACGCATTCAAAGGTGATCTGAAGTCGCTCAAACGCCTGACGCGTCGCATGCAAGAGCACGCCGGCATGAGCGACATCCCCATCCTTCCCGTGCTGGTCGACGCCGAGGGCAAAGAGCACGAACACGGCGGAGGCGGCTGCGGCAGCGGCGCCTGCGCTGCACCGCAGACCAACACCGAGTCACCCACACGCCTGGTCGATGACGGAGAGACGTGGCGCCTGCAGCTTCAGGAAGCGGAGCTGCGGCATCCGGTTGCGTTGACGTGCACGGTCGCGCGCGCCCTGGGCTACGTGTTCCTGGTCGAAACCCAGAGCGATGAGGCGCCAATCGAGGAGCCCGTCGAGCTGAGTGTGGATCTGGCCAGCGTGGCCCTCGGTTTCGGCGAGCTGATGCTGGAGGGCTCCCACATCTATCAAAAGAGCTGCGGGGGTCCGAGCGTCGCCAAGCTCACGGCACTCGGTCCGGCGGAGCTCGGCGTCGCCTGCACACTGTTCGTGATGCGAGGCGAGCACTCCGCCCGCGCGCTCGCCAAAGAGCTGCCGCCAACCCAGAAAGAGGCCTTCGACGAAGCCCGGGCCCTGCTCGAGAAGAACAGCTCCCTCGCTCGTTGGCTCCGTGAGGAGCCGGCGCGCCTGCTGGAAGGAGAGCTCCAGCTGACGACCGAGCGCCCGCTCTTCGGGTTCCTCGGCAAGAAGAAGCGCGAGGAGGACCTGACCCTCGGTGACCTGGAGACGCTGCTCGCGAGCGCGAAGCCGGCGAAGAAGCCGAAAAAGAAAGACCGGGCCAGCCACGAGCTCGCTTCCCTGGTCGACGAGGCGCTCCGCGACGCTCGGGCCGAGACCGAGTGACTAGCGGGGTGACACCTCGCAAACTTCCCTGTTAGAGTCCGCCGAGCATTTAGATGGCCGTTGCGCAGGGGAGCTGCCCGAGTTGTGGGGCTTCGATCGAGTTCGGCGTCGGCTCGTCCATCGCCAAGGTCTGTGAGTTCTGCCGCGCGACCATCGTGCGCTCCGACCGCGGCCTGGAGAATCTCGGCAAGGTCGCCGACATCGCCAACACACCGTCGCTGATCGCCGTCGGAGATCAGGGCACCCTCTCGGGGCGCCCCTTCGAGGTGCTCGGTCGCGTGCAGCTCGACCACGGCAAGGGTCCCTGGGACGAGTACTACGTCACCTTCGACTACGGGCAGTCCTGGGGCTGGCTCGCGTACGCCCAGGGCAGGTGGTACGTGACCAACCAGACCCCCGGTCTGGCCATCCCCCCGTACACCGCGCTGTTCGTCGAGATGGACGTCCCGCTCGGCGCGGCCGGCAACTTCCGCATCGCCGAGATCAAGACCGGGACCGTCGTCAGCGCCGAGGGTGAGCTGCCCGCGGCCATCCCCCGGGGCTTCGTTCGGCACTACGCCGACTGTTACGGCGTGAACAACGCCTTCGCGACCCTCGACTACCACGACAACCGCGGCTCGTACGAGGTGTTCACCGGCTGGGTGTTCGACGAACCCCAGATGGTCGTCACCCAGCTGGGTCAGCGCAGCGCGCAGAAGGTCAAGTCCGCGCAGATCAAATGCCCTCAGTGTGGGGGCGACATCCCCAAGCTGTCCGGCGAGCGAGCCGAACGCGTCGGTTGCCCGTACTGCGGCGCGGTCAGCGACATCGCACTGCAGCAGGTCGTCGCGCAGCAAGAGCGCGCGATGCAGCTACCGCCGATCCCCATCGGTTCGCGCGGCACGCTGGACGGCGCCGAGTACGTTTGTATCGCGTACATGCGGCGCTCGAGTGATTTCGAGGGCGACCGTTACACCTGGGAAGAGTTCCTGCTCTGGTCGCAGCCCGTCGGTTTCCGCTGGTTGGTCAAGGATCCGGAGAGCGGGTGGAGCTGGGTCACAGCGGTGAACCTGGCGGAGCTCGACTTGAACGGTATGCCGAGCCAGGTCGGCTGGGGCGGCCGTAGCTTCTCTCGCCGCAACCAGAACGTCGCCCGGGTCGACTACGTGCTCGGTGAGGTCTACTGGAAGTGCGAGCTCGGCGAAGAGACCCAGGTCACCGACTTCGTGAGCGGCAGCGACGTGCTCTCGCGCGAAGCGGGCGGCGGCGAGGCCAACTGGAGTTACTCGGCGGCAATGCCCTGGGCGGTGATCGCCAACGCCTTCGGTTTGCCGGTGGACGGCGCAGGAGGCCAGGGTTTCTCGACAGCATCTGGCGGCGGCGGCTCGAGCGGTGGTTGTGCATCGACGACCGTCATTCTGATCGTGGTCGTCTTGATCCTGTTGATCTGCATGCTGGGCGCCTGCGGTTCGTGTCTGGGCGATGGAAGCGGAAGTAGCAGTGGCAGCAGTGGCTACCGAGGCGGGTCCGGCGTCTACTCCGGCGGCAAGTGAACGACCGGCGACGGACGTCGCCGCGCCGCCGTTCTACTTCGCGGTGCTGGGACTTGCAGCCCTGGCCGGCGCGGCGCACGAAGTGTTCGCGGTGCAGCCGGCACTCTACGTGCCGGTTAGCGCGGCACACGATCGACTCCTGATCGGCGTGACCGGGCTGGGCGCGATGGCCTTTGGCATGCTCGCGGGTCGCAGCCGCGCGGGGGATCCGTTCGCGAGCTTGCCGTGGGCGTTCAGCCTCGCTTCTTTCAGCGTCGCGCTCTCCGCGCCCCTCGCCTTCATCGCCTTCGGTCGTGGGGAGCCGCTCGCGGCGCTCGCACACGGCAACGCACTCGCCACCGGCGCGACACTCGGCGCCTGCCTGGCCCTCGCGATCCGCGCACTCGGACGCACGCTGGTGCAGCTCGACGCTCCCTGGCGCTTGGCGAACCCCTTCCGACTGCTCGGCGTGGCGCTGATGTGTGGTGTTGCCGCCGGCGCGGCGTCGATGGTTGGCCCGCTCCGCGCGGCGCTGGCGCTGGCCATGGTGCTGGCCGCGCTCGGAGCCTGGACCCCATCACTGCGTTTTTTTCTCGAGCGACGCTCCTCGCCTTCGGCGCGCCTGGCCCGCGTCAGCACGCTCTCTGTGTGTCTGCTCTGGCTGGTCGGATTCTTGGCGTGCGAGCGACTGTTGCCGACCGCCGAACTGCATCGCTACGCGAACCCGGTCGTGTTCTTCCGCGAGACCGAGCGCGCAGCCTACGCGGTCACTTCGGGCCAGGAAGGGTTCGAGCTCTTCGTCGACGGTCGCCTCACCGCTTCCACTCTGGACGAGAGACGCTACTTCGAGGCCTTGGTGCAACCCACACTGGGCTTGGCGAAGCGCCGCGCAAAGGTCCTGATCTTCGGCGGTGGGACGGGACTGGCCGAGCGCGAGGTGCTCCGCCACTCGGATGTCGAGTCCGTGACCGTGGTCGTCGTGGACCGCTCGCTGCCCGACCTGGCGCGCCGCCTGAGCTGGCTGAGGGCGCGGGCACGCGACTCGCTCGACGACGCCCGCATTCACATCGTCGAGCGCGAGCCCATCGTCTGGTTGAGTGAGGGCAACGAGCGTTTTGATCTCGCCATCGTCGACCTTCCCGACCCCGAGACGCCGGTCGAGGGCAAGAACTTCACCCGCTTTTTTTACCGTCGCCTGAAGGAGCGCCTGGCTCCCGGCGGCCTCTTCGTCGTGCAGGCAACCAGCCCGTTTTCGTCGCCCGTGACCTTCGATTCGATCGTCGCGACCCTCCGCGCCGAGCACTTGCACCCGCGGCCGTATCACGCCGCCGTGCCCTCGCTCGGCGAGTGGGGTTTTGTGCTCGGATTCGTCGAGCCCCCCGCCGGGCTCAACTTCGAGCCCGCCGCGCGCTGGTTGTCGGGAACGACCGTGGCCGAGCTCGCCTACCAGCCGAAGGACTTCACCCCGCCCCACGCGGGTCGACCCGCAACGCTCCACGACCAGACCGTGGTCGAGGAGTTCGGTCACGAACGCGCGCACTGAACGAAGCCGCGCACCCTCGCGCACTCAGGCTTCGCGCGAGCGGAACCGACCGAAACGCAGAGCGAGCCAGGCCAGACTCTTCAGCGCGTAGAGCACGTTCACGACCAGATACGCATAGAAGTAGAAGTCGATACGTCCAGCGATGGCGACGTACAGGATGTACGACGGGTAGTGCACCAGGAATTTCGCGACTCCCATCGGGATGGCCAGGAGTGAGACGACGAGGGAGCGTTTGCCCTCGGCCTTGCCCTCTTTTGCATCCGCCGGCTTGCCGGAGATCTCCGGTCGGCGCTGAAACGTCGTGATGGCAATGCCCGTCGAGAGAGCGATCAACCCGGCCACGCCCAGCAGCAGGAACGTCGTATCGTGGCGCTCGAGATACAACCGCACGGCGACCGCACCGAGCACCATGAATGCCTTGATTTCGTCCATCAAGAAGTCGAGCAGGTGCCCCGTCGCTGACGCCGTTCCGCGGTAACGCGCCAGCATGCCGTCGACGCAGTCGAGCACGTAGGACAGCTCGAACACGACGACTGCGGCGAGCAGCCCTGCGTAACCCGGCAAGAACACGATGCCGAGCGCGCTCACGGCGGCCACCACGAAGGCCCCGAGTGTGATCTGATCCGGCGTGACGCGAGTCTTCTCCAGCGACCACACAATGACCGCCGCCGGCGGCCGCGCGACGTAGGTGTTCCAGAACAGGTCCGGACGCTTGCGCGTTTTCTGGTAGACCTCGACGACACCCACGCCCAAGGTCATAGCGAAATTCGGCAGCCCGGGCGAAGATTGCGCGGCCATCGGGCGTGCTACGCCTGAAGCCCCGCATGCCCACCCCCGCCATCGAGAGACCCTCAGCCCCGGCGCTCGCAACCGCGGCCATCGTGCTGCTGGCTGCGGTCTTCGTGCGCTGCTCTGGGACCACACCAGGCCCGGCCGCCTCCCCCGAAGCCGGGCGCTCCACCGCGCCCGAGGCCCAACCCGAAGCGTCGGCCGCGCCGGCCGCGGCGTCCACCGAGGCGAGCAGCGCGCCCGCAGCATCAGCGGGAGAGGCAGCGCCAGAGCGCAAACGTTATGCGGTCGCCGCCCTCGGCGATTCCCTGACCGATGCCCGCTCCTCCGGCGGCAAGTACCTGGCGTACTTGCAGAAACGCTGCCCGGACAGCCGCTTCGAAAACTTCGGCAAGGGCGGCGACATGGTCAACCAGATCCGCCGCCGCTTCGAGGCCGACGTGCTCCCGAACGGGCACGACTACACCCACCTGATCGTCTTCGGTGGGGTGAACGATCTTTACAGTGATCTCACGGCGGGTCGCACGCCGGAGAAGATCAGCGCCGATCTCTCGGCGATCTATGCGGCGGCGCACGAGCGAAAATGGCAGATCGTCGCGCTGACCGTCGCGCCCTGGGGTGGCTTCACCAAGTATTACAACCCGAAGCGCGCCGGCTCGACCAAGGTGTTGAACGCTTGGATCAGCGCCCAGCTCGCCACGAAAAAGGTCGACCACGTGATCGATGCGTTCAGCCTGCTCTCTTGCGGCGACGCCGAGCGTTTATGCCCGGAGTTTGCCAAGCCCATGCACGACGGCCTGCACTTCGGCCCCGCCGGACACGAAAAGCTGGGCGCTGCGCTGTTCGAGGCAGTGTTTTCCGAATGTCGCTGAGCACGCGCTGACGGCGTGCTCGGTGTATGCTGCGCTGACGCTCGCATGTCGACCCGCGCTCGAGTGCTCGTCAACGGAGGGGTCGTGACGCTCGATCCGAGCCGGCCGCGCGCAAGCGTCCTGCGCGTCGAGGCCGGGCGTGTGACCCACATCGCGGACGACGCGCGCGGCCTCGCCGGCGAGCGTGTCGATCTCGCCGGCGCGGTCGTGCTGCCCGGGCTCTCGGACGCGCACCTACACGTCGCGGGCATCGGCCGACGAACGCGCGAGCTCGATCTAGGTCGCCTTCCAACGCTCGCTGCGGCGCTGGCGGCAATTCAACAGCAGCATCGAGCCCGGGGCGCCGATGCCTGGCTCCTGGGTCGGGGCTGGGACCAGAACCTGTGGCCCGGCGGGCATTACCCGACGGAAGAGCACCTGGAACAGGCCGCCCCGGGTCGCGCAGTTGCCCTCACCCGCATCGACGGACACGCGCTGTGGGTCAGCCGACGGGCGCGCGAGCTGGCAGGCATCGGGGCAAACACCGTGGACCCGCCCGGCGGCTCCATCGTGCGCAACGAGCGCGGCGCACCCACCGGGATCTTGCTCGACAGCGCGATGGGGCTCGTGACCGCGAGGATCCCCGAGGCTGCGCGCGGAGCTGCGAGGCGATCTGGTCCGCGGCCTGCTCGCGTGCGCGGCGGTCGGGCTCACGAGTGTGCACGACATGGGGGTGACCCCCGAGATGGCCGATCTCTTCGCAGAGCTCGAGCGCGCGGGGGAGCTGCCGATCCGCGTATTCGGGCACCTGTATGCAAATCTGGACGAGCTCTCGGAGCGCATGAGCTCACCGGTACGGCGGGCACGCTACCAGGAGGTGGGCGTGAAGCTGTTCGCGGACGGCGCCCTCGGCTCCCACGGCGCACTGCTCCTGTGCCCCTACTGTGATCGCGCGGACACCTCGGGACTTGCGCTGATGACGCCCGAGGAGCTGGACCATGCAGCGGACGTGGTTCACCGCGCCGGTCTGCAGCTCGCCATCCACGCCATTGGTGATCTCGCCAACCGCCGCGCGCTCGATGCCATCCAACGGGCGCAGGGTTCGGATCACAGCCGGCGCCACCGCGTCGAACACGCGCAGCTCCTGACCGCGGAGGACATTCCGCGCTTCGCCGAGCTCGGCGTGGTCGCGAGCATGCAGCCGTCCCACGCCACCAGCGACATGGGTTGGGTCGAGGCGCGCGTCGGCCGTGAGCGGCTCGCCGGGGCCTACGCCTGGCGCCGTCTGAAAACGAGTGGAGCCCTCCTGGCGTTCGGTTCGGATGCACCCATCGAGCACGAGAATCCCTGGTTCGGCTTGCACGCCGCGGTCACGCGGGAAGCTCGACCGGGCGGCCCGGAAGGAGGCTGGTTTCCCGAGCAACGGCTCAATCTGAGCGAGGCCCTCGACGCCTTCGTGAGTGGGCCGGCCCGCGCCGTTGGCCAGGACGAGCCGCGCCTTGCACCCGGAGCGCGTGCCGATCTGAGCGTGGTCGATCGGGACCCCTTCAGTCTGGCACCCGCCGATCTCTGGCGCGTCGAGCCCGCCGCCACCTGGGTGGACGGCTTCGAGGTCTTTCGGCGCTGATCAGCCAAAACTCGCGTCGTCACCCGCGGCGGCGGCGGCGGCGCCCACGGCGGCGGCCGCATGACGAGCGCGCGCGCGCTCGAAGAACGCGTCGAGGGCCCGATTGAGCGCGTCGGCCCCGCGAGCGAAGGCGACCGCAGCAAAACCGTGAGCCACACTCGCGACCGGCGGCGGCACCTGCCCCGTGTAGTAGGTCCAGCACTGCCGACTCGTGCCCCAGTACTCGAGGAAGATCCCGAGCAAGGAGCCCGCCAAGAACAGCAGGAAGTCTCGGCGCGGATCCCGGCACGCCAGGGTCACTCCCAGCATCAAAGCGATCACGACCTGGGTCGCCCTGATGTCGATGGTGTGTCGCGAGAAGGCGATCATGCTCACCACGAAGCTCGGTAGTGTCACCCAGTACGCGATCCAGAACCACGAGGCCGAAACGCCACGGCCGCCGCGAGCCCCATCGACCGCGCGGTCGAGCATGCGTGCCATCCGGTCGATGGCGAGCGTCGCGATAGGCCACGCCGGCAAGATCCACAGGGGCGGGCGCTCACTGGTGAAGTAGGTCCAGATCTGCGTGTTGGTTCCCCACCACTCGATCACACCGCCACCCACGAAGCCGACCGCGAGAAATACGAGATCGCGCCGCAGGGAGACACTCCACGTGAGCATCAGCGCCATCCACACCCAGGTGCCGGTGAGCAACCAGTCCATGCCCCCGCTCGGGTCGATGAGGTCACTCCAGCGATAACCGACGGCGCCGCCGACGCTCAAGAGGAGGCCCAGCGCCACGAGGCTCCGGCGATCCCAGCCGGCGCGCAGGGCAGGCCAAAATCCTCGCCCCGAAGGCGTTTCTTTGGGGACTGCCCGCGCGCTCACGCCCGCCAGAATAGCGCGGATCCGCCGTCCGAAACGCCGACGGCCAAGACCGATGGACGGTGCCCGAAATTGACGCTAGAAAACGCCCCCCATGGCCACGACGACGGTCCGACGACGGCGGCGAGAAGAGCCCATCCCGGTAGCGAGCGGTCATTTCTTGATCGCGGCCGCAATGCTCGGCGCGATGATCGTGCTGCCGTTCTCGCCGATCGCGAACTGGATCGCCCCGCCCGAGAAGGACGTGACCGACACGTCGAACTGGCAGGTCGGCAACGTTGGCAAGGCCAAGGTGACACTCATCACGGCGGACTTCGATCAGCTGGGTTGCTCTCACCCGGACGTGTTCGACGGCGCGCGCTGTTCGCACAAGAGTGACACCGAGGCCAACCCCAAGGATCCGGGCGCGCCCCTCGACGACAACAACACGAACCTGGTCCAGCCCTTCCGGACCTGGCCCGACAACAAACTCGTGCTCATCGCGGGTCTCTGGTCCGAGCCCAACATGGCGCTACGCCTCCACCGCGAGCCTTCGGCCGGCGTCGATCAGAAGAAACTTTCGCGCTTCGTCTCCGACTGCGAGCTGAAGTTCATTGGCAAGGTCGACAACGTGAAGGTGCGCTGGTCGCCGGGCCAGGCCTGGCAACAAGAAGGCGCTGCCATGGTCGCCCGCCCGGTGAGCTGCTCACTCAGCCCGGAGTGACTCGGAAAATGGCCAACGTCGGCGGTGCACGGCTGCCGCCAAACAACCGCGACTGACCGCAGCGTCCGGGGACACGCTCCGAATCGCAGGTGGTTGCGGTTCGCATCCCGCGGTCATCGTGATACCGTCTCGGCATGCGCTGGCGGTGTTTGGGGTGCGCGGTCATCGGGCTGCTCAGCGCGCGGGCCTCCGCGCAGAGCGCGGCTCCGCCGCCTTCGGAGGCCCCACCCGGCGGCGCTAGCGGAGTGGAGGCCCCGACACCACCTGCTCCACCTCCTCCACCGGCCCCTGCCCCCGCGCCACCGCCCACCGCAACAGCCCCTGGCCCCGCGCCTCCACCGCCCCCCGGCGCGCCAAGGCCGTCGGGCGCGCCGCCGCCTGGCTACTATTACCCGCCGCCCGCCGGCTACACCTATCCCACGCCGCCTCCTGGCTACTACTACCCCCCGCCCGGCGCGTACGGATACGCGCCCGGCTACGCCCCCGCGGCTCCGCCGCCACCCGCGCCCAAGAAACCCGACCAGACCGAGTACCGGCACGACGGCTTCTACCTGCGCATGGGCCTCGGACTCGGCTACGGCCGCGTCGTCGCGGAGAGCACCGGCGACAGCAACGACGTCAAGGCCACGTATACAGGCCTGGGGCCTGCGTACGAGCTGCTCATCGGCGGCACCTTGGGCAGCGGCTTCGTGCTCGGGGGTGGCTTCGTCGGCCAGGACGTGACGGAGCCGGATGTGGAGGTCACGACCGCCAACGTGAGTGTCAGTGGTTCGATCCAGAACCAGTCGCTCGGCATCGTCGCGGTGGGCCTGTTCCTCGACTGGTTCCCCGATCCAAAAGGCGGCGCACACGTCGGGCTCCTGATCGGTCCGGCAAACATCGGCCTGCAGAACGAGAACGGAGGCTCGGCCGATGGCTCGGGAGCTTCCCTCTTCGGCGGCTACGACTTCTGGATCGGCAAACAGTGGTCACTCGGCGTCGAGGGGCGTTTCGTGGCCGTGCTCGCGAGCCACGACCGATACGGCGCGAGTTATGACGACGCCGCGACCAGCTATCAGCTGATGCTGACCGCGCTCTTGCACTGAAGTTCGCAGCGGATACCGCGCGCGGCTCAGGCCGGCTTGGCCGTCATGACCTCGTCGAACAGTCCCTCGTAGAGCGCACCCGTCAGGTAGCGCTCGCCGGAATCCGGCAGCACGACGACGATGGTCTTGTCGGCGAAGCGCGGGTCGTTGGCCACCCGCAGCGCCGCCGTCATGGCGGCCCCGCACGAGATCCCCGCCAAGATCCCCTCTTCCTTGGCCAGGCGCCGCGCCATCTCGATGGCCTCCTCGTTCGTGACCTGCTCGACCTGATCGACCAGGGAGAGATCGTGGTTCTTGGGTACGAAACCTGCGCCAATGCCCTGGATCTTGTGCGGCCCCGGCGCGGGAGCAACGCCTGCGAGGGTCTGGGTGATGACGGGAGAGGCCGCAGGCTCTACCGCCACCGAGTGGAGCGCCTTGCCTTTCACCTTCTCGAAGTAGCGACTCACGCCCGTCAACGTGCCACCGGTGCCGACGCCGGCGACGAGCACGTCGACATCCCCATCGGTGTCCTGCCAGATCTCCGGCCCGGTCGTGGTCTCGTGGATCGCCGGGTTGGCCGGGTTCTCGAACTGCCGAACGGCAACGTAACGCTCCGGCTCCGACTGCAAGAGCTCCTCGGCGTGACTGATCGCGCCTTTCATGCCCTGAGCACCCGGCGTGAGAACGAGCTTGGCGCCCAGCGCCACCAGCACCTTCCGCCGCTCCATGCTCATCGTCTCCGGCATGGTGAGCACACACTCGATGCCGCGCGAGGCCGCTGCGAACGCCAGCGCAATTCCGGTGTTGCCGCTGGTTGCCTCGATGATGGCCTTACCCGGAACGAGGAGGCCTTTCTTCTCCGCGTCCCACACCATCGCCGCGCCGATGCGACACTTGACCGAGTAGGCGGGATTTCGTCCCTCGATCTTGGCGAGCACGATCGCCTTTGCGCCGGCGGTGATGCGACCAACGCGCACCAGCGGCGTGCGACCAATGCTCTGCGAGTTGTCGGCAAAGACCCCAGGATGACGCGCCATGCAGCGAACGGTACCAGACGCAGCCCGCGCCGGCAGCTCCGCTCAGCGGCAGCAGCGCACGGCAGCGACATCCGTCATGGGTTGCTCGAGCGCTTGGGGCGTAACCCGCGCGCGGTACCGGCAATCGACCGTCCAGGGGTCGCGCGTCAGGTCGTTGGGGCCGGCCAGGAGGATTGACGAGCTGTTGCCGCCTGCAACAATTTCGCTCCTGCCGGTGATCAGCGAACGAAGCTCGCTGCGTTTGTCCGCGGCCACACTTGGCTCCTCGCGTCCGAGGGCCGGCGCCAAGCGTTCTCGCTCGGCCCGCGCAACGAGAGCGTAGAGGGTCGAGCGTTTTGTGCCCGTCTCGACCTCCAGCGGATAGGTGCAGGCACACGCCAGGTACCACTCGTCCGACGTGCACAGACGTTTGCCGCTCACTTCGCACACCTGCGCGGGATCCGTCGCACGCCGGGGTGCTCTCGAGAGCGGCGTCTCGTCCAGATCCATGCTGAAGCGAGCGCCCGCCACCTCGAAGGACACACTCCGCGCTTTCCAGTCGACGACGGCCTCCGTCGCCCCACACACATGGGTACCAACTCCAAGCCGAGGCGAAGCTCGCGAGAGCGACCGCTGGGCCAAGAGCGTCGTCGCGCCCATGATCAGCGCCGCAACAGTCAGGCTCACGAGCAGTGACGAGAGCCGCGGACGCTTCAGCGGCATTTCATCGAGCGCGGCGAAGGGTAACAGCTCGCGCAGGCCCAGCAGCTGCGCTAGCACGCCGAACACCGCAAACAGCACCAGCAGCGCCGGCAAGAGCAGACTGGCACCCAGGCAGAACACCAGGATCAGCCCTCGCGTACGGAAGCGCGACAACCAACGGTGAATGAGGGCGCCTCCGTCAGCGACGAACAAGGGCGTGAGGCTGATGGTCACGAGCCCCAGCACGAGGCCCGGCATTCGCGTCGGCGGTAGAAATGCGTGCACACCGACGACCCCAACGAACACCAGCGTCGCGACTCGGGGAAAGGGCAGCAGCTCGACGCCCGGGAGAGCCAGTGGACGCGTCGAAAAGTAAGCCGCGGCGTAGGAAGCAAAAGCAAAGGTCGAGAGCGCCAGCACCAACACGAAGTGCCGCCCCAGACCCTGGGCGACGAGCGCGATCGCAAACGTTGGATCGGCTCGCGTCGAGAACACGGTCAACTTCTCCGCCAGGGGCAGCGCGAACTGCCCGAGCTGGTCGTGGAGCGCAAAGCTCAACGACGTCGACGCGCCGAGTCCGGTGAGCATGCCGCGGGAGCTCGCGTGCGCATAGGAGGCGCCGAACAGGACGGCGTAGAGCTGCAGCATGGCGGCGCGCTGCCGCGCTGGCGCTCCGCGGGCGTCCAGAGCAGCGCCCACCAAGGACCACACACTGAGAACGACGACAACGGCCCCCGCCAGCCAGACGTTGCCCAGAAACGAAATACCGATCACACCCGCAACCGCGGCCAGGAACCAGAGCACCGCGCGTACCAACGAGGGGTCGTCGCTGCCAAAGCGGTCGGCGATCTTGCGAACGAGAGCCAGCGCCACCACCGTCCCCAGGGACGCGACGACGACCGCTATGGCAACGAGCCAGCCCGACATCAGCGCACCTCCACCGAGCCCTGCGTGCCGTCGAGTTGCACCGACTGCCCGAGGGGGAGGCTCGTGACCGGCAAGCGCTGCACGGTGATGACGCTGGGTATGCCAAGCTCACGTGCCAGCTGCGCCATGGGGGAGAGTGCGCCACCGCCGGTGAGGATTACACCGCTCGCGGACAGCACGTGCCAGGCGAACTCCGGCCGTCCGTCGGGCAAGACCACGATGGACCCGGGCGGGATCTGTTGACGAGCGTCTGCCGGCGCGGCTGCCTGCCCACGAGCGACTCCGGGGGTGAGGCCGACCACGGCCAGCGCCGAGTCCGCCATGGACAGCATCGAATCGGGCGGCGCCGGCTCGACGATGCGCTCCGGGGTCTCCATCAAGTGGCGCGCCTCGAACCCGAGCTTCTCCTCGTCCCAGGCGGCAGCAAAGGCCTCGCGCTCGGCCGGTGAGCTGATCCAGAGTTTCATCTCGTCGCGCCCGGCATAGAGATGTCGGTCACCAACGAAGACACCACTCCAGTCCGTCGCACCGCGAGCCACGACCTGCGCAACGAAGTCGCGCACGCTCTTCTCGCTCTCTTCCAGGTGTCGGCGCGCGCGTTCCGACTCGCCGGAGCAACTCGCGGCGCGGCGGCCGAGCAGCGGTTTGAGCCGTTTGTGGACACCGGGCACCGGCTCCCCCGTTGCACCGTCCGACAACATTCCCACCACCGACTCGATCAACCAACGACGCAGCCCCAGCGCGACGTGCTCCTTCGACAGCGGCAAGAGCACGCGCGCGCGCCACGCCTCGAGCCGGCGAAAACTCGTCCCAACCTCCTGCCCCACCTCGGGTGGTTTGGCGAAAGGGCGGCGTGGCACGGGCCGAGCGAGGGCGAACAGGCGCCAGATGGGCTCGGAAAACAGGACCTCGACGGCGAGCCTGCCGAGCGCTCGGCGCAGCACCTCCATGTCCAGGTAACGCACACCCTCTTCGAAACGCACCTCGTCCGGCGCGACGGTCGTGAGACCACCGAGAGCCTCGTTGGCGCCCTCGGTGAGCACGCTCGCATCACCGAAGGTCTCGCACACGAAGCGCGGCAAGCGGGGGAACAGCGCCTCGAGCGGGCCGCCGCTGCTCACCCAGGTCTTGGGTGTCTCGGTCTGCACACGCCGCACAGACTGCACCCAGAGTTGCCCGCGCTCGACCGCGAAGTGGACCAGCACCGTACCCCCGAGCTCGCGATCGAGAGCCACGGCCAGCGCGGCGAGTCGATTCATCCAGCTGGGGGTGCTGTCGAGGGCAGTGTGAGGGGCGATGGCCAGCACGGTCCCGTCGATCAGATCGAAGCTGACGGTCATGGTCGGCGCGCGACGTTTAGCGAAATCGATCAAGACCGAGTCCGCTCGCCCATCGATGCCGCGCGACTGCACGACACCCGAGACGTCAGCATCGATCTGACGTTGCAGCACCACCGACCGCGCCAAGGTCGCGACCTGACGCATGCGTCGCCGGTAGTCCAGGGCCGCCGGGCCGTCACCGGACTCGGCGACCCGCTGTATCGCTGAGAGGAGCTTGCGAGTGTCACTCGGATCGACGTCGGACTCGGTGATGAACACGCCGGGATACGTCGCAGCGGGATCGACCCCGCGGAACGACGGCCGCACCTGGAGCCGCCCACCGGCGGAGCTGTGCAAGAACGCCTGGATCGAGCCGAGCGCACCGGCGGGGAGCGAGCTCTGCGGGTCAGCGTCACGCCGCGCGGCGCGGCTCTCCTTGAGCCAGGCCTCGGTGAGCTCCGAGGTCAAAACGAGGGTCTCGGGCACTGACACTCCCAGCGCGACCACCCGCGAGAGGGTCTGCGCCTCCATGCCGATCCGATCCGGCGAGACCGTGCGGCTCAGCGACAGGGTTCGAAGGTCGCCGGCCCAGCGCGGATCCCGACGAGCATCGCGAGCTCGGAGCAGCAGCTCGACACCGAGGATCCCGAGAACGGACAGGAGCACCGTACCCAGCGCGCCCGTGACGTTGCCACCACCGAAAGCGTTCGACAGCCCGAACGAGAGCGCCGAAGCGATGGCAACGATGCTTGCGTAGGTGAACGCCAGCGCCAGCGCGATCAGCGGGAACGCCCCGAGGAACGGGACCACCTACGCGTCCCCCGCTCCGCACCCTGGGAGCAATCGGTCCAGCTCGAGAGTCTTACCCAACCTCGAGGGCATTAAGCGACGCGGCACAATCTGTCAAAAAAGCCGCACTCACACGGGCATGGCCCGAGCGACCAAGCTGCCCAGCTCGCCCTTCCGAAATTGGAGCCTGCGCGGGCGGGCTCGCTCGAACCCACCCCGTTCAGCTGATGCTCAGCGCTTCTGCCGGCTCTGCTGGCGCTCGACCTTCTGGATCATGCTGTCGACGGCCTTCACGTCGGCGCCGCTGATGCTGCGCGCGCTCGCGAGCAGGCTGACGGTCTCGGGATGGTCGACGATCAAGATCGCCTCCCTCGCCGCGGTGCGCAGGCTGCCCTTGTCGCGCGCGAAGCGCGGCACCACGGCGTCGGCACACAGCTTGCGGACCTCGAGCCCGGTGGCCGCGGCCTTCGGACCCAGTGACTTCCAGGCCCAGCTCGAGCCCACCGTGCCGAGAGCGCTGATGGCAGCTTCCGCCACGTTCGCGTCCTTCGTGCTCTCGAGCAGGGCCGCGAGGTGTTTCGCGCTCTCGATGCGCATCATCTCACCCAGGCCGTGGACCGCCGAGAGCAGCAGCGGATCGCCAGTCTTGGCGTGGCTCGTGAGCAGCTTGAGCTCGGCGTCCCCGCCGACCCGACCGAGGGCGCGCGCCGCAGCCATGCGCACCTGAGCGCTCGGAACCGATGACTCGAAGATGGCCGCAGCAACCACACCGCCGCGCGGATCCCGCAGAATGCCGACCGCCTCCAGCATGCCGGACGCGAGGGCATCCCACTCGGCGGCCGTCAGGCTGCCGCGCGCGGGCGCCTTGAACGCCAGCGCCTCGAGCATGGGCAGGAGCGCCGGCGCACCGAGACCGCGGAGCTCACGCGAGACCGTCGGGAAGGGATTGCGGTTCTTGCGATAACTCTCCGGGCGGTGGCCCTTGACGTTCTTCACTGCCTCGAACGCCTTGGGTTGAGCGACCTTCGCCGCGGCGATGTCGTTCTCGAGCTTGGAACGCGCGTCGTTCGGCAGCACGGACGGAGCGATGGAGATCCCATCGGCCAATGCGTTCGGCGCCACGAGCAGCGCGCCTCCAACCATCAGCGAGACCAACACGTTACGAAAGGCGCTCATTTTCCACTCTCCCACCAGAAGTTCTTGGCGAACGGCGCCGGCGCGCTCTCGTTCGTACCGCAGTGCACCTCCCCCAGTGCCTCGTGATAAAACCAGTCGTCCGTGAAGTGAATCTTCAGCCCCTGACCGTCGGCGCCAAGCTGGCTCGCCGGCGAACCGAGCCGAGCCACGATGTCCGCCTCGAACGGGTCGCCACCTCCGACGTCGGGTCCGTAGGGTTTGGCGATGTCAGCGACGTTGCCCAGCATGCGCATGTTCACCATGCCGGGGTTCCACGCCACCTTCTCTTCGTTACCGAGGTCCTCGAACCAGGTCGGGATCTCGATGATGTCGGCGTCGGTGATGCCCGTCTCGGCCTTCATGATGTCGATGTGGCCCTGGATCTTGGCCTCGGCGACCTGACTCCACTTCATCAGCTGAGTGTTGGCGAGGGCGCCCGAGACGCTGGTCTCGAAGCTGCCACCCTTGCCCTGGTGCAGCGTGCCGGAGCCCTGGCCCTTGGCCGCCAGATCCTCGAGCATCTTGGTCATGAGCACGGGCGACGCCACCAGGAGCTTCCAGCCCCGCGGTGTGTTGGCCGGCACCCAGTGGAAGAACTCGTCGACGTGCTCCACCGCGAGCCAGGTGGTGTCGAGCACGATGGCCGGCCCCTGCACACCCTGGGTGTTGTAGAACAGAGCCGTGCTCGTCAGGATCTTGTTGCCGTGGATGATCCGGCCCATCGGGTAACCGTCGAAGGGCGGCACCAGGTCGTGGTTGCCGTGTGAGTCCTGAGTGTTTCCGGTCCAGCGCTGCGCGAAGCTGTAGAGCTCGGCCGCACCGAGGTCGGGTCCGAACGCTGCCGCGGGACGGCCTCGCTCCGGATTACCCATGATCCACCGGATCGGGTGGTAGTCCTCGACCACGTCCTTGCTGGCGTTCTGCGGCGGCCGACCCCAAGGCCGCGAGTTGAAGATGCGCATGCCCTGCACGGTCCCGTTGGGTCCGGGGAATCCGGTCCAGCCGGTCTGGAAGAAGTCCTCCGTCCAGATGTCCGACCAGCCGCCGTCCTGGTTCCAGCTGTACGGGTACGGTGTGTATTTCACACCCGAGGCCTGAGCTGCGTCGGTGTTTCCTTGCACGAACTCCGGCGAGGCCTCGGACGAATACATCGTGTCGTGCGGACCGAGGCTACCGAAGAGCACCCAGGGTGCCACCCGTAGCTTGACGTGATCGTAGCCGTCCGGCACGTCCTTCGAGGCGTACCGCTCGCCAGTTCCGGCCTTGTCCACCTCGTAGCTGAGGTCGACGAGCCCGGTCCACGCATTACGCTTCTCGTCGCTCGCGGGGTTCAGCGTCCGCATGTCCATGCCCTTGAAGCGGCGGCCCTCGATCAGGAAGGTCGCCCCCGCGAGCACCTCGGCGTTCGTCAGCTTGGCCTCGAGCACGTAGCTGCAGTCGCCGGCAGTGCTGCAGGCTCCCATGCTGCCCATGACCAGCGGGGTCGAGCCGTCCAGGTTCTGCTTGAAGATGCGCACGCTCTCGGCCGCTTCCGGCTCGATGCGAACGACACCCTCGGCGTCCGGCGGTGCGTCTGGCCAGCCGCTGACCTTGAACGTCGCCAGGTCGAGTTTGTCGGCCTCGCCGTTGATGATGTCATCATCACAGTCGCGCTTGCCGTCCAGGTCGTCGTCATCGAGGTTGGCGATGAACGAGGCGCCGACCTTGGCATCCCACTGGTCCTCGCCCTCTTGATCCGTCAAGGCGTCGACCACGCCGTCACGATTCGAATCCGCGACCAGGTCGATGACCACAGGTGGCGCTGCGGAGCCGCCGCCACCGCTGTCACTGCCGCATGCGACAGCCCCCAGCGTCAGTGTTACGGAAGTGAGCCAACGGTATCGAAACATCGACGTCTCCTGACCCCCCAATGCACTAACCGCGTGGAGCCTGCCTCGGGATTGGAAGGTGGGCAACCGGAAGTCGATTTTCTAGCAGCGAACGCGGGCGAAGGGCCTCCGACGGCGAGAGCCCGCGGACGCCGCCGCCGCACGCCGCACCGCGGGGCGCAGCCGCGCTCAGTTTAACGCACCGCGAAACTGACTGAGCAACGCTTCGCAAGTGGGTTCACCCGGCTGCAACTCGAGCGCGGCCTCGATCTCGGTGATGGCCTGCCTCAGCATGCCCTTCTGCGCGTAGATGCGGCCCAGATTCATGTACGGGAAATGTCGGGGCTCGTAGCGCGGCGCCTGTTTGGCTTTCTCCAGCCACTCGATGGCTTCGTCGAGCTGACCGAGGCGCGACAGGTACGACCCGATGTCGTTGTACGGATTGCCAAACGTCGGGTCGACGGCGATCGCGCGTTTGCACTCCTCGATGGCCTCGTCGAGGCGATCTTGGAATGCATAGGCCCAGCCGCGGAACGTGTACGCCTCGGCGGTCGGGCAGAGCGCCAGCGATTCCGTGTAGAGCTCGACGGCTCGGGCGAAGTCACCGCGCATGTGGTGCTCCTGCCCTTCCAACCAGAGCAGCAGGGCCCGCTCCTCGAGATCACGTTCCGCCACGACGCCTCGGTAATAGCGCCCCGCGAGCCCAGCGTCGATGGCCGAGCGTCCAGAACGCCGAGCGACCTCGCCCAGCGCCCCGAACCGGGGCTCGAAGCGCCGAAGAGTGCGAGCGTGTGGGGCCAGCGCATGAACGAGCGCATTCGCTGCTACGCTGCCGCGCCGTGCCCGTTCTGAACGCCCAACGCCTCGCGAAGTCCTTCGGGGAGCGCGCCTTGTTTCAAGAAGCGACCCTGACCATCACGTCTGGGGAGCGAGTGGGCCTCGTGGGTCGAAACGGCACCGGCAAGAGCACCCTCGCCCGGGTCCTCGCGGGGCTCGAGCCCGTGGATTCGGGCGAGATCTCCCTGCGTCGCGGCGCGGAGGTTCGGTATCTCGCTCAGACTCCCACTTTCGATGCCGAGGCCACGGCGCGTCAGCTCGTGACCGAAGGCCTGGCCGCCTGGGCGCGCGCCAAGACCCGCTACGACGCGCTTGGCGAGCTGATCGCCAGCGACCCGCGCCCGGAGCTCCTGGAGGAGCACGCCGAGCTCGCACACGAGATCGAGCACGGCGGAGGCTGGCAGCGCGACCACGAGGTGGAGGCGATGCTCGGGCACGTCGGCATCGTACGCAAAGACGGCAGCATCGGCAGCATGAGCGGCGGGGAAAAACGCCGCGTCGCTCTGGCGCAAATCCTGATCGCGCGCCCATCGCTCGCCATCCTCGACGAACCGACCAACCATCTGGACGTCGAGACCATCGACTGGCTCGAGCGGTACTTGCTCGACGAGTATCCGGGTGCGGTGCTGCTGGTGACTCATGACCGTTACCTCCTCGATCGTGTGTGCACGCGGACCCTCGAGCTCGATCGCGGCACACTCTCGAGCTACGACGGCGGCTACGAGGCCTACCTCGAGGCCAAAGCCACCCGCATGGCTCACGAGGAGCGCACCCACCAGAACCGCCAGAATTTCCTGCGCAAGGAGCTCGAATGGTTGGCCCGACAGCCCAAGGCGCGCTCGACCAAACAAAAGGCGCGCATCGACCGGGCCGAGGCCGCCAAGGCGGTGAAGGCGCCGGTCGCGGACGAGACCGTTCTGTTGACCATCGAAGCGGCGCGCTCGGGCAAGACCGTGCTGGAGCTCGAGCACCTGGACCTGCAGGTCGCCGGTCGAAAGCTGATCTCCGATCTCACGCTGTATCTGCCGCAGGGTGAGCGCGTCGGCATCATCGGCGTCAACGGCAGCGGCAAGACCACGCTGCTGCGCGCCATCGCAGGTGAGCTCGAACCGAGCGCAGGACGCCTCACGGTCGGCCAGAACACCCGGATTTCGTACTTCGATCAGGATCGCTCGGGGCTCGAACTGGACAAGAGCATCTTCGACAACATCGGCGATCAAGGGCGCTTCGAGATTGACGGGCAGGTGCTCGACACGCGCGGCTATCTGGAGCGGTTCTTGTTCGACTCCCACGAGCAGCGGAAAAAGGTCGGCGCCCTCTCGGGCGGCGAGCGCGCGCGGGTGGCGCTGGCCAAGGTGCTGCGCACTGCCACCAACCTGGTCCTGCTGGACGAGCCGACCAACGACCTGGACGTGGCGACCCTGAGCGCCCTGGAAGAAATGCTGCTGGCCTTCGACGGCGCGGCGCTGGTGGTGACCCACGACCGCTGGTTTCTCGATCGTGTGGCGACGTCGCTCCTTGTGTTCGAAGGCGATGGCCGCGTCGTCCGTCACCCCGGCAACTACGAGACCTACCGCCGGCTGCGAGCCCAGACCAAGCTCGCCGAGCCAGCGGCGGCGGTCACACCCGACAAACCCAAGGCCGCAACGAGCCCGAGCGTGCCTCCCGCAAAACAAAAGGGACTGAGCTACGCCGAACGGCTCGAGCTGGAGAAGCTCCCCGAGCGCATCGAGGCGGCCGGGGTTCTCGTCAAAGAGCTCGAGGCCAAGGTGTCGGACCCGGCGTTCTTCCGCACCGAGACCGCGCAGGTGAAAGACACCTTGGCAGAGCTGGAGGCGGCGAAGCGCGACGAGGGCAACCTGCTCGGACGCTGGGAAGAGCTCGAGACCCGCGCCGGCGGTTGAAAATCAGGCCGGTTCGTCCGCCGGGGGATCGAGCGCCAAGAGCAGCTCAGCGTACGCACGACACACGTCGGTGGCGGTCACGATGCCCGCCAGGCGGCCGTCCCGCACTACCATGGCGGAGTCCACGCGACGGCGCGCCATCTCCCGCACGACCTCGTCCATCCTCACGTGCAGCTCGACGACGTAGGGCTCGGTGTCACACAGCTCGCGGAGTGCGATCTCCTGTTCGACGCCGGCGGCCGTGGAAACGACGGCGGCGATCTTCAGATCTCGCTCGGTGACGACCCCCACGAGCTCACTGTCCTTCTTGATGGGGAGGTGCCGGATGCCATGTTTTTGCATCAGCTCACGCGCGGCGCGCGTGTCCTCGCCGACCTCGATGAAATGCGGGAAGGGCGTCATGACGTCCTTCAGCGCCGGGATGCGTCGCTGCGACATGGGGCTTGGCAAGCGGGCCTCAGCTCTTGACGTTGCACGTGAGCTCCTGGCTCACGAGCTCGTCGCCGTCTTTGGTGCCCTGGATGTAGACCGCCATGAGCTTGCCGCCATCGATGGCAAACAGGCTGGACTCGACCACTCCACCCGACCCGGTCGTCACCTCGAACGGTTTGCCGACTGCCTTCATGTTGGCATCGACCGGGAGCACCATCAGACGTGCGTCACGACGCTTGCCTGAGTGCACCGACAGCCAGCGCTGGCTGCCTGCAAGCGCAAAGCTCGGCTCGGACAAGGACGCATCCATGCCGTCGAAGACGGCTTTGTCGAGGTTGGTCGGCAGGCCGTCCCCGATCTTGCCGATGCGCAGCTCGTAGGTGTCGCCGCTCACCTTGAACGAGGTCAGGAGCAGCAGGTTCGAGCCATCCGGAGCGAGCTCGACCATGCCCGGCCATCCACCGCGGTAACTCTTCACCTTGCCCGTGGGTTTGTGCTCGCTGCTCAGGATGAAGCTGACCAGCGTGCCGCGATAGCGCGCCGCCAGCAAGATCGAGCCGTCCGAGCGCTCGGCCGCGGTCGGGGCCTCCCAGGTGTGGAGGTCTTTCGGCTCCTTGGGCAGCGGCACCTTGTCGAGCATGTAATACCCGCCGCTGGCGTTCGGTTGAACGAAGAGGCGCATGCTCCACTTCACCGTATCGTCGCTCTCGGGCTCGCCGTGCAGCTCGCTGCCGAGTCCCCACACGTCGCCGTCTTTGTCGACGAAGGTGCGGCAATCGCGGATCTCGCGCAGAGCCGGCTTCTTTTCGCCTTTGTCCGCCTCGGCCTTGCCGGCCTCCGGCGCAGGAGCGCCTGCGGGTTTGTCCGGCTCGGCCTTCGCAACGCCGCCGGCCGCCGTCGGATCGCCACGCAAGCCGGGTTGTTTCAGCCGACTCAATGCGCGCAGAGCCTTGCCAGCCGAGAGCCGCGTTGGGTCCGTCGAGGTCGACGGCGGCGCGACGGCGACCGGAGCGGCAGACTCTGCCGGCTTGGCTGCCTCCTTCGCCGGCTCTTTCTTGTCGCTCTTCTTCGCGTCCGAGTCGATCAGCGGCTTGGCGTCGTAAGCGAGCACGACCTGCTTGTTCTGCACCAGCTCACAGGCAATACGCCGACGTTTGTTCTCGTACTTGTCGCGATAGTCGGCGTACGCGCTGACCTTGCCGTCGGCGCCCTTGAAGGGGGTCACCCGCTGCAAGTCGCGTTTGCCTTCGTTCTTTGGGATGTCCTTGGCGAGATCCGAGCCGTCGGCAATCGCGACGTTGATGAGCTCGCCCTTGCCCTGTTTGTCGAGCACGAGCACCCGGGGTTTGTTGCCCACCGCCACGCCGAGCGCGAGTTTGTCGCCCATCTGAACCGGCGTGATGCCCGTGCGACGGTTCGCCCACTTCGCCCACACCTTGCGTTCGCCAGCGCTGCACAGCGCTCCGGGATCTTCGGGGCGCAAATCCTGACTCGCCGCCGCGGCGGGTGCGCCCGAAGCAGCAGGCGTCGCCGTGCTCGGCGTCTCGGCGCTGCCGCCGGCGTTCTTGTCTTTGTTGCAGGCAACGGCGCCCAAGGCCGCGAGTGGGATGAGCGGTGCGATGAAGCGGAAGGTCGTTCGGTTCATGCGGTGTGCTTGCGCGCTCCGGCGCGTCGGCGCGGGGGCGGCCCCTGTTCGAGTCGCCGGAGCGTAGGGTGAGCGGCGCCTCCGCGACAACCGGGAAGCTCGCGCCCCGGCCGAAGTGGTCGATCCAACGAGGATTCGGCTTCTGCGTGGCGACCTCTGAGCGTATCGTCGGCGGCACGCATGGATTCGGCTCTGATTGCCCGTGTGGTTGCCACCTGGTTCGGCTGCGGGCGCTCGCCGGTCGCACCGGGCACCGTGGGGACGCTGGGCGCGCTGCCTCTGCACCTCGCGTTGCGCCTGCTCGGGCCCATCCCTTACGCAACGACCGTGGTCTTGATCACCGCGCTGGGCACCTGGGCCGCCAACCGCGAGGCCGAGCGCCTCGGCGAGGAAGATCCTCAGAGTGTCGTGGTCGACGAGGTGGCCGGCGTGCTCCTCGGGCTGCTCATCGCGCGGGGAGCGGGCGTCAAAGCCGAGCTGCTCGCCGTTGCTTTGTTTCGTTTGTTCGACATCTGGAAGCCAGGGCCCATCGACGCGATCCAGCACCTCGAGCCGAAGGGAGTGGGCATCATGGCCGACGACATCCTGGCCGGAGCTCTGGCGGGCGTCGTGGCGCGCTGGGTCGCGCGCTGACGTGACAGAGAGGTCGGGCGAGAGAGCGCGTGCTCGACGCAAGTCAGGGCTGCGCGAGCAACCACGCGAACGCTTCGCGCATCACGCGCTCGGCCTCGGGCCCGAATTCGCCGTGGGCTGCGCTCGGAAATAGATCGAAGCGAACCGGAATGTGGTGGGCTTCGAGCGCCCATAAGCCGGTGCGCATGTGGGTCGTGAGCTCGAGCTGTCCGCCGAGGATGGCGACGGCGTGCGCGCCGGCGAGGTGCCGCGCCGACGGCGCCACCGGGATCCCCGCCAGGATGACTCGGGGATAACGCTCGCGTTGGGCAGCGTGAAGCTCTTGTGCCCGCGTCGCACCTTGTGAGTATCCCATCAGCACCACGTCGCTGGCATCGAAGGCGTCCCCGCGGATCTCGCCTGCCCTCGCCAGCGCGGCGCGCACGCGCGCTTCCAGGCGACGGGTGTCGGGCCCCCAGTAGTGGCGCCCGTTCTTGCCGCAAGAGCGATCGCCTTGGAGCGCGATCAACGTGCCGAGCTCGGCTGCCACGCTCGACCATGCGCGCGGAGCGCGGGGATCCCCGCAGGCGCCGTGCAGATACACGATGGCGCGGCGCGCGCTCGGGTGGCCGTGCGCCACGGCAAGCTCCGCGTCACCGGCGACCTGCACGCTCACGAAGACGCCGGGCTCGTAGCTTGGTGCGGGCGCGGGCTGAGGTGGCGGATCGGAGGGTGCGTTGGGCGGGGCTGCCGATGCGACGGGGGTGGGCGCGACCGGCGTAGGCTGGGGAGGCGAGGGGGTCGTGCGCGGCGGAGCCCGTGCCGCGAGCGCGAGGGGCGGAAGCTCGGCGGGGGTGCACCCGAGCGCGGCGCCGAGGGTGACCCCTGCGAGGCGGCGAAGTACGGGCTGCATACCTGAAGCATGACGCGCTCGGCGGGGGCACGCATCAACGCGAGCTCAGGAGCGGCGGTGCGAGCGGCGGCGGCGCGACGCGCGGCGCGCGCCAGGAGACTCAACCGTCCTGGTTGATCAGCTCGATGAGCTCGTCCAGCACGGCCGCCGCCTTGTCGTTCTCGACCTGGCAGGTGCCCGCGGCAACGTGCCCGCCGCCGCCGAACGTCAGCATCAGCTCGCCAATGTCGGTACGCGAGCCGCGATCGAGGATCGACTTTCCGACCGCGAATACCGTGTTCTGCTTCTGTTTACCCCAGAGCACGTGAATCGAGATGTTGGTCTTGGGGTAGAGCGCATAGATCATGAAGCGGTTACCGGCGTAGATGGGATCTTCATCCCGCAGATCGAGCACGACCAGGTTGTCATGCACGGTCGAGCAACGCTGGAGCTGCGCCTTGAACTTCTCCTCGTGCTCCCGGTAGAGGTCGATGCGCTCCTTGACGTCGGGCAGCTCGAGGATCTGCTCGATGGTCTGGGTCCGGCAGGCGTCGATCAGCGCCATCATCAGCTGGTAGTTCGAGATGCGAAAGTCTCGAAAGCGGCCGAGTCCCGTCCGGGCATCCATCAGGAAGTTCAAGAGCGCCCAGCCCTCCGGGTGCAAGATCTCCGCTTCGCTGTACTGAGCCGAGTCGCCCTGGTCGACCGCCGCCATGATGTCGTCGCCGACATTCGGCAGCTTCGCCTTGCCCCCGAAGTAGTCGTAGACCACACGCGCCGCCGACGCCGCCTTCGGGTCGCAGATGTGATTGTCGCGCTTGCCCACCCGCAGGATCTCGCTGTGGTGGTGGTCGAAGACGAGGTGCACTCCCTCGACGTACGGCAGGTTGGTCGAGATGTCCCGAGCGCTGACCTCGACCTTGCCGTCCTGCATGTCCTTCGGGTGGACGAACAGGATGTCGTCGATCATGTCGAGCTCCTTCAGCAAGACGGCGCAGACCAGGCCGTCGAAATCGCTGCGGGTGACCAGACGGTACTTCTCGGTGCTCATGAGAGAGCTTCTGGCACGCCGGGACCCCGGCGAAAATGGGGAAGCGCGGCCGCCCAGGGACCGCCGCCAAGTTGCGCGTTCTCCCCGGCGAGCTGGGCCAGCACCGGCCCTGGGGGCTCCCCGTCGAAAGCGTGCTACGCAGCCAGACCCCATGGCCCTCAGCGAAACCACACGCCAGCAGATCTCCGACTTGGTGAGCACCCACCACGTCCTGTTATTCATGAAGGGAACGCGCGGCGCTCCCCAGTGTGGGTTCTCAGCCCAGGTCGTGCAGATGCTCGACGACCTCGTGCCCAGCTACGAGACCGTGAACGTGCTCGAGTCGCCGGAGCTCCGAGAGGGCATCAAGGAGTATTCCCAATGGCCGACCATTCCTCAGCTGTTCGTGGCGGGTGAGCTGGTGGGCGGGTGCGACATCGTGCGCGAGCTACACGCGGCGGGTGAGCTGCCGAAGCTGCTCGGCGTCGACGACAGCGCGCCGCCCCAGCCGAGCATCACGCTGAGTGAGGGCGCCGAGCGTGCGTTTCGCGGCGTTCTCGGCGACGCCGGCGACGACGTCCTGAGGCTGAAGATCAGCGCCGACTTTCGCAACGACCTCTTTTTCGGACCGCGCGAGCCCGGCGACATCGAGGTGGTCTCACGGGGGCTCACACTCCACCTCGACCGCGCGACTGCGCGACGAGCCGACGGACTCCAGATCGACTTCATCGAACAAACAACCGGCGGGGGGTTCAAGCTGGAGAACCCCAACGCGCCAGCGGGGGTGAAGCAGATCGAACCGCAAGCGCTCGCAGCCCTGCTGGCGGAGAAGAAGGTGCTGCTGTTCGACGTGAGGCCGGAGCGTGAACGCGCCCTCGCGAGCATTCCAGGGGACCGAGCGCTCGACGACGAGGGGCAGGCTTTCCTGATGCAGCTCGACAAGAGCGCAGCCGTCGCTTTCTACTGTCACCACGGCATCCGCAGCCGGGCGGTCGCGGAGCAGTTGCTCGCTGCCGGATTCTCGAATGTGCTCAACCTGGCGGGAGGCGTCGACGCCTGGTCCCAGACCGTCGATCCCAAACTGCCGCGCTACTGAAGGCCGAACCATGTCGTCCCATCCCACTGATTTTCAGGGCTCCGTCACCGACGCGCTGCGCGAGGCCATCGAGCGGGATATCCCGGACTCGAAGGCCGAGGTCAGCGGAGGCGGCGGCCACTACACGCTCGAGGTGGTCTCCCCCGCCTTTGCCGGCAAGGGGCTGCTCGAATCCCAGCGCATGGTCTACGCCGCCATCACACACCTGATGAAGGGCGACATGGCGCCAGTGCATGCCATCGACACACTGAAGACCCGCACGCCCCCGACGAAGTGAGCCGTCGCGCTCCCCCGCGCGGTCCGCCCGCCCCCCCGCGCGAGACCGGTGGCCTCTCGCTTCGCAGAGGATTCACAGGAAGAAGACGGAAGGACCGAGATTTAGCGGGACTCAGCGAACGGCAGAACGACCGGGGCATGCTCCGTTCAAATCCAATCCCTCTGCCCTTCCGACTTCCTGTGCAATTTCTGCCTCTTCGATTTCGCCTTCAGCTCAACGAGACGACTGTTGGCGATGCCAATTCGATGATCGAAGCGCCGCCCGCAAACTCGAACGGCGGGCGGACGATTCGATGTCGGGAGCGGCTCGGTGGAACGCTCCGCTACTACTACCGGGATGCGGCTTGATTCTTCGCGGACCAGTTTTGGTACAGTACGGGCAAGCGCGGGGCCGACACGCTCGCCAACATGGCATCTACACGCCTGCGTGTCCCGCCCGACACGACCTAGCCTCCGTCGGCTGCGGCCGGCCACGCGATGTGGACGAGGTACGTGTCCAGGAAGCCAGCGTCGTTGGCCAGTGACAGGGTTCCGACGACACCAGACGAGATGGGTTGTGGAAACGCCACCGGGCGCAACGGGTCCGTCAAGGCGGCGGGCTTCGTGCCGTTGGTGCTGAACCATACCGGCGCGGGGAGCTCCCAGATGAAGTGATCCGCAGGTAACTGAGTCGGGATGCCTGCCCAGGACTGCCAAGCCAGTCTGCCGTCAACCAAGCGAGGAAACGACTTAATGATGGGGTTCGTTAGAGTCCCACGTGACGCGTGTCGTTCCCCGACACGAGGTCTCTTATGTAAACCTCTCCACCGCTGGGGTCGAGATACGTCGTAACCGCTCCATTTTGGCCCGGATCGCGCGTATCGATCCAGGCTGCGGTCTTGCCATCCGGCGAAATGCTCCCGGCGATATCCTCGAACTTGCTGCTGCCGAGCTTGATGGTCGTGCCCTTGTCGAAGTCGATCAGATCCACGAAGCCTTCGCCGGCACACGTCGCCAGGCCGTTGCTCGCGCCCTCGATGATGATACACCGCCACCGGGAAGCCACTTGAGCGATCCATCACGCAAGTCGAACCGGTAGATGGCGTCCGGTGGGCCAATCTCCCAGTAGGCGAATGGATGCGCGAAGGACGTCGTGATGGTTCCGGCAGAACCGTCGCTCGATGAGACGATCTTGGCTTCGCCCGTGGTGAGCGACCGGACGATCCGCAGGCTCCCCCACCACGTCCTCACCGTATAGAAGATCATGTCCTTCGAGACCGACGGACCGCCCCCTGCCGCGACCCCCTCCGGCCACCCCTTCCCATCGTCGACCACGTACTCCGTCTCCGTCTTCAAGTGCACCGCATGCACTCGCCCGCCCGGAACGACCTGAAAGACCGCCCACTCGTCATCGGCACGCGGGCGGCGCTGGCCAGTGCCCTCGGGCTCCGTTTCCGCAATCACCTTGCAGCCCGCACCACAGCCCTTTGCACGCCGAGGCCCGGGCGGCACGACCTCGAACGACGCCGGTTTCGTGTCGTGCCACACCGGATCCCAGGGTGGCGTCGGGTGATCGGGAGGCGAGTCGAGCTCCACATCCGGCTTTCCCGTCTCGCTCGCGGCATCGACGTCGGGTGCTGCGTCCGGCTTTGGCGACGTGCTCTCTGCCGGACTCGAGCAGCTGCCGAAGCTGCGCGCCAATGTCAGAACGGCCGCGCCCCCAAGCGCGACGCCAAGCAAGCGCGCGATGGCTACTGTGCCAGCCACGCCACCTCCACGCCGCCGCTAGGCGTGACGCGCGCGCGGTAGGGGCCGCTCTGCTCGCTCTCGACCCAGTCGGCGACGTCGTGTTGTCCATCGAGCGTCATCGCGGCGCCGAGGAGGAGGACCCCGAGATCCGTCTTCTGGTGCGGGTGCTTCCCGACCACGTACACGCGATCCGAAGTGGCGCGAAGGTCCAGGACCTTGCCGGTCACGCTGGTGACGTCCAAGAGCGAGAGTTGTCCGGACGCATCCCAGGTCAGCCGGAAGACGTCGTTGCCGTGCGCGAGCTCGACGTGCTTCCCGTCGAAGGTCACGCGCGACGGGAGGTCTTCACCCGCGCCCCCCGCGGCCGGCGGAAGCGTGCACTGCTTTCCGCTCTTCTTCGGCGCAGTCGCGCTCCACTTTCCCTTGACCATCGCGAGCTCGATCTCGCTCGCAACCCCGAGCGCGCCAGTGTCGTTGGGCTGGAGTAGCGCAGCGCCGTCCGAGGTGGCGACGAGCCAGCCGCGGAGCCCGACGCTGGCGATGCTCTCGGTCCGGCAGATCGCAATCCCGCTCTGGAGCACCTGAAGGGCTCCGTCCACCATGGCGACTCTGGCCACTTGCTTTGCGGTGGCCGCGAGGACGACGTTGTCGCGCACCGCAATCGCGGTGATCGGTGCGCTCAGGTCGACGCTGGCCACGAGCGCGGCGCCACCCTGCTCGAGGAGCGACCAGCGCTCGAGCTTCTGGCCGCGAGCGATCCAGAGCGTCGAGTGCTCGAGCGCGATGTCGCGCGCCGCGGCACCGGGGAGCACGAGCGAAGCGGCGGCCTGCTCGGTGCGACCGAGCTCGCAGGTGCCAGCGGCGCAGGCGGCACCAGGCGTTCGCCACCAGTCGCCGCCGCTCGCGCAGCGACGGGCGATCGAGCCGTCGGCGCAAGTGCGAGCGCGCGCCTCTTTGGTCGCCATGTCGGCCTCGACCCAGCCCCCGAACTCCGAGCGTCGCACGGAGTGCACGACGCCCGTACCCGCGACGTAGCCCGGTGCGCTCCACCAGATCGCCTCGCCGGTGAAGCCGCTGGCGAGAACGAGCCCGCTCGGATCGAGCGCCTGCGCCACCGGCGTTTTATCTGCCACGAGGCGCTCGGCCACGCCATGCCCCGCTCGCAGCGACCACAGATCGGCGTGGGCAGCGCCGTCCGCGCCGACACCGCCGCCGTAGATCAGGCCCTCGCCCTGAACGTCCCAGCTCAGAACAGGGCGAGCGCGTGCCGGGAGCTGCCCGGAGGGGACGACGGTCTCGAAGTGCCCGCTGCGCCAGTCGATGGCGATGACGTCGCTCGCGAGCGCGGCGCTCGATTCGCCGCCTGCGCGATAGAGGCCGTGCTCGCGCAGCACGTAGGCCGCATTGGCGCGCGCCGGAAGAGCGGCGGGGAGTGCGATCTCCGTCCACGATGCCGCGTCGACATCGAAGGAGCGAAGCCACGCAGGCGCTCCCGCCCGCTCCTCCCCGAACGCCACGACGTGCCGCCGTCCTCGGAGCCAAGGAAGAAGTCCGCGCGGGAAGTGCCCGCGGGCGCGCTCGCCGATCCAACCACCGAGTAGACGACGACGCTCTCATCGACACCGACTGGGGCCAGGATCCAAATCCGATCGCCGAGCGCGTCGGAGAAGCCGTCGGAGCGCAGGCGAGCGCTGGCAGCGGCCACGAGCCGCGGGAAACCCGCATCGTCAGGGCCGGCAGGGAGCGCGGTGATCTGCCAGCCCGCACTGACCTCGGGCGGTCCGCAGTTGCTGATGAGGCAGTCGAGGGAAGCGAGCCCACCGTCCGGCTGCACGACCTGCACGGCCTGGGTCAGCCCCGAGGCGAGCTCGACGACCTTCACCGCGGCCGGGTCGACGGTGCTCTTCACCACCGCGCGCAACGCCGCGCCGAGCGGGTCGAAGCACTTCTCGATGGGGATGCACTTGCTGTACGGGATGAGCCAGACCGACTGGTCCTGAGGTGTCCCGTAGATGTGGTTGCACTCGCTCGGGATGTTCTTGTTGAGGCCGAGGTGGGGTTCGGACGGCTGCGCGAACGATTCGCTGAAGTGCGTGCGGAGGCTGCCCGTGCGGCGGAGCTTGTCCTGAGCCGAGAGTTTGCTCTCGGATTTCGTCGGATCGTTGGAGCGGATCCAAGGATCCACGTCGGCGTGCTGGCCCACGGGGCGGTTGAAGGTCTTTGCCTTCGGCGCGAAGACGTCGCTGTCCTGGGGGAAGCTCGTGCCAGGGATGACGCCGTCCAGGAAGGTGCGCGTCGCGAAGGTGAACCCCACCGTCGACTTCGCGTAGCTGCCGCCGAACGCGCCCTGCCCGAGCTCGAACCACTCGGGACGGAAGTGCCCGGGGTAATTCGTGCGCTCGGTGATCCACTCCCAGCCCAGGTGGTAGACTTTGGGGGTCAGGTCCCCGGGGACCTTGGGGCAGGTCTAGCCGGGCGGGCAGAAGGCGGAGGCGGCGACGGGCGCGGTGGTCGTAAACGGAATGCAGTGGTCCACTGCGACCCCGCTGACGATGTCGGTCTTCCGCGCGCAATTGGGATACTCCTGAGGGAACCAGCTCCGATTGGTGTTCAGTTGCTGCGGTAGCGGCGACGCCCGCGGGCACTCGCCCGTCTGCTCATTGAAGCACACCACCTCCCTGACCGCCGGGCTCTTGTCGAACGCGCTGCACGCGCAGCGGCGCGGGTCCACGCGCACGGCCGCGCCGTGCTTCTTTGCCTCCTCCAGGCGCTGCGCGTAGGTCTTACCGCTGAAGGCGAGATCGTTCGAGCTCACGCCGCGGAGGGGGACCGCGTCGACCCGGATCTTCGACTCCCCGAACTGCGTGAATTGCTGGCAGACGTCGCCCGTCACCAGACCGGCGTAGGCCGGCTCTTGCCAGATCTTGGCGTTCTCGTATGGATCGCAGAGCGAGCCGCGCTCGATGAATCCGGTGTCGTTCGGGCGCGGCCGGTAAGGCGAGAGGTCCTTCCCGTCGTCGTCGTAGGCGCCGTAGCTCGCGTTGCCGGTGTCGCTCACGAACACTGATTTTTCGGCCCAGAGGTTCCAGTTTGGGAGCTGGTCGGCGGAGCCGCCCGGGGTGGCTGGGCAGAAGTCGGCTCCGTTCGTGACCGTGTCCTGGTCCGTGTCGAGCCACCCGCGGCGCTTCGGATCTTCGAGCAGCCCCGGCGCTGGCGCGTAGGCGCGCAGGTTGTGGGTCGCGTAGCCCTTCCCGATCCACGTGTCCCGGTAGTTGGGGTTCGGGTCACACGCCTTGCCGACGCCGTCCCCGTCCGGATCGGAGTGATCGAACGTCGCCGAGGGCTGCGTCGGGCAGAGGTCCTCGAAGTTGAAGGAGCCGTCGTCGTCAGTGTCGAGGTTCTTGGCGCCTTTGCGACCGACGATCTGGGGAAGTGGGGTGGACTCGCAGCCGTTCTCGAACAAGCCGCCGCAGAAGAGGTTACCGCTCAGAAAAGACGATCCAAAATAGATCGAGCTGATGTTTCCGATGAATTTCGAGGAGTGAGGCGCGCCCGCGGGGTTCTTGCGGTCTCGGCAGTTCCCTGGGGGACCGTACGGTGCCGTGTCGATGCCGGAAGGAGGAAACGCACAGAGCCCCACCCGCTCGGCGAGAGCCAGGCAAGCATCGGCAGGAGGCTTCGGCGGGCAGGTCGTCCCAGCGGCGGGAGCGCAGTTGCACGCGAGGTCGTGGACCAA
Source organism: Myxococcales bacterium (assembly GCA_016706225.1). Lineage (NCBI taxonomy): Bacteria > Pseudomonadati > Myxococcota > Myxococcia > Myxococcales > Myxococcales bacterium. Next base: position 349,380 of record JADJKB010000021.1, read on the forward strand.
CTTCGCAGACGCGCAGGCGCTGACCCAGTCTTCGCCTACGGCGTTGCCGGGGCCGCGAAGGTCTCCCACGTTGCTGAACACGAGCGGCGAAGTGGTGAGCGGGTAGTGCATCTTGAGCACGGGAGGGACCGAAGCGCCTGTCCCGTCGACTTGGTCCCACATCTTGATCGGAGTCCAGCAGCCAAACACCAGGCTCCCGCTGCAGTCTTCCCAGTAGCGCTCGACGAAATACGGGATGACGTTGAGGTAGTAGTGATGCTTGCCCCACGACGAAAGCACGATCGGATGGCCGTCCGGATCGAGCGCGAGGGTCTCGACTTGGAAGGCCGGCGCGCACACGTACTTGCGGTACACGATGTAGTCGGAGTCTTCATCCAAGACGCATTTCGGCACCGGGTCGTCGGATCCGGCGAAGTCGCGCCACCACACTTGTATCCCGCCTGCGCTCACGAAGACGAGCTCGGCCACCCAGCGCCCGTCGGGCTTCTCGGTGAGCTCGACCACAACGGTCAGGCTCGTGCTGTCACCCGGATGCGCGTTCGTCCCCTGGCCGAACGGGAAGTGATCGTAGTAGCCCCCATCGCGTGCATAGAGCGTCGCGTAGGTGATCTCGACGACGAGCGTGCCGCTCTCCCGGCGGGGCGAGGCGTTGAACGCGACGAAGGGCTCCTGCCCTCCGGGGAACTGCGCACCGGACAGGCGTGCCGGCTCGCCCGACGCAAACCGAAGGACTGGCACGAAGCGCTCGGCAAGCAGTCCCTCGATCTCGTCGTCGAGCCCGTCATCGTCTTCGTCGATCTCGCACTCGAGGGCCGACGGCGTCGCTCGATGCGGAACGAACGGTGAGCGCGGTAGCTCCCAGACCCGGCTTCCGCCGGTGGTCTTGCCGGCGTCAGCGCGAGCGCTGGTCATGACGCTGGCGAAAATGAGCGTTGCCGCGATGAGCCAGCGTGTGAACGCGCGTCCGGAAGTGCTGCCCCCCCCCGAAATTTCCCTGTAAAACCGCTCTCGACGGCTTGACTCGAGCCACGTGTAACCGCCTCATGACGCCGCTCCCCGCGGAGATGACCGACGCACCCCGCACGCGCAAGCCTATCAGCGATGGTGGCGGTGTGCGACGAGCACTCGCCGGTCACCGAGAAAGATGTGAGAGCGACGCGCAGGGTTGCGCACCTCGGGCTGCCAATCCGAGCACGAGCCGCAACCCCGTAGTGTTCGAAAACCCAGCCCGCGAAATCGCCGCCGATTTTGCCAAGCCACGCTCAAATCCAATCCCTCTGCCCTTCCGACTTCCTGTGAAATTTCTGAACTTGCTTCTCAGAGCAAGATCGCCGTGGCCAGCCGCAACGTGAGGAAGAACCCGCACAGGTCGGTGAAAGTCGTCAGGATCGGGCTCGCTGCCAGCGCCGGGTCGATGCCGAAGCGCCGCAGCACGAGCGGGACGGTCCCGCCGATTGACACGGCAACCACGCTGTTGATCGCCATCGCTCCGCCGATCACCACACCGATCAGCGGCCATTGCCCGCCGCGCATGACCCAGGCGATGGCCCCGAGCAACGCGCCGAGCACGAGCCCGTTGACGACGCCCACGCCCAGCTCCTTGCCCAGGGTCCGCAGCACGTCCGTGGGTTTGAGCACACCGAGCGAGAGCTCACGGATGCTCACGGCGACCGACTGATTGCCGGCGCAGCCGCTCATGTCGCTGAGCATTGGTAGGAAGATGGCCAGCGCGGTCACCGCCGCGATGGTCGGCTCGTAGATGGCCACCACACTCGCGGCGATCAGATTCAGGGCGATGTTCGGGCACAAGAACGCGAGCCTTCTCAGCACACGCGGGCCAAACGGCATCGCTCTCAGCTCTTCGCCGCCGATGATACCGCCGAAGGCGAGCAGGGTACGGTCTGCCTTCTCGGCTCGCGCGGCCTCGACCGCCGCGCGGCGCACCACCCCCACCAGGCCACCGGCGGCGTCCACCACCGGCGCGGCGAAGAACGCGTGGTCGTCGAAGAACGCGTCCAGCTGTTGGGGTCTGTCCGTCACCTGAACCCGAGCCGGGTCTTCGATCATGATCGACGCAATGTCCCGGTCACCGGGGGTGAGAACGAGGTCGCGCAGGCGCAGCACCCCCACCAGCTCCCCGCTTCCCTGCGTGACGTACAGATACTGCACGTCGAACTCGGCATACCGCTCGGCGTTGGTGCGCAGATCGTCGAGCACCTCAGCGACGGTGCGAGTCGACGGGTGCGCCAGGTACTCGGTGATCATGAGCCCACCCGCGGTGTCCGGGGGGTACTGCACCAAGCGGCGAAGATCCGCGGCCTCACTTGGGTCGAGCAGCGCGAGGATCTCCTGCGTGTGCCGGTCGTCGTCGATCCCGGACAGGATGTCCGCGCGATCATCCGAGTCCATCGCCTCGACGATGGCCGCCGCCGCCGCCGGCGGCATCACGCTGATCAGGGTCGCCGCCTGGGTGTCGAGCAGGCGCTCCATCAGCGTGGCGGCGAGCTCCGGATCCGATGACGAGAGCAGCTCCATCAAACGCGCCAGGTCATCCGCCCCGATGCGCCCAAGCTCGTAGCTGACGTCTTCGGGGGGCAGCCCCTCGAGGAGGGACTGGATCGCTGCAACGTCACCGCTGTCGATGCGCTCCTCGAGGCTGCGCTCGTCCGGCGTCTGATCTTCCATCGACGCACCAATCGCACGCCGCCGCGCCGGCGGGAAAGTGCGTGGCGGGAGCACTCGCTCCCCGGGTCGAATTCAGGACCGCGGTCGCCGCCGGGCCCGGCGCCTGAGCAG